>DASPUZ010000073.1:0-2608 GCA_035622635.1 bacterium | reverse complement strand
GACTATGACAAGGAGGTCTATAATGGGGATGTCGGCTATGTTACCGAAATAAAGCAAGACGAGGGTGAACTCACGGCCAGCTTCGATGGCAGATCTGTCACATATGGTTTCGGAGAACTCGATAACCTGGTGCCCGCTTATGCGGTTACCATACACAAGAGCCAGGGTTCTGAGTACCCGGCCGTCGTCATCCCGCTCGTCACCCAACATTACACCATGCTGCAGCGAAATCTGCTTTACACGGGCGTCACCCGCGGCAAGCGGTTGGTGATTTTGGTCGGCCAGCGCAAAGCCGTGGCCATTGCTGTGCAAAGTGTCTCGGGCCGGCGTCGCTGGTCGAAGCTGCGTGAGCGGTTAGCAGTGACCGGTGATACCAAATCATAAGCGGGTTTCGATGCTGCGCGTTGAGACACCGGGCCCGAAGCAAGGCGAGTCGGCCAACAAGTCTCACCTACAGTTCATTCCGATCAATTGGGATCGGAATGTTTTTAAGCCCCGGGGACCTGTACACGCCCGAGAGTCACCGGAAACGGAACCCTTCAAACATCGCCCGTGTGATCCGGGCATTGAAGGGGCCCTATCCGGGATTTCGTCACTCTCCTTACCACACAATGGGATGGGGTCGGGAACACACCTGATAGAACACGGTCCATAACAGACGAGGCCGATCCATCCAAGGAGCGACGGCTTCAGGGCATTGACGATGCATGATCGTCAAGCGAGTGCTGTAGCCGATTTCGGGGAGACCAACAACCTACCATAATAGACGTTATGTCCGTGGTCCACCGAGGCGAGGCGGCCCGCCCCGACGTGCCATAAAGAGCACGAGGGTTGCTCGGACGGGCCGAGCAGAGCCTCAACGCACGAGGGGCGGACCATGGGAAAGTATAGCGAAGTTTTCGTGGGGATTGATACTTCAAAGAACAGGCATGCAGTAGCGATCGCGGATGGTGGGCGTGGCGGTGAGGTCCGATATTTTGGGGAGATTGACAGCGCGCCGCCGGCGGTGAAGCGGCTCCTCACGAAACTGGCCGGCCAATACGAGAAGGTGCGAGTCTGCTACGAAGCTGGGCCGACGGGCTACGGGCTTTACCGCCAAGTCCTGGCATTAGGTCACGAGTGCACGGTGGTGGCACCGTCGTTGATACCCAAGAAGCCTGGCGATCGAATCAAGACTAATCGACGCGATGCGGTGACGTTGGCGCGGCTGTTCCGTGCGGGAGAATTGACGTCGGTGTGGGTTCCCGACTCAGTGCATGAGGCGGTCAGGGATCTCGTCCGAGCGCGCGAGAGCGCCGCCGCGGACGTACGCAAAAAGAGGCAGCAGCTTCTGTCATTTCTGCTGCGCCATGGAAGGATCTACAGTGGTCGCAATCATTGGACCCAAGCTCATACACGCTGGCTTGCCGACCAAGCGTTCGAGCAGCCAGCTCAGCAAATTGTCTTTCAAGACGCCGTGGACGCAATTGAGGACTGCGTTGCGCGGTTGGCACGCCTTGAGGAGCAGTTGCACACCATCGTGCCGAACTGGTCGATGGCACCCGTCATCACCGCCTATCAGGCGATGCGCGGCGTTTCGTTCATCGGCGCGGTAACATTCGTCTCGGAGATCGGCGACGTGCGTCGCTTCGACAATCCCCGTCAACTAGCGGCGTTCCTCGGTTTGGTCCCATCAGAGAACTCCACGGGCGACAGCATACGCCGGGGGGGTCTGACATTGACCGGCAATCGGCGCGCGCGCCGTACTCTGGTGGAGGGCGCTTGGACCTATCGGTATCAAGCACGCGTCAGCGCAGCCCTTCAGAAGCGCCTGGAAGGGTTGCCAAAAGACGTTCGTGACATCGCCTGGAAAGCACAGGTTCGTCTGTGTGGTCGGTTTCGGCGGCTCACCGCAATAGGCAAGAAAGCGCCCGTCATCACCGCGGCGATCGCTCGTGAGATGGCAGCATTCCTATGGGCCATAGGTCAGCACGTGACTCCCGCCTCCTAACGAATTCGAGCCCGACGATCATGGTCAACGCAAATGACTGCGGAGCCTCGTTCGAATCGCAGGTCCGTTCCAGAGCGCCGCCGCGATAGATTTGCTGCATCATTCTGCACAGAGCGGGGGATGGACCACGGAGGGGAACTCCCCGACCCTACCATGTGGCCGGACTTCCAGTCCGACGCCCGCCATATAGACACGGGACCAGCCCCGAGACGGAACACGGAAGGCGGTATCCAACCCGCGGATAAGAGTTTGATCAACCGTCGTCTCAAGGTTCCATCTCCCGCTTTGTGCAGATTCCTCTACCAAAACAAAGGCTTCGATCTGTTGGATCGCAGCAAGTGGCGTTTGTTGCTAAATCAACGATTTTTTCTCTTGACCACGGACATAAGAGGTAGGGTGCTGCCATCGCGCATCAGTTTCGGGCGACCGTTCGCGTCTGCGGAGACCGGATTACAGCAATCCTCTCCACTTCAAAATCGGCGGACCGCGACCGACCTTAACCGGGACCAAGGCCTCAAGGTCGGCGACGAGGGCCTCCTCAAATCGCCATGTACCGCCCTGTCTCGTCCCTAATTGCTTAGATGCGTTGCCGAGGTTGTCTCGCATTTGAACCTATTT
>DASPUZ010000072.1:0-33007 GCA_035622635.1 bacterium | reverse complement strand
CCGGAACAGGTTGAGAGGATGCGGGGCGTCCGGATCGACCGCGGCCAGGGCAGCCTGCACCCGCGCCGGGATGCGCGCGGGGTCCGCGAGCTCGCCAAAGGTGGGCAGGACGATCCCGGCGTCCCGGAATCGTCCCACCGCGTGCGCATACGCGGTTCCATCGACGATCGTGTGCTCAAGCCCGAGCCTCTTCATGACCTCCGTGCCTTTCCGCGGCTACCGCAGCGTCACAGAAGCGCCCCTCGTCCCTGCCACGGGACGTTGGCGCTGGTGCGCCAACAGATCGTCGTTCTCCGCGTGGACGGTCACGAGCATCCCCACGTCGGCCGCACGTTGCAGAAGCCGGTACCAGGACCAATCGTCGAGGTAGAACCCCGACGCCTTGTAGGTCGTGTACACCTTGGCGCTCTGCACCCCGCTGGCCACGACCTCGGGCAGTTCGTCCAGTTGTCGCCCCGAGACATCCGTGACGATCAGATGCAGCCCGTAGTCTATGACCACGTGTCCGTCCGCCTCCGCCCGGCGCGCAGCAATGGCGTGGATTCCCTCCTCCGGGGAACCCCACGAGCGTGGGGTCGAGCACCACGGTCATCACGTGATCGACATCGTCACCGTCCGCGCGAGGGCATCGGAAAGGATAGGGATCGTCGGGCGCCGCCCTGGCGCCGCACCCGGCGCAAACGACGGTGGTCGCGCCCTGTGTCCAGGCCGGGCCGGTCACAGGGCGCCGGTCCGGCCGTCGAACTGGGTGGTCATCCGGTCCACAGGCATTGCGGCGGCTACTCGCCGCCGTCTGACCCGCCCGCGCCGTCCAGAACGGCCAGGTGAGTGCGGCTGTTCGCGTAGTCCACGACCGCGCCACCGTCACGAAAGCGGATCCGGGACAACGACGCGGTGCCGACCCCGATGGCGCGGAGCCGCGCCGCCGTCATGCCGATGATGTGCACGAGGAGCGCGCGGATCGGGTCGGCGTGAGACACGACCACGACGGCTTCATCAGGGTGGCGCGCCGCCAGGCGCTCGATGCCGGCCCAGACGCGCGCCGCCATCTCGTCGACCGACTCAACGCCGGGCACGTGCTCTCCGTGTGCGACCATCTCAACGGCGTCAGGGAATCGTTCTCGGATCTCTTGCGAGCGTAACCCCTGCCATGCGGTGTATCCGCGTTCGATGAACGCGACGTCGGTCGTCACGGGGAGCCCGTGCGGCCGGGCGATCACTGCTGCGGTCTCTTGCGCGCGCTCGATCGGGCTAGCGGCAACCGCTCGGATCGGAAGCGCCGCGAGCCTCGCCGCAACCGCCGCAGCTTCGCGACGCCCGTCCGGGGTCAACGGGATCCCCGGAAGCCGGCCGGCCAGACGGCCCGCGACGTTCCAGGCGGTGACGCCGTGGCGCACAAGGTAGACGGTCGTCGTCACACGGGGGAATTCGCGCGCGCGACATGGAAGTCTTGCACCGTACCACCGCAAGGAGGTTCGTATGCTCCAGAACCCGCTCAAGGAACGGCTCCGTCGCGGCGACGCCGTGTTCGGTACGATCGTGTCACTGCCGAGCCCGGAGATCGTCGAGATCGTGGGCGTGGCGGGGTACGATTGGGTGCTCCTCGACACCGAACACGGGCCTTTGACGTCCGAGACGCTCCAAGCGATGGTGCGGGCGTGCCGCGTGGCGGGCGTGACGCCGATCGCGCGCGTCCCCGACCACAGGCCGAAGCAGATCCTCCAGACGCTCGACGTGGGTTGCGTCGGCGTCATGGTGCCGCAGATCGAGACGCCGGAGCAAGCCTCGATGGCGGTGGCGGCCACGAAGTATGCGCCGGAAGGAATCCGGAGCCTCGCAGGAGGCACCGCGGCCTCCTCTTGGGGAGCGGTGGAGCTCGCCGCCCACGTGGCTGCGAGCAACGCGGCCGTCATGAACCTGCTGCAGATCGAGACCGGGCAGGGTTTGGAGGCGGTCGAGCAGATCGCCGGGGTCCCTGGCATCGACGTCCTGTTCATCGGGCCTTCGGATCTGTCCCAGAGCCTCGGGCATCCCGGGCGGCCGGATCACCCCGAGGTGCAGGCGGCGATTCGACGCATCATCGAGTCGGGCCGGCGCGCCGGTGTTGCTGTGGGCACCCTGGCGTTGACGCCCGACGACGTGCGCACGTATCATGCGCTCGGTGTCACGATGTTCGTCGACAGCGCGACGCGGCTGTTTCTGCAGGCTGCGGGGGCGCAGGTAACGAGGTTGCGGGAGGCCGCGGCGTCCGCGGGTGCGAGGGCGCGCGGGCGTGGATGACTCGATGACGCGCCGGCTCGATTACCACGATCCGTTCCACGAATTCGCAGGGCGGCTGACGGACGCGCTCGAGGACAACCATCTGGTGGTGTCCGGGTACGCGTTCTTCGTAGACGTGGACCACATGAGCCGGGAATACCGGTACGTGGTGCACCTGGAAAACGAGCCGCCGCCCGACGCGCCGCAGACCTTCGCGTGGCCCTGGGCTGAGCTGCGCTTTCTCGTGGATGCGCTTTCCTTCGGGCGGCACATCGCCGAGTACGACGAGGGCGTGGAGTTCTCACGAACCGTGCACGAGGAAGTGCAGGTCTTCGGCGAACTGCTGACCGAGATCACCATGGACCAGCTGCTGGTGCCGCCGGACGTCGTGCTCCTCCGGCGGGCGATCAGCTCGGCGTCTGCCGATCCCGGCGTCCCGAGCATCAGCCTGCAGCAGCATTTTTCTACGGAGGATGCTGCCCCGCAATACAGCGCGCGCGTCCAGTCGAGTGTCGTTCTCAAGGAAGACGAGCTCGTGGACGCCGAGCGCCCCCGCAAGATCGCGGTCGCGGTCTCGGCCATGCTGGACGCGCTCCAAGCTCTCCGGCTGGCCGCGGAGGGCGCGCCGCTGCCTCTGCCGGAGGAGTAGCGTCACCACGGCGCTCGGCGGGCATGACCCGATGTGCGACGCCGCGTTCATGCGGCTCGCGCTGGAAGAGGCCGTTGCCGCCGCGGATCTCGGCGACGTACCCATCGGGGCGGTGGTCGTTCGCGATGGCCGCGTGCTCGCCCGCGGCCGCAATCGCCGCGAAGTCGACCGGGATCCGCTGGCCCACGCCGAGATGCTGGCCCTGCGCGAAGCCGCGCGTCATCTCGGGGGCTGGAGGCTTATCGGTTGTACACTCTACGTGACGCTCGAACCCTGCGCCATGTGCGCGGGCGCCATGGTGCAGGCACGGCTCCCCAGGCTCGTGTACGGTGCGGTTGACCCCAAGGCCGGCGCGGCGGGAAGCCTCGTGGATTTGCTGCGCGATCGTCGGTTCGCCCACGTAGTCGAGGTGACCGGGGGCGTCTGCGCCGAGGAGTGCGGGGCGCTGCTCCGGAGCTTCTTCGGCGGCCTGCGAACCCGTTCGCCGTAACCGCGTTCCTTCGCGAGGCGTCCGAGCGCCACCACTGAGGCGGCCGTTTCCCCTCGGCGTTCGCCTCGTCACCCCGGGGCGCGATCGTCTTGGGGCATCCCAGCTTCGCTCCACGCGGACGCACCGGCTCGCGCGCATGCTGGTTCGGCCATGGGCCCGGGCACAGAGATTGGTTCCACGATTTCAGCAGCGTTCGCTCTTTCGGAGGGACCCGGAGGCACCGGGCAGAAGCGCACTCGAGGCCGCGTCCGGAGGAGAGCCGATGCCGTTGCTGCTGCGAGAGTCGCATTTGCACGCGCTTCTCACCATGCGGGAGCTGATCCCGCTCATGGAGCGGACGCTGGCCGCATTCAGCACCGGGGCTGCGGTCCAGCCGCTCAGGCCCGTGATCCCCGTGGACGCACACCGCGGGTTCCTCGGCGTGATGCCGGCATACCTAGTGACGCAGGAGGCGATCGGGCTCAAGGCGGTCTCCGTGTATCCGGGCAATCCGGCGCGGGGGCTGCCCTCGCATCTTGCCACCATCCTCCTGGTCGATGCGGAGACCGGAGCGCTGCTCGCGGTGATGGACGGGCGTCTTGTGACGGAGATGCGTACCGCCGCCGTGTCGGCGGCGGTCACCGCGAGGCTTGCCGGGCGTGCCGTGCGCGAGCTCGCGCTGCTGGGAGCGGGCGTCCAGGCGCGCAGCCATCTCCATGCGTTGCGCGAGGTCGCGCCACTGGCCGGAGTGCGCGTGTGGAGCCGCACGCGGGACGCCGCGGAGCGGTTCGCGGCGGAAATGCACGAGCGTCTCGGCCTGCAGGTCGTAGCGGTGAGATCCCCGCACGATGCGGTGCGCGGCGCAGACGTCGTCTGTACGGTTACATCCAGTACGACACCCGTGTTGGAGGGCAGGTGGCTCGAGCCCGGCATCCACGTGAACGCCGTCGGCGCCGCTCGGCCGGATTGGCGCGAACTCGACGTCCACGCGGTGGCCAGATCCCGGCTGTTTGTGGACTCCCGGGCGAGCGTGGTTGCCGAGGCGGGCGACTTGGTCGTACCTCTGCAGGCAGGTGAACTGGCCGCGGCGCACATTCAGGCCGAAGTCGGCGAGGTGTTTGCCGGCACGCACCCGGGCCGGACACACCCCGATGAGATCACGCTGTTCGAGTCGGTCGGCCTTGCGGTCGAGGACGTGGCTGCGGCGAAGCTCGCCTACGAGCGCGCCTTGGCGCGGGGCATCGGAGACGAGATCTCCCTGGCGTGATCACTTGACCCGACGCATCAGGTGTCGCCGAAGCGCTTGATGTCCTCGGGGTCCCCCTTGGTCGGGCGGGCGCCCGCTCCCTGCACCAGGGTTCGGATCTGCTCTACGACGTCGGGGTTTGCGAGCGTCGTGACGTCGCCCGTATCCATTTGGTTGGAGATCGCGGCCAGGACCCGGCGCATGATCTTGCCGGACCGGGTCTTCGGCATATCCGGGACAATGTACACGGCCCTGGGACGTGCGATCTTACTGATCGACGTCTCGATCGCGAGGATGACCCTGTCCTTGAGGTCACTGCTCGCCACGGTTCCTGGCCGGAGCGAGATGTAGACTTCAGGGACCCGGCCCTTGAGCTCGTCGGCCACGGGCACGACCGCGGCCTCCGTCACGTCCGGGACCGTGAGACATGCCGACTCCAGCTCCTTGGTCCCGAGCCGGTGGCCGGCGACGTTGATCACGTCGTCCACGCGGCCGAGGATGCGATAGTACCCATCGGCGGCCTGCATCGCCCCGTCGCCGGCGAAGTATGGCCAGTCACGCCAGTCCTTGCTCTCCGTGTTCTTGCAGTACTTGGCGTAGTACTGGCGGACGTAGCGCTGTCGATCGCCCCAGATGGTCTGCATGATCCCCGGCCAGGGGTTGCGGATGCAGATGTTGCCCGCCCGGTTCGAGCCCGCCGGGATCTCGTTCGCTTCCTCGTCGTAGATTGCGGGATAGATCCCCGGCATCGCTGGTCCGGCGCTCCCGGGTTTCATAGGATCCAGCGCGGGTTTCGTGGTGCAGAGAAACCCTCCATTCTCCGTCTGCCACCACGTATCGGTAATGACCGCCTCGCCTCGCCCGACCACGTTGTAGTACCATAACCACGCTTCCGGCTCGATCGGCTCGCCGACGGTGGTCATGCACTTGAAGTGGTACCGGTACTTCCTGGGCTCATCGGGCCCGATCTTTCTGAGCATGCGGATAGTCGTGGGGGAGGTGTGGAAGATATTGACGCCCAACCGCTCGGCGATCCTCCACGGGCGGCCCGCATCGGGGTGGGTGGGGACGCCCTCGTAGAGGACACCCGTGGCGGCGAGGGCCAGCGGGCCGTACACGATGTAGGAATGGCCGGTGATCCACCCGATATCCGCAAAGCACCAGTAGACGTCCGTGGGATGGATGTCCTGGATGTACTTCGACGTCCCGGCAACATAGGCGAGATAACCGCCGGTGCCGTGCTGGCATCCTTTCGGCCGCCCAGTCGTGCCGCTCGTGTACATCAGGAAGAGCGGCGCGAGGGCGTCCATCGATATCGGCTCGACCCTCTTGCCGGCATATTGCGTCAGCAGCTCGTTCATGACGTGGTCGCGGCCCGGGACGAGCGGCGTCTCAGACGCGGGGCGATCTCGGAGTCGCCGCCAGATCAGGACCTTGTCGATCTTCTGCCCTTCCCTTTCGGCCGCCTGAACGGCGAGGTCAGCCTGCGCCTTGTGGTCGAGGAGCTTACCGTTTCGGTAGTAGCCGTCCATCGTAACGAGCACGCGGCTGCCCGAGTCGGCCGCCCGGATGCCGCACGCCTCGCCGCTGAAGCCGGCGAAGACGACCGAGTGGATGATCCCCAGCCGCGCGCACGCCAGCATCGTGATGGGGAGCTCCGGGGTCATCGGCAGGTGGAGCGTGACGCGATCGCCGGTCCCGAGCCCGGCGAAGTCGCGCAGCAGCGCGGCCACCTCGTTGACGCGCATGAACAGCTCCTGGTATGTGATGACCTCGTGGGGCGCGTCTTCGGGCTCCGGCACGAAGAGGAACGCGGCTTTGTTCTTGTACTGCCCGAGGTGACGGTCCACGCAGTTGTAGCACGCGTTCAGCCTGCCGCCCACGAACCACTTCCAGAATGGCGCGTCGCTGGTGTCGAGCGTCGTGTGCCAGTAGCGGTCCCACGACAGCAGGTCCGCGTACTCCCGGAAGCATTCCGGGAACCGTTCGATGCCGAACCGCTCGTTGATCGCGGGGTCCGCCAGGTTCGCCTGCCCGATGAACCCGGCGGGGGGACGATAGTATTGCTCTTCTCTCCAGTGGACCGCGATCTCCGCTTCGCTCACCTCGGTCCCGAGCCGCTTCTCCGGCGCCTTTGCCATGAAGACACCCTCCCGCGCTGGCCGTTGAAATATCACTCCTGGAGCCCCGATGTCGTCGCTGCGTGGCGCCGGCGGGGCGTGGAGCCCGTTAGCCCCGTTTTGGACCACCGCGCGGACATCCGAAGTTCGATGCCCGGCGGATGTTCGTCCCTGGTTCTTTTCAGGCGCGGGACATCCCTTCCCGTGACGCGCGGGGCGGTAGATGCCGCGTTCGATTGGCGAAAGCGTCACCGTGTGCGGGCTCCCGGACCCGCTACACGATAAACAGGCGCTGCTCCGGGAGCGTGAGCCGTTCGGCGCCGTCGGCCGTGACGACGAACTCGTCCTCGATGCCGACCGCGCCGGCCCCCGGGAAGACGAGCTTCGGCTCCACGCAGAAGACCACGCCTGGCTCAAGCGGGGTTGTGAAGCCGTCCGCGAGGACCGGCCATTCGTCCAGCTCCAGCCCCACGCCGTGTCCGACGTACCGCACGCGGAACGGGCCCGCCCCCATGAAGGCGTCGGCGTATCCCAACGCCTCCGCGCGGCGGACCGCGAGCCGGTACAGTTCCTGGGGCGTCGTGCCGGGCCGGATTTCGGCCTCGACGTCCCGGAGGATCGCCACTGCGGCGTCGTGGGCGGCACGGAATGCGGGAGAAGGCGTCCCGATCGCGATTGTTCGCGTCTGATCGCAGATGTAGCCGTCGAGCGCGCCGACGTAGTCCATGATCACCGGCTCCCCGGCGGCGATGCGCCGGTGGCCGGCGCCGTAGGGCACCGCGGCGCTTGGTCCTTCCCCACCGAGGGGCAAATCGGGAAAACTCGGGACCGCAGCCGCGGCGCCGGAGAATACGTGGCCGAAATAGGCTTCCTGATTCCAGCCCCGGGTGCGCACGATCCCCTGGTGTCCGCGGCACCGGGCGGTGGCCTCGATCCCCGCGGCGAATTCGAGATCGGTCATGCCTTCGCGAAGCATGCCAAGAGCGCTTTGCAACATTTCGTCGGCCAGCGACGCGGCCGCCCGGATGCGCTCGAGCTCGTAAGACGATTTCACCGTGCGCACGAGCCGGATCGCCGTTGAAGCGTCTCCGATCGCCACGCCTTCCAGTGACGCCTTGAAGCGCTCGCAAACCGCGACCGGCAGGACGTCCAGTTCCAGGCCGACGCGTCGGGGCGGGGTGCCGGCAGCGTCGCGCAGCAGGCTGCTGAGCTCCCGGAGGCTCCCCAGCGGGACAATCCGTTCCAGCGCGCTCTCGTGGATTGCGCGTTCGAAGATCCGCCGGACTCCATACACCGGGCAGCCCTGGGCGGGCACCACCAGCACGCCGCTCTGCATGCTTCCCGTGAAGTAGAAGAGATCCGCGTTTTGCGTGATCAGCGCGGCGTCGAAGTCGAGGCGCGCAAGATGCTGCTGCAGCGCGGCCGCGCGGCGCGCGAGCTCATCCCGGGGTGTCGACGGCACAACGGACCTCCGGCGCCGGAGCTGGCGCCGTGCATCAGTATAGCGCATGGGCTTCCCAGGGGGCCACGCGGTGGCCTATACTCCGAGCAGCCACGGTACGTCTTGTGGAAGGGAGGATCGTCGATGAGCCGACGTCAGGTACCGGCCGGGGCGATGTGGGGACCCGTGGTCGGATATTCGCGAGCGGTACGCGCGGGGAACACGATCTTCGTCGCCGGCACCGCGGCGGCGGGACCCGACGGGAAGACGATTGCACCCGGCGATGCCTACGCACAGACCAAGGACGTACTCGGTCGAATCGACCGCGCCGTCCGCGAGCTCGGCGGAACCATGCGGGACATCGTCCGGACGCGGATTTTCGTGACCGACATCAGCCGGTGGGAGGAGATCGGCCGCGCGCATGGGGAGGTATTCGGAGAGATCCGTCCCGCGACGAGCATGGTCGAAGTGCGCCGGTTGATCGATCCCGAGATGCTCGTGGAGATCGAGGCGGTCGCGGTCGTCGAGTCGTAAGGCTGCGTGGCGCGCCCGCAGGAAGCGCGCGAACTCGCACGGCCGTTCGATCCGGATGTCCCGGAGGAAGTTTCGTTTGTCCCGCGAACGCCTATACAACCTAACGGGGTCGCCGAGGTCGCAGAACCTTCCTCTGGGCCTGTGCCGCAGCAGCTCTCCCACCGATAGCCGTTGCTGCGGGTCCGTGAGTGGCGCCGCGGGGCCCGTCGCTCTGTGGACCATGTCGTAACTCCAGGTGCGGACGACGTTGCGCACTCCGCGAGCGACGCGGTTCGGCGGCGTGTCCACCAGACTCGGGCGATTACAGGCGAGCGTGTGCGCCGGGCCCGGCCTCATGCCGGGTCCGGCACGTGTCATCACGGCGTGGCGAGGTACGCCAAAGGGGGACGGACGGTGAAGCGGACGGTCACGGTCGCGGTGAACGGCGTCACGCATACCCACGACGTTGAGCCGCGTCTGTTGCTGGTGCACTACATCCGCGAGGTCCTCGGCCTCACCGGCACCCACATCGGGTGCGATACGACCAGTTGCGGAGCCTGCACGATCCTGATGAACGGCAAGGCCGTCAAGTCGTGCACCGTGCTTACCGCGCAGGCCGACGGAGCCGGACTCACGACGGTCGAGGGGCTGGCCAAAGACGGGCAGCTGCATCCGATCCAGGAGGGATTCTGGGAAGAACACGGGCTGCAGTGCGGGTTCTGTACGCCAGGCATGATGCTGACCGCGGTGGATCTGCTCCGGCGTAATCCCGACCCGACGGAGGAAGAGATCCGGTGGGGCATCGAGGGCAATCTGTGCCGTTGTACCGGCTACCAGCACATCGTCAACGCCATCCAGTATGCGGCCAGAAAGCTGCGCGGGGAGACCCCGAGCAAAGCCGCCCGGTAGGTGCGCGAGGAAGGAGCGCCATCGGCGTCAGCAAGCCGTCAACGTCGTGCCCAACACCCCGCGTCCGCTCGGCGTGACGGAACCTGGACATGCGGCTGACGCCGGAGCGGATGTGGAACGCGATTCACGCAAGGACCCGGAGGTGACGACAGGATGATTCCAGCGGCATTCGAGTACTACGCGCCGGCGACTGTGAAGGAGGCGATCGGGCTCCTGCAGCAGTACGGCGACGATGCCAAGGTGCTCGCTGGCGGCCACAGTCTGCTGCCCATCATGAAGCTCCGCTTGGCGCAACCCAAGATCGTGGTGGACATCGGACGCATCCCGGGTTTGGATGGGATCACGCTCGACGGGGACACCGTCTCGATCGGCGCGCTGGTGACACACGACGCGGTGGAGCACAGCGACGTGCTCAAGAGCAACTGTCCGCTCCTGCCGGAAACCGCGGCCGCGATCGGGGACATGCAGGTGCGCAACCGCGGCACGATCGGCGGCGCGCTCGCGCACGCCGATCCCGCCGCCGATTATCCGGGGGCGATGCTCGCGCTCGGCGCGCAGATCACGGCGGCCGGCCCCAAGGGCAGCCGGACGATCAACGCATCGGACTTCTTCGTGGAGATGCTCACGACGGCACTCGAGCCGTCTGAGATCATCACCGAAGTGCGCGTGCCCGTGTTGCCGAAGGGAACCGCGGCGTCATACGTGAAGCACCCGCATCCGGCGAGCGGATACGCGGTCGTCGGGGTCGCCGTCGTGCTCTCCATGAACGGCGGGAAGTGCCAGCGCGTGGCCATCGGCGTCAACGGCGTCGCGAGCAAGGCGTACCGGGCCACCGCGGTCGAGGCAGCCCTCACCGGGCAATTGCTGGACGAAAAGACCGTCGCGGCCGCCTCTGCCCACGCCGCGCAGGGCGTGGACGTGCAGGGGGATCTCTACGCGTCGAGCGAGTTCCGGGCGCATCTGGCGACGGTACACGTGAAGCGGGCCGTGCTCAAGGCGGCGGAGCGCGCGACGTAGCCGGGCAGGCTTCGCGGGAGCCGTGCTATAATGGGAAGGCTGCGGAGGGGTGCGAGAGCACGGCCGAATCGGCACGCCTGGAGAGCGTGTAGGCGGGTAACTGCCTCGTGGGTTCAAATCCCACCCCCTCCGCCAATTCGTCGCAGACGAGGGCCGGATGAAGACGCGGGAGGTTCGCCGCGCGGCGCTTGAGTTTGTCAAAACGCTCGTGATCGCTTTCGTCCTGGCGCAGTTCATCATGACCTCGGTCGCCCAGGCGTTTCAGGTCGAGCAGTACTCCATGGAGCCCAACCTGTTGCCGAGGGACCGGGTCCTCGTGAACAAGTTCGTCTACCGCTTCCGGCCACCCCGTCCCGGGGAGATCGTCGTCTTGCATCCTCCGAACGACCCCGGACGTAACTACATCAAGCGTGTCGTCGCCGTACCAGGCCAAACCGTGCAGATCCGCCAGGCGCATGTCTACGTCGATGGACGGACGCTTCGCGAACCCTATCTCGCGGCTGCGACCGATGGCATGTACGGTCCGGCGAAGGTCCCGTCTCACGAGGTCTTTGTGCTGGGGGACAATCGCGACAACAGCGAGGACAGCCGGGCGTTCGGGTTCGTGCCCGACACAAGCGTCGTTGGAGAGGCCATCCTGATCTACTGGCCCCCGGTTCGGTTGCGCGTGCTGTGGTAAGCGGTGAACGCGGTTAGCCGAGCGGGTCCGGTACCGGCTCGTCCTGCAGTTGTGTGCGCGCGGCGCGCTCGCGGAGGACGCGGCGGAGCGGCTTCCCGATCAGCGTGGTCGGAATCTCATCGACGATCGTGATGCGGCGCGGCATCTTGTAAGCCGGCAGCCGTGCGCGGAGATACTCCCGGAGCTCGGTACGGAGCGGACCGGGATCCTCGACCGGCGTCTTCGGCACGACGTATGCGACGATGATCTCCCCTCGGATCGGGCGCTTCACGCCCACGACTGCGGCCTCCCGCACCGCCGGATGCCGCCGGAGCGGTTCCTCGATCTCGCGCGGATACACGTTCAGCCCGCCGACGTTGATCATGTCCTTCTTGCGGTCCACGAGGAAGAGGAATCCTTCGTCGTCCATCCGCCCGATGTCCCCGGTGAACAGCCATCCGTCCCGTACCGCGTCCGCGGTCTCGGCGGGGGCGTTCCAGTAGCCGGCCATGACTTGCGGACCGCGCACGACGAGCTCGCCGAGTTCACCCGCCGGCAGCGTGCGCGTGCCCCTCTCGAGATCCACGATGCGTACGTCGCTGTCCGGCAGCGGGACGCCGATGCTTCCGGGCTTCCGCACGCCGCCCTTCCACAGCGGATTTGCCGAGACCAGCGGAGACGCTTCGGTCAATCCGTACCCTTCGACGAGCCGACCCCCGGTGAGCCGCTCGAACTCCTCGACGACGTCCTGCGGCAGTTCGGCGGCGCCCGAGACACACAGGCGGATGCTGTGGAGATCGTATCGCTCGGCGTGTTTGAGGCGGTTGATTGCGGCGTACATCGCCGGCACGCCCGGGAACACCGAGGGGCGATGCCTCGGTACCTGTTCCGCCACCAATCGGGCGTCGAACATGCGCATCAGGATCATGAGCAGCGTTGCGCCGAGCTGGATGCCGGCGTTAAGAACCAGGAGGCCGTACGCGTGGAAGAGAGGCACGACCATCAAGAAGCACTCGGCGCCCTCGCGAAGCCCCACAAACCAAGAGATGCCCTGCGCGGCGTTCGCAACGAGATTCCGGTGCGTGAGCATCGCGCCGCGCGGCAGGCCGGTGGTTCCACCGGTGTACTGAAGCACCGCGAGGTCGTCCGGGGTCACCGTGACGGCCGGCGGGGTCCCGCTGCCGGTGCGGAGGAAGCGATGCCACGGTATTGCCCGCGCGCCGGCCGGCATCGCGTCGCCCTCGCGTCGCTCACGGGCGAGCGTGTACAGCGTCCGCCACAGCGGCGGGAAGTAGTCGGAGATTTTCGTGAGGATCACGTGCTCGAGCGGCGTGCGGCTCCGGACCTCCTCGACATGGGGCGAGAGGCGCGTTAAGGTCACCAGGATCCGCGCCCCGGAGTCGACGAGCAGGTTGGCGAGGTCGTCGCCGTGGTAGAGCGGATTCACCTGCACCGCTACGGCGCCCGACTTCCAGATGCCGTGCAGTGTGATCGGATACTGCGGGAGGTTGGGCAGGGCGACCGCCACGCGGTCTCCGGGCCGGATTCCGAGGCCGATCAGCGCGCGTGCGAACCGATCGCTTTGCCGATCCAGCGCGCGATACGTGAGACGTTCGGTGAAGCCGGGGCCCGCGAGGAGCACCGCGGGGCGTTCCGGGAAGCGCGCGGCGGTCGCCCGGAGAAACGCGTGCAATGTGGTGTTCGGGACGGGAATCGAGCGGGGCACGACGTCGTCATAGAAACGGTGCCACGGACGTGGTTCCACCTCTCACCTCGCTTCCATGTCCCTGACGTCTTTCGGTGCTCCTCCCGCGCGGCATTGGACCGCTCACGCGCACGGCACATCCGGATGGGCATTCCATGCGGCGGGAAGGACTCCCTTTGACGCCGCGCGGAGCGGCCGGACGTCCCCGAATCCGCAGAGTCCGCCTCTGGTCCTTGAGCCTGCGGCGTGTGCTGGAACGGCTCGCCGCTCATGGATGAGCCCGGGGGGACCACCCGGATGGAAGCGCCGAGGTCGCGGCCCCTGCCTCGCGGACGCCGCCGACCGATGAGGCCGGGGTGAGGACGCGGATGTGTGCTATACTTGCATTGGCCGTGCTAGGCGGGGAGCTAGCGGTTCCCTGTACCCGCAACCCGCTACAGCGGGGCTGAATTCCCGCCCAAGGCCTCGTCTCTGAGGAGCGGCTCGCGCAAGCGGCGAGGAGGATCGGGTCCCGCGCAACGAGATCTTACAAACCCCGCCAGGTCCGGAAGGAAGCAACGGTACGTAAGGCGTTTCGTGTGCCGCGGGGACACCTGATCGGAGCTGGCTGCGTGGGGACCGCCTCGGAGGGGTTGTCGACGGCGGGTGCACGGCCGACCCCGTTGCCTGGCGTCCGGGGTGCGGCATGTCTGGATCGGCCGGCCGTGGACGCGGGTGACGATGCGGTCACGGCGGGCTCGGCGGCAGGCCCTGGTAGTAGAAGAAGAACAGCGCGGCGAGATTGTTGACGCCGTGCGCGATCATGCCCGGGACGAGCGAGCCGGTGCGGTCGTAGGCGTACGCGAGGACCACGCCGAGCAGCATGATCGGCAGGAACTCGATGGGCTCGAGGTGGGCCGCGCTGAAGAACAGGGCGCTGAGCAGCACCGCCGTGTGGAGGTTCATCCGGCGGCGTAGAGCCCCGAACACGAGTCCTCGAAAGAAGATCTCTTCGCCGATCGGGACGACGACGCCGACCAGCACGGCAATCACCGCGATCTCGACGGGCTGGTGCAATCGAGGGAGGAGGCGGTACACCGGCGCGCGGGCCTCCTCGCGCATGACGAGGTCGTTTGCGGCGGCGCGCCCCATCCACGCGCCGAGGGCGAGCAGGGTGGCGTTCTGCCCGGCGCTGTTTCCCACGATCCCGGCCGCAGCGGCGATCGCGCCCTGACGAATGCGCTGCTCCCAGGCGCCGACCGTGAGACCGACCGCGGCGAGCGGCAGACGGTACTTGACGTGCACGACGTACACCGCGGCCGCGGCAAACACCGCGTTTTGGATCACCGCCAGCACCGCGATGATCCCGAGCGGGGGCGCAACGCCGGCGGGAATGTGGATCCAGGCGGCGGCAAGCGGCACGGTGGTCGCGAAGAACAGCGTGAGCGCCAACACCTCGAGGAGTCCCCACGCCTGCGCGCGCGACGGGCGCGTCAAGAGATATAGTGGCGCGACGAGGGCGGACGCGAGCAGACTGGCCGCGGCCCACAAAGCGGCGGGCACGGTGCCGACGCGGGGTCGCGCGTCTGCGAAGACGATGGCAGCGACCACGACCGAGATCAGCACGAGCAGTTTCACCGCGTCGGGGTACCTCCAGGAGTGGGAGTAAGGTTCGGCGAATACGTCGCAAGACCTGCGCGAGGTGGACGTCCGCGTGTCTCATGTCTCCTTTTACCGGAAATGGCGGCCGCAGACGTTCGAGGACGTGTTCGGCCAGGAGCGCGTTACCCGGACGCTTCAAAACGCCATCGCTTCCCATCGCATCGTACATGCGTACCTCTTCTGCGGATATCGCGGCACGGGCAAGACGACCACCGCGCGGCTGCTGGCGAAGGCGCTGAACTGCGAGCGCGGTCCCACGCCGACGCCGTGCAACGAGTGCACGAACTGCCGGGCGATCAGCGACGGCAGCTCGCTGGATGTCATTGAGATCGACGCCGCGAGCAACCGCGGCATCGACGAGATTCGCGATCTCCGCGAGAAGATCACGCGTGTTCCCGTCGGCAGCCGGTACAACGTGTACATCATCGACGAGGCGCACATGCTGACCACGGAGGCCGGGAACGCGCTGCTGAAGACATTGGAGGAGCCGCCGGCGCATGCCGTGCTCGTTCTCGTGACCACGGAGCCGCACCGGCTGCCGGCGACGATCACGTCGCGCACCCAACGGTTCGACTTCAAGCGCATTCCCCAGGCCACGATCGTGGAGCGCCTGCGCAGGATCGCGGCGTCGGAAGGGTTTGCGGTCGAGGAGGAGGCGCTCCGGCTGATCGCGCGCGGTGCAGACGGCGCGCTGAGGGACGCCGAGAGCCTGCTGGACCAGCTGAGTGCGTTTTGCCAGGGGACCGTTACGGCGGCCGACGTGCTCACCGTGCTCGGGGTCGTCGAGGAAGAGGTCGCGCGGGAACTGGCGGATGCCATGATCGGCGGCGACGCTGCGGCATGCCTGGCGACCGCGGGGCGTGCGATCGACGAGGGTCGCGACGTCCGCCAGATTCTGCGCGGGCTTATCGAGCACTTCCGCGACCTGCTGGTGGTTTCGGTGGTCGAGGATCCGCGCGGAGTCGTCGAGACGAGTGATGCGCGGCTGGCCGCACTGCGCGCCCAGAGCGCCCGGCTCTCTCCCGCGGCGATTGTCCAGAAGATCAGGGTGCTCACCGCGGCCGAAGTGGAGGCCAGGCAGACCACGCAGCCGCGGATCGCGCTCGAGATGGCGCTGCTCCGGAGCGCGCGCCCGGACGTGGATCCTACGCTCGACGGATTGGCGGCGCGCGTGGAGGCGCTGGAGCGCCGGGATGATCGGCCCACCGCACCTGCCGCCGCAGTGCCGTCCAGGTCCGAGGCTGCCGCGGATCCGCCGGCTCCCTCGGGAAGTGACGCGAGCCAGGACCGACGCGGGGGAGCGCCACGGCCCGCCGGCCGGCGGCCGTCATCCCGCGGAGGAGCTCAAGACGATGCGATTGCGAGGCCGGCGGACGCCGCCAGTGCGCCCGCGGAACGATCGGAGACGGTGTCGCGTCGGGCGGCCGCGCCGCCGCGGGATGTTGCATCGGCGTCCCACGATTCCATCGAACGAGCGGTCGCCGGCGTCTCTCCGGAGATCGGCGTGAGCTTCGAACAGCTCCGTGCCCGATGGAGCCACGTCATGGACGAGGTCAAGCAGCGCACGCGGACGGTGCATGCGTTTCTGCTCGAGAGCGCGCCCCGGGATCTGTCGGGTGCCGAACTGGTGCTGGGAGTGCGGCACCGTTTCCACATGGAGCGCCTGGAGGATGTGAAGAACCGGCGGATCGTGGAGGATGCGCTGGCGCGGGTCTTGGGAGCACCGCTGCGGGTGCGGTTCGTTTTGGACGATTCCGCGGTCCCTCCGGCCGCCGAGGCTTCCTCCGCAGACCCTCCGGCCGGCGGCGACGTGCTCGTTGCGGAGGCGGTGCGCCGCTTCGGCAATCCTGTCCAGGAGATCCGGCGGATCGAGTAGTGCGGTCCGTCGCGCGCCGCTGGGCCCCCTCGTGGTCGGAGCGGCCGGCAACCATCGTGGGGGTGACGCTTGTTTAACATGCAGAAGATGCTCAAGCAGGTCCAGAAAGTCCAGGAGGAGATGGCCCGGGTCCAGGAGGCGCTCTCGAACGAGCGCGTCGAGGGGACGGCCGGCGGCGGCGTCGTTCGCGCGATCGCGAACGGACATGGGGATCTCGTCTCGATCACGATCGACCCAGGTGTCGTCGATCCGGCTGACGTCTCGATGCTCGAGGATCTGGTTGTTGCCGCGGCGGCGGAAGCCAGTCGGAAGGCTCGGGAACTCGCCGCCGAGCGAATGAAGGCCGTCACCGGCGGCCTCCAGATTCCCGGTCTGCCGGGTCTCGGCGCGTGACCTGTCGGTGTTCACGTACGCCCCGCCGCTCGCTCGGCTGATCGAGGAACTGGAGAAACTTCCCACCGTCGGTCCGAGGACCGCGCAGCGCCTTGCGTTTCACATGCTTTCGATGTCGGTGCAGGACGCCCAGGCTCTCGCCGAGGCGATCCTCGAGTGCAAGCGCCGGATCCGGCACTGTTCCGTGTGCGGAAACATCACAGAGGCGGATCCTTGCATCCTGTGCACGAATCCGCAGCGTGACCGGTCCGTGATCTGCGTGGTCGAGGATCCCCGGGATATTGCGGCGATGGAGCGTACGCGTGAGTTCAAGGGCGTCTACCACGTTCTGCAGGGTGCGATCTCTCCCTTGGACGGCATTGGTCCCGACGATTTGCGCATCGCCGAACTGCTCCATCGGGTCTCCGAGGGGCAGGTCCGCGAGGTGATTATTGCCACGAATCCCCGCGTGGAGGGCGAGGCTACGGCGCTCTACTTGTCCAAGGTCCTCAAGCCGCTTGGAGTGCGAGTTACGAGGATCGCGCACGGGCTGCCTGTCGGCGGAGACCTGGAGTATGCCGACGAGGTTACGCTCGCCCGCGCCCTGGAGGGACGCCGAGAGTTGTAGCGCCGCGGCGGCGGGGGTCCGTCTTGCTGCGCCCGGATCCGTTCGTTATACTTGGCGCGGTGAGCGTATGGAGTTCGTCAGCCCCACATACGGCCGACTTAGCTTCGACCGTATGTTCAAACAGATCGTTGGCTACATGCAGGAGCAGCCCGAGCAGCCATACCACCTGATCATCGGCACGGACTCTCTGCTGGGCGACGATACCTGCTTTGTGACCGCCGTCGTCATCCATCGCGTCGGGCGCGGGGGGCGGTATTTCTATCACAAGTTCCGTAATCGCAAGATTGCCAGTCTCCGGCAGCGCATCCTGTTCGAAACGGCCCTCAGCCTAGAGACGGCGAGCCAGATCAGCGCGGAACTCGCGAAGAACGGCTATAGTGAGCTCCCGGTTGAGATCCACCTGGATGTCGGTGACCGGGGGGAGACCAAACGGATCATCCGTGAGGTGGTCGGAATGGTCCAGGGCAGCGGGTACGCGGCGGTGACGAAACCCGACAGTTACGGGGCGAGCAAGGTCGCAGACCGCGAGACGGGGAAGTCCTCGCCGCGCGCACGCCAGTTCGCCCGTCAAAGGTCCCATCTCGAACGAAGCCCAAACGGCCCGGAACCGGCGGAAACCTAGTACCGTTCCAACCCGATACAAAGGGGAGCCCGGCAAGGCTGGGGCTCCTAGCCCACTGTATCCTCGCCGCGATCCGTCTGGACCGCACCGGCGTCTTCTTACCAGGGAAACTCTTGTTCCGCCGAGATCCGGTCCGCGGGAGCGTGAGACTCTCAAGAGGACAGGTCGTCTCTCTCGATCACCATCTCGATGGGGTACTCCGCGGCGCACCGGGCCAGCAAGTCGCCGGCTTTTCGGAGGTTGCCGATCAACTGAGTCGCTTCCGCGCGGGGCCGGACGTCTTGTTCCATCCATTCGATGACGGCTTCGATCGCTGAGCACACGTGTTCCAGGGCGCCGTGAATGTCCTCGGAGAGCTTGAACCGGCGCGCCACTTCCTGGATCGCGTCCGCCGGGATCGTTCCTCCTCGGATCGCCCGGACCGCTCGTAGGGTTTGCGCCAGGATCAGATCGTCGTCCTCGTGCGGACTGGAAAAGTTGCTATCAGGCAACGGCACTGTCTTCTCCCCTGTACAACGATGTACCAATGTCTTCTGTGCGACGTGGGCAATGCCTGCTGCCGTCGGGGGCAAGAGGTCGAAATGTGCGGGGCAGGAACTTGCTCTCCGGCGTGCAATGACGTGGTGCGTCGCCAGTCCGCTTCAGAACCGTCGCGCGGCGCTCCCATGAGACGATCGATCATGACGCAGGCGGATCTCGCCGGTGGGGTTCGAGTAGGTCCCGTGGCCCATCAGGGCCGCGGGGAATTGGTGCGTTCCCGCGCCGATGTGGTGGTCGATCGTCGCGGAGTCCCTGTCGTGCTCGATCACACGGCGCTCGAGTTCGCCGAGCCGTGGGGTGGCCGGGAGTTCTGGCGGGTGGTCGGGCGCGAGGTCACGGGGCCGGTGTTTGCGGAGCGAAGGGCCGGTGACACGTTTTATCTTTCGGTCGATGAGCACCGATCAGATGGCAGTGCCGAATTACTCGCTTTGATCGAAGGACGCCGCCGATCCGACGGGGGAGTCTCTCTCACGCTTTACGTACCGGAGCATGAGCGTGAGACATCCGCTGTCGCCCAGTTGCGTGCAGACGGCCGGTGCGGGACCCGAAGGGGAGGGATCAGCGTGCAGTTGAAGGAGCTGGTGCACGGTCTTACCGACTTGATCTGGACACTGGAGCGCGACAAACCGCAGACGGCGGAAGGGCCGATCCTGAGCTACGTTCAGGAAGCGGTCGCCGTGGAGATCGAGTATCGCCGCCGAATGCGCGATCTCGACCGGCGGTTAGCCGAGATCGAGGGCGTGCAGGGAGTATCGGTCTCCTCTTGACCCCTTTGCTCTGACCTTCAAGGTCGGACGCTGGCCCCGCCGCGGGCGCGGGTACCGGCTCGTTCATCCAGCGCGGGATGCTTCCCGCGGCGCGATCTTCGCAAGACCGCCCATGTACGGTACGAGGGGCTGCGGGATCGTGACGCTCCCGTCTGCCTGCTGGTAGTTCTCCAGAATTGCCACGATCGCCCGAGTCGCGGCGACGGCCGTGCCATTGAGCGTGTGGACGAACTCCGTCCCGTTCCGATCGCGCCGCCGGAAGCGGACGTTCACTGCGCGCGATTGGAAGTCGGTGCAGTTGCTGCACGACTGCGTCTCTCCATAGCCGCCCCGCCCGGGCATCCACGTCTCTATGTCGAACTTGCGCGCCGCGGGGTCGCCCAGGTCGCCGGCGGCGATGTCGACGACGCGGTATGGAAGGCCGAGCGATTGCCACAGCCGTTCTTGAAGGCTCAGCAGCAACTCGTGTTCGTCCCATGACCGGTCGGGGTGGCAGTACGAGAACATCTCCACCTTATCGAACTGGTGCACGCGGAAGATCCCCCGGGTGTCCTTGCCGTGCGCGCCGGCCTCCCGGCGGAAGCATGTCGAGATGCCGCAGAGTCGGATCGGAAGCTGCGCTTCTTCCAAGACTTCCCCGGCGTACATGGTCCCGAGCGCCATCTCCGAGGTGCCCGTTAACGCCAGGTCCTCTCCCTCCACCCGATAAACCATCTGGTCGTCGAGGTGCGTGCCGCCCATCATCCCGAGCAGGTGCTCGCGGCGGATGAGGACCGGGGGAATCGTCGGTATGAACCCGGCCGCCACCAACTGGTCCACGGCATAGCGCACCAGGGCGAGCTGGAGCAGGGTCCCTTCCCTGCGAAGAAAGAAGAACCGCGACCCCGCGATCTTTGCGCTGCGCTCCACGTCCAGGATGTCGAGCAGCGTGCCGAGCTCGACGTGGTCCCGCGGGGTGAACGCGAATCGCGGGGGAGGGCCGACGGTGCGGATCGTCTCGCCGGCGTCGACGCCCCCCTCCGGAACGGACGGGTGGGGCGGGTTGGGGATGACGCGCAGCGCCTCGATCAGGACCGCTTCAGCCTCGGCGAGCGCGGGTTCTTGCCCCTTGATCTCCGCGGCAAGCCGCTTCGTTTCTTCGAGCTTCGTCGCCCGGTGGGCCCCGGTGAGGTGTGGGATCTCCTCGGACGCTCGCTTCTGTTGCGCCCGCAGGCCCTCCACGCGATGGAGGAGGTCACGCCGTACCTTGTCCAAGGTCAGCGCCCGATCCACGAGGGCAGGGTCGAGTCCTCGTTTGCGCATCGCCGCGCGGAACATGTCAGGCTGCTCGCGCAGGAGCCTCAAGTCGATCATGTTCGATCCTCCGGCGTCACAGGCGCACGTGCCGCGCGTCGGCGATGCCGTCCGCGGCGGTGATCTCGCGCACCGCGGCCTCGGGCGGCGGGGCATCCAGCGTCAACACCATGACCGCCGCGCCGCCGGCGTCCTGCCGGCCCACGTGCATGTTCGCGATGTTGACCCGATGGCGGCCGAGGATGGTGCCGACCCGGCCGATCATTCCGGGACGGTCCGCGTTCCAGACGAACAGCATCTCCGGCGCGGGCGCCAAGTCGAGGTGCCAGCCGTTGAGCCGCGTGATCTTGGGGTCGCGCCTCCCGAACAGAGTCCCGCCGATGTGGAACACCCCCTGCGACGTCTGGACCTCCGCGAGTACGTGGCTGGCGAAATTCTCGCACAGGTCTGTGTGGGACTCGGTGACGCGGAGGCCGCGTTCCTTCGCCACCACGACTGCGTTTACCATGTTAACCGGTTGGTCCGAGATCTGGCCGAGCAACCCGACGAGAAACGAGGCCGTCAGCGGGTGTAGCTGCAGCTGCCCAACCTCCCCCTCGTAGCTGAGCGACACGGTGTCGAGCTGTCCCCTGACGAGCTGCTGGGCGAGCAGCCCGAGCGTGTTGGTGAGGCGCATGAACGGGTCGAGCCGCTGCCACACGTCCGGGCCCAGAGCGGGGACATTGACCGCTCCGCGCACCGGCGCGCCGTTGAGAGCCGCGAGCACCTGATCGGCGATCTCCACCGCGATCAGACGTTGGGCCTCGACCGTGGATCCGCCGAGGTGGGGGGTGACCACGACGTGGGGATGATGGAGGAGAGGGTGGTCTGGTCGGGGCGGTTCCTCCTCGAATACATCCAGCGCCGCGCCGCCGACCGCCCCGTGATTCAGGGCCTCGAGCAAGGCGGCTTCGTCCACGAGGCCTCCGCGGGCGCAGTTCACGAGGCGTATCCCGGGCTTCATCATCGTCATTTCCCGGGTTCCAATGAGGGCCGTCGTATCGGATCTGAGCGGCACGTGGAGCGTCAACGCATCGCTCTCCCGGAGGATCGTCTCCCAGGCCGTGAGCTCCACGTCCAGGCGTCTGGCGCGCTCTTCCGTCACGTAAGGATCATAGGCGAGGACGCGCATGTGGAACGCGCGGGCGCGCCGGGCGACCTCGCTGCCGATCTTCCCGAGCCCGACCACGCCGAGCGTCTTGCCCGCGAGCTCGGTGCCGACGAACTTCTCGCGCGCCCACTCGCCCGCGGCAAGCGAGGCCTGCGCCTGGGGGATGCGCCGGACGAGGGCGAGCAGCATGGCAAGGGTGTGCTCGGCCGCGGCGAGGGTACTGCTGTCCGGAGTGTTCAACACCAGGATCCCGCGGCGCGTTGCGGCGTCCACGTCGATGTTGTCCACGCCGACTCCGGCGCGGGCGATGACCCGAAGACGCTCCGCGCCCCGCAGCGCGCGCGCCGTAACCCGGGTACGGCTCCGTACGACGACCGCTTCGGCGTCCGCAAGCAGGTCGCAGAGCTCGTCTTCGGACAGCCCGCGGCGCACCACGATCTCGCCCGCGTCGCGGAGCCGCGCGAGACCTTCCTCTGCGAGCCCGTCGGCAACCAGAACGCGCATCGGGCCCCCCGCTATCGCTGCGCCGCGGCCGCGAGCGTCTGCCGTGCCGCGGCCACGCCGGCCTCGGTGTGGACCGGGTGTCCGAGATCGCCGAGCGTTCGGCCAAGCACTTCGAGACCGGTGAGCAGCCACTCCGGTTTTGTATATCCGAGATGACCGATGCGTACGGTGGTTCGCTCCAGGCGTCCGATTCCTGCCCCGATCAGCACGCGGTAGACGTCGCGGGCCCGAGCTATCACGGCTTTGCCGTCTATGCCGTCCGGTACCAGCACCGCAGTCACCGAGTGCACCGCGTGCGCGTCCTCGACGAGGGGCGCGAGGCCCATACCTCGAACGCCGGCTCGGACCAGTCGAGCCATCCGCCGGTGTCGATCGAATACCTGGGGCAGGCCCTCGCGCAGGATCAGTCCCACGGCCGCATGGACCGCATAGGCGATCGTCACCGCGGTGGTGACGGGCGTGGAGGGAATCCGATCGTGAATGGCCGCCCGCCCGCGGGCCAGGTCGAAGTAGAACCTCGGCGTGGTCGAGCGCTCGGCCACCGCCCACGCCCGGTCGCTCACGCTGAGAAATGCCATGCCGGGCGGGCTCATCAGTGCTTTCTGCGATCCGGTGATGGCGACATCCACGCCCCAGGCGTCGGTTTCAAGCGGGATGGCTCCGAGGCTGCTGACCGCATCGACCATGAGGAGCGCTGGGTGGTCCCCGAGGGCCTCTTGAATCGCCCGCACGTCGTTGTGGACGCCGGTGCTGGTCTCGCTTTGGGTGGCCAGGACCGCCCGGTACTCGCGGCCGGCGTCTCGCCGTACGTGGTCGATGATCGCATCGATCGGGACCGGCCGGCCCCATTCGGCGGTGACGCGATCCACGAGGACCCCGTAGCGCTCCGCGATCGTCGCGAACCGTTCGCAGAAGGAGCCGTTGCTGATCGACAGGACGCGGTCGCCGGCCGACAAAAAGTTGGTGACCGCGGCCTCGAGGCCTCCCGTCCCCGAGGAGACCAGCGGGATGATATCGTTCTTGGTCTGGAAGATCTGCTTGAGGCCGTCGATCGTCTCGCCCATCAGCTGGCCGAACGCCGGAGCGCGATGGTTGGTCATCTGCTGTTCCATGGCGCAAAGCACCTCCGGTGGCAATGGGGTGGGACCAGGAATCAGCAGCAGGTTGATCTGAGCCATCGCTCTCCTCCTTGTGACACATCTCGCGCCCCGCTCGGGTGCGCGGACCGGCAGAGACAGAAAACACCCTCGCCGTACGGAGGCGAGGGTGCTCGCGGTGCCACTCCATTTCCGGGCGCGCCTGCGGTGGCGGCCCGGCACTCCATCGCCGTAACGGGGCGCATTCGGCGACCCTTATCGCGCTCCTATTGGAAGAGCGTGATCGGGCTGCTGCTCAGGAGTGGATGTCGTCCGTCCGTCTCCGCCGGGTTCCACCGCCTCCGGCTCTCTTGGGGAGCGGCACGGGCCGACGTATCTCCGTCATCACCTGTGCGACCGATCATACCTTATCAGGGCCGGGCCGTCAACGGTGGCGGGATAGCCGCCGTCACGCCGCGCCAGCCGATGGAGGTGGTGCCGGGAGTGTCTCGAGATGGGCCGTGAATACGGCGTTGCCGAGCGCGCCAGGGCGCCGGTGCCGTATGAGATCGATGGCCTCCGAACCGCTGATTCCGAGGATTTTCATGACTACGAGAGCGTTCACGAGCCCCGAGCGGCTCTTGCCGCGGTGGCAGTGAACCAAGACCTTGTGGCCGATCCGGATGAAGCGGACCACGGTGTCGACCAGCGCGTCCATAATTGTCATGTCGGGGAGGGCAGGACGGTCTTCGATCGGCCAAAAGACGTACACGATGGAGTTGGGCGCGGTCGGCACGCCCGGGTCCAGGGTGCCGAAGAGATCAACGACCGTGTCGATCCCCAGGGCATGGATCGAGTCCCATTCCGCGGCCTCCTCGGGCGCGCCGCTTTGGTACAGGCGACCCTCAAGGATCTCGTAAATTTCCATAACAAGCCCACCCCCGGTCGAGGAATCTTCCCGGGCCGGTCATGGCCCAGTCCGATTTGCGGCGCCGGGACGTGGCGCAGGTGCAGCCCGGCCACGCCTGACCCGGTCCAAGAAGACGTTCCTGCCGGTCAGCCACCATTCCTAGCTTCGCGGGTCCGTGCGGTCTGCTCGGTGTGTCCGGTCCCTTGGCGTTACCTGATGCGTCCAGACGATGTCGCGCTTGGCCACCCTTGCGGACGGGACGAGGCACGCCCGGCGGATCACGCGTGCCCCGCGGCCGGCGGAGCATGATCTTGCGCGGAGTCCACACGCGCCGCTGGTGGCGTCACCATCTCCACGAAGGCCTGGGCGATGTGGGGTAACCGACGATCCCGGTGGTGCACGAGCATGATCTCCCGCTGGATTCGCAGGCCTTCCACCGGCACGATTCGCAAGTGACCCACCGCTACGTCCATCTCGACGGCCCGGCGGGAGAGGACCGACACGCCGAGGTTGGCGGCGACGGCCTGTTTGACCATCTCGACTCCTTCAAGTTCCATCACGGGCGCGATGTGGATGCCCGCCCCGTGGAGCGCATCGTCCAGGACATCACGGGTCCCCGATCCGCGCTCCCGCAGGATGAACGGCTCGTCGGCGAGATCCGGGATCCGCACCGACGGCATCGCCGCGAACCGGTGGTCGAGAGCCGTTACCAGCACCAGTTCGTCCGTGGCGATCGGCACGGCCTCGAGGTCGGGAAACGTCACCCGCCAGCCCACCACGCCGAGGTCCAGCTCGCGCTGCAGGAGCAGCTCCTGGATTCGGCGCATCCCTGCTATGCGGAGCATCAGATCGACACGCGCGTGCTGCTCACGGAACCGCTTCAGCAGCCCCGGCAGCAGGTACGCCCCGGGCGTCGGCGTCGCGCCGATACGAAGCCGCCCGCGGCGAAGGCCCTTGACCTCGTCGATCGCACGGCGCGTTTCATCGATGAGCGCGAGGATGCGCGCCGCGTAGTCGTCGAGGATGCGACCGGCCTGGGTCATTCTCACCGACTTTCCCGCCTGCTCGAAGAGCTCGACGCCGAATTGTCGTTCGAGGTCGCCCACCTGGATGCTCACGGACGGCTGGCTGATCTTCAGCTCCACGGCCGCGCGGGAGAAGCTCCCCGATCTAGCCACCGTGTGAAAGATCTTTAGCTGGTGAAGATTGATCGCCATGGGAGGACTCCGTTCCTACTATAACAGGGGCCCGGGACCACGAGGAAGAGTGGTTGCCCAGGAAGATGCTACAATGGGACAGTAATCATCTTGCAACAGAAATGGCGGCTTCCGGGCGGCTCTGGAACGTCCAGGATGATCCGTTCCCCGCCCGTGGGCGCGTGTCGGCGCCGGGCGAAAGTTTCTCAGACCGGGAGGGACGATGACCGAGCGTGACCGGATCAGGCTCACCAGCATGGTCGCCTGCGCCGGCTGAGCATCCAAGCTGAGTCCGACGGACCTGGCGCACGTGTTGCGCCACCTTCCTCCGATCACCGATCGGGCCGTCCTGGTGGGCACCAATACCGCGGACGACGCGGGAGTGTACCGTCTCAGCGCCGACCTCGCGCTCGTCCAGACCGTTGACGTGTTCACGCCCGTCGTGGATGAGCCGTTCTGGTTCGGTGCGATCGCCGCCGCCAACGCGCTCAGCGACGTGTATGCGATGGGCGCCGCGCCCCGTCTTGCGTTGAACATCGCCGCGTTCCCGAGATCCGTGCTGTCCCTCGACATCCTCGGCGAGATCCTCCAGGGCGGTGCGGACAAGTGCGCCGAGGCAGGTGTGACGGTGATCGGCGGGCACACAATCGAGGATCCCGAGCCGAAGTACGGGCTTGCCGTTACCGGTCTCGTGCACCCCGAGCGCGTGGTGACGAATGCCGCCGCCCGTCCGGGGGACGCGCTCGTGCTCACCAAGCCGCTCGGGATGGGCGTGATCACCACTGGGATCAAGCAGGGTCGCACGTCGCCCGAGACCGCCGACGAGGCGATCCGAATCATGGCAGCGTTGAATCGCGGTGCGGCGGACGCGATGATCCAGACAGGCGTCTCCGCCGCGACGGACGTCACAGGGTTTGGGTTGCTTGGCCATCTCCACGAGATGACGCGGGCCGCCAGGGTGCGGGCGCGCATTCGCCTCGCGGCTGTTCCGGTGCTCGACGAGGCGTGGGGGCTGGCACGGGATGGGACGGTCCCCGGCGGGACGCGGCGCAACCGGATGGCGGTCGACGAGGCCGTGACCTGGGACGGGATTGCAGAGGACGCGCAGGTCATCTTGTGCGACGCGCAGACGTCCGGCGGTCTGCTGATCGCGGTGCCCGAGAGTCGACTTCAGCGGCTCCTCGACGCCCTGCGCGAACGAGGGACGCCTGCAGCCGCGGTCGTGGGTGAAATCACGGGCACCGGCGGGGGAGAGATCAGCGTGGACCCGCGCTGATTCCGGGTGTTCCGCTCCCTAGTGGCGCGCGTCGGAAATGTGTGACACAGGACTACGCTGATCTGGTGGATCTGCAAGGATCTCAAGAGGGCAGTCTGCGTGTCACTCATCAATGACTCAGTCCACTAGGTGCGCGCGGGCATACGTGAACAGGTGCTGTTGCGCATAACCGGCGAGCGGACCGAAGCGATCCCTCGCGAACGCGCGGATCTCGCGTAACGGCTGTTCCCGGCCGCCGAAGTACAGCCGTTCCACCGCCCGCCTCACCCACACATCCACCGGAAACGCCGTCACATGCCCTAATCCGAACAGGAGGACGCAGTCGGCCACCTTGTCGCCGATACCCCAAACGGCGCGAAGCGTGTCGCGCGCCTCGTCCTCCGGCACGCGCTGGAGTGCCGCGAGGTCGAGACGCCCCTCGGCCACGAGCCGTGCCGCCGCCCGGACATACGGCGCGCGGTAGCCGAGGTGGCAGGCGCGCAGGGCGGCGGGGGACGCTGTGGCCAGCCGGGCGGGTGACGGGAACGCGTGGATCCCGTCGCCGAGCGGCCGTCCAAACCCATGCGCGAGGGCTTCGATCGATCTGCCGATCTTCGGGATGTTGTTGTTCTGGGAAACGATGAACGAGATCAGGACCTCCCACGGATCCTGAACGAGCAGTCCCGTGCCCTGCGTGTGGTGGAGAACGCGAGCGAGCACGCCGTCGGCGGCGAGGGCGGACTCGATGTGACCGAGGTCGGCGAAACCGAAGCCGGCTCTCCCCCGGGCAGGATCGCCGCGCGGCCGGGAATCCGACCCGCCGTTGGTCCCGGCGCGGGTGCGACCCGACCACCGGGGTGGGATGTGGCCGCGGCCGGCTGGCGCGCGGGGACGACCCTCGGAACGCGGTGCGAGGGCAAAGTAGCGCGCGACGGCGTCGCACGCTGCCTCGGTGGCAGGGGCAAGCACATGGATGCCCCGGGCGTCCTGCGTGACACGAACACGGTGGCGGCCGACGACCCCCGTGGCCACCGCACGCCCGTTCTCTTCTTCCTCCCAGCGCCACCTGAACGCCTGACCCGAGTCGAGCGTGCGCCGGAGGTGCAATCCCGAGGCCTCAAGGGTCCGCACGGATCTCTAGATCTCCAGCAAATCCACCCCGTCGACGACGAACCGCGACCACGATTCCAGGCGGAGATAGGCCGCGCGCACCTCCTCGCGCGTGGCGAACGCGCCGGCGAGCTTCGACGTTTCACGGATACGGACATCCGGCGACGGCAGGTCCGCGACGTACACCAGGCCGAAGTGCACGCGTCCCACCGCTTCGATGTCGTCATTGAGCAGCCCGATCGGCTTGGCGCACCACCCAGGAGGAAGGGCCACTTCTTCCGTCAGTTCCCGCTCCATGCCCGCCGTGACGCGATCCGCCGCGCGATCGCCGTCGCTCGGGTTGATGTGACCTCCAAGGCCGATGGAGAGCTTGTCACGGAGCCTCGCCTCGGATCCCCCACGCGTCCGCTCCACGAGGAAGATGCGGTCGTCGTGACGCAGGACGACGTAGGGGATGATCTGCTTCAGGCTCGCATCTTCCTCGACACGGTCTCGGAGCGCGAAGAACGAGTGCGCTTCGATCGTGACCAGGTATCCCGGGAGCCCCTCGCGGGAAAAGCCGTGAAATCCTCCTCGTGGGAACAACCTTGCGCGCGGGACTACCAGGACCTGTTCGGGCATACGGTGCAGTTGTCTTCCGGTGCTCGGAACTCCTTCGCCCGCCATCGAAAATGGGGTCCCGTCGTTGCGCCGGTGTAATCGATCACTGACGTTGCAGCTCCGGCCCACGCCGCGGGATCAACTGCGGTTCGCGCGCGTACTGGCTGGCTCACGCCGGAGGCCCAGGCGCAAGGCCCAGAGGCACGTCGTACGTCCGCGTCACGCTCGCTCAGGCGTTGTGCAACTCGTAGTCCACGAGAACATCCTCTTCCGCATGGATCTTGCCGATCAGTATCCCTGGATCGGGCGTGAAGAGGTGCGGAAGAATCAGCGGGATGTCCGCCGGCACCGGGAGCAGAGGCACCTCGGAGAGCGGAACCCACCGGAGCGCTCCTTCGTCGGTAGCCACCGGATCGGGGCTGCCCGGTGGACGATCGCCGACGAATACGAATAGGATCCATTGAGCCCCGGTAGTGCGGCTGATCACCGTCAGGATCGCCCGTAGCCGGGCCTTCCGGAGACGGATGCCCGTTTCCTCGTGGACTTCGCGCAGGCAGGCTTCGTATGGGTCTTCATCACGCTCGATCTTGCCGCCTGGCGCGTTGTACAGGCCCTGGTTGGGCGGGTAACGACGCTGAAGGAGCAATATCCGGTCGCCGTACTGGATGAAGCACAACGTCCGCAGGTGAGTCGCCGCCGGCCGGAGGCTTCCATCCGTCATCTTCCGACGCTGTTACCCCCCGTCCCCACGGTGGTCCACTAATGTTCCTCGAGCTTCGAGAGGTCCGCGCGCGCCCAACCGGCGAACACGGAATCGTAGAAACTGCCGTGCATGGTGAGCACCTTCTGAAACTGCGCCGTTGCGTCGGCCACGCGTCGCTCCTCCTGATAGACGCGGCCAAGCGTGATGTAGTACAGCGCGTAGTTCGGGTCGAGGCGAATTGCATTCTGCAGCTCGGAGACGGCCTCCGGCAGCTGCCCGAGCAGGGCGAGTGCCGCGCCGTAGCGCCAGTGCAGGTCGGCGTCTAGCGGCGACTGGTTCACCGCCTCCTTGATCTTCTCGACGTCCGCGGATGTGCCAGGCTGCCACTGGAACGTCGTGTCACGCACGGGCGCGTCGTTGATCAAGACCTGCAGATGCCACATCCCCGTGTGCGACTCGAGATCCGTGCCCAGGATATAGAGCGGCGCGGCGAAATCGAAGTCCTTGGGAGTGCCTCTGTGCGGGGGGATCTTGGCCTGCACCGTGTACGTCGCGCCGGTCGGATCCGTGAGGCAGAGCGCTACCGTCGTATCCGGGGCGAGCGCCCCGATCCGGACGATGGCGTAGGGGAGGTCGGTATCGACGAATGCTGTCGAGGGGTCGATCGGCGTCAGCGTCCCCGAACCGAACAGGGATGCCGGTTTGATGCCCTTGGCCAGCGTGACCGACTCGATCTGGTTGACCGCCTGGCCGGACCCCGCCGCCGGCGGCGCAGGCGACGTCTGAGCCGAGGACACGGAAGGCGCGCCTCCCTGCAGGGCGAGAGCCGCGCCTGTCAGCAGGATGACCGCATTCCACCGTATGCGTCTCATGTGTCCTCCACGGGCCAGGGACCTTGAAATCGCGCCCCGCAGTGAGCGGTGGCGTGTCGGGATGACGCTAGCGGAGGACCATGTGTCCAGTGGCCGCAGGAACAAGCAATGCCATCAACACGAAGACCACCGGGTACCCCCTCCGTGAGGTTCAACCCGTCTTTCCCCCAAGGCGGCCGGGGCGCAAACATGGACTTGACGCGTGTGCTTGAGTGATCTGGAGAGCCGGCTCCTACAGCATCCTCCGAAGACGCCGATGAGGGGGACGATCTACGACCCCCTCACCCAGTCCCTGTGATTCGACTATCCCGCTGCCACGTCGCGATCAGCGGACGATGAGGTGGCCGGTTGCCCACAGTGTGATGCCGACAAGCGCGAGAAATGCTACGAGTGCCACCGCGTTCACCTCCTTCGCGACACGTTATGATCGCGGAGTTCGAGGGAAGCGAACGGATTCCTGCCTCTGCCCGGAGCCATGGTCGACGTCCGAGGCTGCAGGAGGCGTACCTCTGTTGTCGCCGACTCTTTGGAGGGAGACCTCCGCGTCCCGCGAAGCCTCCAGACACATATTGCCGCGGCCCGAAGGCCGCTGGTCAGGAGGAACGCGATGGGCACGGGGCACGTCTTTACGTCGCTCAACGTACTTCCCGGCAAAGAGCTCGCGAAAGGCGTGACGATGCGCCCGCTTGCCGGCGAGCATGTGATGATGAGTTACGTGGACCTGGCGCCGCACTCCGCGGTGCCGCTTCATTCGCATCCTCACGAGCAGTTGGGCGTCGTGCTGGAGGGCGAGATCGAGATGCAGATCGGCGACGAGCGGCGGTCGCTCCGGACGGGCGACGCGTATGTCATCCCGGGCGGCACGCCGCACGGGGCTCGCGCGACTCACGAGCGCGCGCGTGTGTTGGATATCTTCTATCCGCTGCGCGAGGACTACCTCACGCCGTAGGCGGCGTCAGGGCGCCGGGACGTAAGCTTCGATCGCCGCGCGCACGAGCATGGCGAGCGTACGCGCGAGTTCGCCTCGCGTGACCACACCGGAGTCGATTTGTTCAGGCGGGGCGGTGCGAGTGATACTGAGAGCGGTCAATGCGGTGGCCGCACCACGGCGCAGCGGCAGGACATCGTCCTCCGGGGCCGGTTGCAGCGCTTGGGAGTCGGAATCGGCGTTCCCTCCCCACCGGCGGATGCTCGTGGCCGCAGCCGCGATCCGGCGCTTCCCTTCATCCATGCGCATCGGGAGGTCGGGGGCGAAGTGCAGATCCGCCTCGTTGCCCTCCCAAACGCCCTCGATCGCGAGAAGCTGTGTGGCGGCGAACGCTGGGTGGTCGAGCGGCACGTCGTCGTACCAGTAGATCGGGATCTGCTGGTCGAGCAGCAGCAGTTGCAGGCGGCGGCGAAGGTCGGCCCGGCGGGCAAGTGTCTGCGGTGTGATCCCTTCCCGGAGACAGGATACGGCGACGGCCGCGGCGGCGTCGCCCACGGCCCATTCCACCGGATGGAGCCTGTAGGCGCCGTTCGTGAGGTGCGTCGTGCCGATGTTCTTGGCGGCGGGCAGCACGTTTGTCGTGCGGACCGGTACCAGGGCGCCGAGCGGGATCTGGAACGGCCTGGTGTCGATGTCGATCGTCCGCTCGCCGCATCCATGCAGGTCGATCGGGTAGAACCCGATGCCGACCGCGTCGTCGAAGCGCGCGGCGCGGGACTCGGGATGGGCATGGGCGGCAATGTCCTGCTCGACGATCGTGTAGAGAGCCCGTACTCGCCGGCCTTCGCGCGCATACGGCATCTGGGACAGGCCATCGGCGCTGCCCATGACATCGGGCCGGAGACGGAGCTCGGGGTACCCGGTGCCTCCGTCGTCCCGAGGCGCCTCGGTCTGCAGCCAGTATAGAAAGCCGAGGCTGAGCAATCGCGCCTGGCGGTACCGCGCCTCCTGCTCGTCGGGCAGGCGGTCGACTACGGTGCCTCCCCGGAAGTCGTTGCTCGTCCAATTCAGGATGCTGATGTCCCGGGGGATGCGGGGATCGTCGAAGTTGTGCGAGTCGAGCGCGCGGCGATACGTCCAAAACGGTCCTCCGGCACCCGGCGCCGTCGTGAACATCTTGTACGAGAACGTGCCTGGAATCCATGGACGGTAGACGAACGTGTACGGTTGCACGTCTCGATTCTGCTCGTAGCCATCGGGTTTGAGGATCGTGTGATCCTCCCCCGCGCAGTACTCGACGGCGATCGGGAAGGTGAAGTTCTGCACGCACGCGCGGTCAGGGAGCTCGGGCGCAGATGGTTCCCCGGTTTCGCCCCGGGACTCCTGGCCGAGCGCGTATGCCGTCTCCGTGTAGACCAGCACGTCGCCAAGGTCCGTGGCGTCGAGCACGAACGCCGCCCGGAACCGGATGAAGGTCCCGTTGTCGCGGTGCCGCGTGAGGACCGAAGCGACGCGGCCCTCGTAGACTTCCGCAGCCACCGCGCGCGTATGGTAGAAGACCTGCAACTCCCCGCTGTCGTGCGGTCCAGCCATCATCGCTTCGAGGACCGCGGCGCCAGCGCGGGGCTCGAACGACAACTGGCTGACCCACGCATTGCCGGGGTTGAGGTACGGCGCGGCCGCCGCCGCCGGGGTGAGCGTATACCGCGTGGCATAGTAGTCGCGGATCGCCTCGCGCAGCGCGTAGTACGAGCCGGTTCCGCCGAACGTCTCGATGTATCTGTGCTCATCGAGCGAGGAGACGCCCTGGGTACTGATCTGGCCTCCGGGCCATCCCGTTTCTTCGATCAGGCAGACGCGTCGGCCGAGCCTCGTGGCTCGTAAGGCTGCGGCACACCCACCGAGCCCGGCGCCGACCACGAGGATGTCGCAGGCAATCTCCACCTCTTGGCGAGCTTCCATGTCCGTGCCTCCCTGC
>DASPUZ010000071.1:0-3652 GCA_035622635.1 bacterium | reverse complement strand
AGCCGGAGATACGTCCTTGGACTCAGGTCGGCAGGTACTACGTTTCGTGGCGACACCGCTGACGTCGACCCTTCAACCCACAGTCTCCAGCGATGCACGTACCTATCGGGACATTCGAAATTTCAAATATTTTTGGCTAGTATTAGTCCCGCGAGCTTCCGGGACTTCGCTATGCCGCGACAAACCAGCAATGCCACGCTCCCCGCGGACACACCGCTCGAGTTTGGGAGGGCGGCCGAGGCCCTGCGAGTGCCCTGGAGGCTCGCGGGGACACCACGGGAGGGACCGGTATGGCAACCACACAGCACTATGACGCGATCGTGATCGGCTCCGGCCAGGCGGGAAATCCACTGGCCAAGGCGCTCGCCGCGGCCGGCCGGAGGACCGCGGTCGTCGAGCGCGAGCACGTCGGCGGCACGTGTATTAACGTTGGGTGCACTCCCACGAAGGCCATGGTGGCCAGCGCACGGGTTGCCTATCTGGCGCGGCGCAGTGCGGACTACGGCGTCCGGGCGACCGGCGTGGCCGTCGACCACACGCGAGTCCGGGAGCGCAAGCGCGTCATCGTCGACCGGTGGCGTCACAACAGCGAGGAGAGTCTCAGGGAAACGGCGGGGCTCGATCTTCTCATGGGCGAGGCGAGCTTCGCCGGCTCGAACACCGTCGACATCCGTTTGGCGAACGGGGCGACGCGCCGCTGCACCGGTGACCTCATCTTCATCAATACGGGAGCGCGGCCGGCTACGCCCGCGCTGGCCGGGCTCGAACGGGTACCCGTGCTCGACTCCACATCGGTTATGGAACTTGGCGACACCCCCGAGCACCTGCTGGTGCTGGGCGGGGGATACGTCGGGCTGGAGTTCGGGCAGATGTTCCGCCGGTTCGGCAGCCGCGTGACGGTCCTGCATCGAGGTCCGCAGCTCCTCGCCCGTGAGGATCCCGACATCGCTGCGGAAGTGGCGAAGATCCTGCGCGAGGACGGCATCGAAGTGTTGCTCAATGCCTCGGTTGACCGAGCCTCCCTCTGCCCGGACGGCCGGATCGAGCTTGCCGTTCGCGAAGGCGGCGGGCCCGCCCGCGCAGCGACGGGCTCACACCTCCTTGTCGCGACAGGCCGGGTTCCCAACACCGACCGTCTCAATCTCGCCGCCGCCGGCGTGCAGACCGATCCTCGGGGCTTCATCAGGGTCAATGAGCGATTGGAGACAACCGCATCCGGCGTCTATGCCCTCGGCGACGTGAAGGGCGGGCCCGCGTTCACCCACATCTCGTATGACGATTACCGCGTTGTCGAGACCAACCTGCTGAGAGGAGGTCGTGCGTCGACGGCGGGCCGTCTCGTCCCGTACACGGTGTACATCGACCCGGAGCTCGGCCGGGTCGGCCTGAGCGAGCAGGAGGCGCGTGGCCAGGGACGCGCTGTGCGGGTTGCCAGGATGCCGATGGCATACGTGGCGCGCGCGGTCGAGGCTGACGAGCCGCGGGGATTGATGAAGGTCGTCGTCGACTCGCGCACGGGCGAGATCCTAGGCTGCGCGATCCTGGGTATCGCCGGCGGGGAACTGATGAGCATGGTCGAAATCGCCATGCTGGGGCACCTGCCGTACACGGCGCTCCAGAACGCAATCTTCGCCCACCCCGCGCTGGCCGAGTCCCTCAACAACCTGTTCGACTACTTGGAGTGACGCCAGCAGACACCTGGAACCGGTCGACCTGTCATGGGGTTGACGGTCCGGCTGCTTGTCAGGAGCGAGACAGCCGCGGGTCGATGGCGTCCCGCAGCGCGTCGCCGGCGAGATTGAACCCCAGCACGGCGACCATGATCGCGATGCCGGGATAGACGGTCAGCCACCAGGCGTCCGTGATGAAATTGCGGCCGCTGTTCAGCATGGCGCCCCATTCCGGCGCGGGCGGCTGCGCGCCGAGGCCGAGGAAGCTGAGCGCGGCCGCGGACAGGATCGCCGATCCCAAGCTCAGGGTGGCGAGTACTACGATCGGGGCGAAGCAGTTGGGCAGCACGTGGCGCAGCAGGACACGGCTGTCGGTCGATCCGAGGGCGACTGCGGCTTCGACGTACTCGTGCTCCCTGACGGAGAGGGCCGTGCTGCGCACGACGCGCGCGAACACCGGAATGCCTGCGATGCCGACGGCGAGCATGGCGTGGGTGAGGCCGGGACCCAGCACGCTGACGATCACCAGCGCGAGCAGCAGGCCAGGAAACGCCAGGAGCAGGTCCATGAGGCGCATGGCGACGCTATCGAACCGGGGATAGTATCCGGACAGCAACCCGATCGCCGTGCCCGCCGTGAACGAGATCGCCACGGCGGTCGTGCCGGCGCCAAGCGAGTACCGGCTTCCGTAGAGCAGGCGCGTCAACAGGTCGCGGCCGAATTCGTCCGTGCCGAGCGGGTACGTCCGCGAACTTGGGGCGAGGCGGTCCCCCGTGTGCATGGTCGCGGGATCGTGGGGCGCCAGCACGGGCGCGCACGCCGTGATCACGACGACCACGGCGATGAGCGACGCGCCGAGCCATCCCGTCGCCCCGACGCGCCGGAAGCGCGTCCAGCCACTAGGCCGATGGCCGATGGCGACCGGGGCCACGGCCGTGGTCACGTTCGTGCCTTTCCCGGATGCGCGTCCGATCTCACGCCATCCGCCACCTGGTCCCTCGATTCTCAGAGCCGGCGGCGGTCATTCGTACCGGATCCTTGGGTCAAGCAGACCGTAGGAGAGGTCCACCAGCAGGTTCACCGCGATGAAGATCAACGTGAACAGCAACACGCTGCCCTGGATCAGCGGCAGGTCGCGCTTGAGAATCGCGTCCACCGTCAGACGGCCGAGTCCCGGCCACGCGAAGACGGTCTCGGTGACGATCGCCCCGGCGAGCAGCGATCCCGCCTGCACGCCCATCACGGTCAGCACGGGCAGGAACGCCGCCTTGAGCCCGTGCCGCCGTACGACCCGGCCTTCGGGCAGACCCTTCGCGCGCGCGGTTCGGACGTAGTCCGCGCCGAGCACCTCCAACAGGCTGCTGCGCACCATCCGGGCGATGATGGCCGAGGACGGCGCGCCCAGCGTGACCGCGGGAAGGACCAGGCTGCGGAGGCCATCGACTGTCCACGGGGGTCCGCCCTGGCCGAACGCCGGCAGCACCCCGAGTCGCAGGGCGAAGATGAGCATGAGGACCAGTCCCAGCCAGAACGTCGGCATCGAGACACCGAGCAGGGCCGCGATCCGGCTCGCGTGGTCGAACGCCGAGTTGGGGCGGGTCGCGGACAGCACGCCCGCGGGGATGCCGATCGCGCACGCGACGAGCATGCTCGCGACCGCCAGTTCCACCGTGTGCGGGAACCGCGCCGCGATCTCGTCGGAGACTTGACGGTGCGTCACGAGCGAGACGCCGGTATTGCCGTGCGCGAGTTCCCACACGAAGCGTGCGTACTGCACGTACAACGGGGCGTCGAGCCCCATCGAGTGGCGGAGGGCTGCAATGGCCTCCGGGGAACCGATATCGCGCAGCATGTACTCGGCGGGGTCCCCGGGCACGAGATGGACCATGGAGAAGACGATCGCCGCGACGCCGAGCACCATGAGCGGCGCGGCAAGCAGGCGGCGGAGCGTGTACCGGAGCATCAGACCGCCCGCCGCGCCG
>DASPUZ010000070.1:0-6797 GCA_035622635.1 bacterium | reverse complement strand
AGAGTTCGGCGGTATCGAAGAACGTGACGCCGCGTTCGACCGCCGACTGAATCAGTGAGATCATTTCCTGCTTGTCTGCAGCCGGACCGTAAGAAAAGCCCATTCCCATGCAGCCTAATCCGAGAGCCGAAACTTCCAGGTTGGTGTTTCCAAGCCTGCGCTTCTGCATTGCTTCTCCTTCGAGGTACCGTCACTAGCCTCACCTCATCTGCAAGGCTAAGCATAGTTCCCTGTTCCTTTGGGCGGTTGCCTAATCCGCCAACCTTCTTGCCAGAATCTCCGAAAATTCGCCCTGCCACACGCCTTCCGCGCGGATGAGGTCGGATAACGGCCCGGGCCCTGGCCCGGCGGCCCGCACGTAGAACGAGGTTGTCCGGCGGTCCGTGCGAGAGGGCAGTTGATGGTGCAAAACCGTGACAGAGAGTGAGCACTCCGGGCCTGCGATGACCGGGCGATGCCCGTCGACACGTACTGCGCTCCGGGATCAGGAAGCCATCGTCGACACACCGCGCCCGAACTGGACACGACTGCCGCACCATAGCGAACCCTGATTCGCATGACCAGGCCGGTAACGCGTTGCACGGACGGAGACGACGCGCCCGCCGTTGCGACAAAGCGAGACTGCGCCGGCAAGCCAGCATGAGCTCCCAGGGGGGCCGTTAGGCGGTTGTTGGGCTGACGCGCCACCCGGCGGATGTCGGAGACAGAGTGTGGAGGCTGCGTGAAACGGCGGACAAGGTCGAGACGAAGCGACTCTCAGAGTTGCTGTTTCGCGATCACGTCTCGCAGGAAGTCGCAAGACGGTTGCACCGTGTCCTCGACTCGACCACCGAGATGCGAGCGGATCAGCTTCAAACTGATCCGAGGCTGCTTGGATTCGGCATCGCGCGCGCTGCTTCACCAGATCTGTCGGTGATCGCCCTACTTCCATGCGGCGTCTTCCTTCCACGCAGAAGACGATAGTCTGCTGCGTGCGTGCGCCGAAGGCCTCGGTTTGCAGAGTTATCCTTGGGGTTGCGACGGAAATATCTGCTCGACCGAAATGGCCGGGGGTACGCGCAGCGTCTGCAGCACCACACAGTACCGCTCGGTCAAGCGCATCAGCGTGGCACGCTGTTCTTCGGACGCGTCGGTGTCAAGTTCGAAGCGTAAGCGGAGGTCCCGGAACCCAACGCTGGCGTCCTTGGACACACCGAGCGTGCCGCGGAAATCGAGGTCGCCTTCGGCGAGAACCCGTGCGCCGCGGAGGCCAATACCGATTGCCGTAGCCACAGCCCGCAGAGTCACTCCCGCGCACGCGACAAGGGCCTCAAGTAGCATATCCCCCGAGCACGCCAGGGTCCCGTCGCCCCCTGTCGCGGGATGTAACCCAGCCTCAAGGAGGGCTTTCCCCGTCTCGAGCTTGCACGTGATACCTTCCATGGCTTGCCCTGCTGCCCGCAGGGTCACCAGGGCGACGGAGGGGTCCGCTCTGTACCTTTCCTTCAGCGGGTTCTGAAGCGCTTTCAACTTCTCGGCGTCCATCGGTACCCCCCCTTCCGGATTCCACGCTGTGACATTTGTAAATGGAAGGATACTACATCGACTCCGGTGAGGGAATCCGATCTTTCTCCTTCCTCAAGAATACTTACCCAGGCGAATGCCGCCCGTTCAGCGCTTTTCATTCCAGACGCCCGGCTATGACGAGGCCATAGCGCATCGAGCGATACCTCCATGCCTTAAGGCCGTTTCGCGACCACGGAGGTCTGGGCGGCGCGACGGCTGTTTCGTACAAGCAGCGTCGCCATCGCGCCGCCCGCACTCACGGTCAACAATCTCGGAGGGCACGCATCTCTGGAAAACCGCGGAGCCTGGTCAGTGCCTTGCGCTCCAACTGCCGAACCCGTTCCCGCGTAACGCCTAGGCACTTTGCGACTTCTTCCAAGGTGCGGGGACGATTGTCATCCAGGCCATATCGCAGCACGAGTACTTCGCGATGGCGCGGTGGCAGCGCGTTCCGAAGGGTTGCGAGATGAGTCCTGAGAACTTGCACAAACACTATTTCCGAGAGGTCCGGTGTGTTCGTGTCTTCGAGCAAGTCGCCCAAGCACCGTCCCTCAGTTTCGTCGATCGGCGTCTCCAACGAGACCGGCGTCCGAGCGATTCGGCGAATCTCCCGCACCTGGTCACGCGACTTGGCCATCCGTAGTCCAACTTCGCCGGAACTCGGGTCCCGTCCCAATTCCTGTGCCATCAGTTGCTCGATCCGAACAAACCTCTTGGTTTCGAACGCCATGGACGCTGGGATTCGGATCGATCGCCCGTGGTAGGCACAGGCCCGCATAAGAGCATGGCGGATCCACCACGTCGCGTACGTCGCAAATCGGTGGCCGCGGCGCCAGTCGAACTTCTCGACCGCCCGCATGAGGCCAAGATTACCTTCCTGAATGAGGTCTGCGAACCCCACGCCGGATCCCCTGAACTTTCTGGCCTGGCTCACTACAAGCCTGAGATTCGCCTCGATCAGGCGGCGTCTTGCCTCAGCGTCGCCTGCCTCGATCCTCCTGGCCAGCTCAACCTCCTCAGCCTGAGTCAGGAGTTGTACACGTCCGACCTCGTCGAGGTATAGTCGAACGAGATCGGTGCTGTTGCCTTCTCGATGACGCATTACCACGCCTCCGTTGCCAATTGCTGCGACCCGTGTGGCATCTGTTCAAACGAACCTCGTCCCTGGCCGGCGCGATGCAATGCCAGAAGACGAACTCGACGCCGGTACACGCCGAAACAGCGGCTCCCGGCTTGGCTAGAACCTAGGTTGTCGCGAGTGGAGTGTACTGGAGATTAGGCAGGAGGACCGTGAGCCTGGAATGGGGATACGTCTCGTTTGCCGAGGGCCTGGCTGTAGGGCGGACGTACGCAACCCTCGAGAACCGTTCGGCCGCTTCGTCTGGCAAGTGCCGTCGACAAAAAGTGTGGGCGGGGCCTAGTGTTCCGAGGGTACACTCGGCCCGGCGGGGGATTTATCAGTCGAACGAACGTCACATTGCTGACGGATATCCGGGTCGATTCTAAGCGGCGAAGAGCGCGGGCCGCCGGGGTAGCCCACGAGCACGAGATGGTTTCGGCGATACCACCGGTGACGTGGCTCCGGGGGCAATAACTGGCGGGCGCGACCAGAGCAACGAGCATCGCCACGAACGCCGTCAGCAAAACCCAGAGCGTCACGCGCGTGTCCACCCCGTTGTCAGAATAGCTTCTGCCTTATTCCATTCCAACTTCCAGCGTGGACTCCTCTTCGCCACTGTGGGGATCTGCTAGTGGCTGCGGTGCCACTCGGAAGAACCGAACAATACCAGGTTAGGCTCGCTCGATTGTCCTACGACCAGGATGGGCGGAAGTGCTGGTGCACGGTCACGGACTTCGTAGTCTCGCGCAGGTTGATGAGTAGCGTTGGATGCCGAACGAGGTGAAATCGTGAAGAGTGTGGGCTCCGAGGGTGCTCGCGCACCGATGGAGGACGCCGGCGTAGCCATCCACGGTGTGGGGCGGAGCGGTTGCTGACGCGGCGGTTGGGCAGGAATGCTTCGAGGGCAGCCTCAAAGCTGGCGGCTGGGGAGTATCTGTCTTTTCGGGGCTTTCCCCACACTGAACTTCTTACCATGGCCAGGGATAATCCAGTCCGCGATGTCGAGTACCTTTGACCGACTCTCCCTCAGTGCCTGCTCGTCGGTTGCGAAAGGGTCCGGTTGCGCCAGTAGAGACTCCCGATCGGTCTTCTGTTCTTCGCCATCTTTCCACCAGAACACGTCTTGGGCCACGACGACTGTCCCTTCATCGGGTGTTCTCACGATCAAGGATGCATGTTCGGGCGCATGGCCGGGTGTTGGCAGCACCTCAATATCCGTGCCGGGCAGCACTTTTTCGTACGCGGCTTCGCTGTCTTTGTCATAGACGGTCGTCCCATCCACGATGGTGGCTTTCTCAAACAAACCGACGAGCGCACTATGGTCGAGGTGGTAGTGACTAACAAAAACGCAATCGACATCGCTTGGTGCCAAACCATGCCGCCGTAGTTGCTCCACAAGCAACCTCCGATTGATGCCGGGGTCAACGATAATATTGTGGGCGTCTGTTTGGATCAACGACGTGGTGGAACTGGCAACCCAACCGCCTTTACGCTCTCTTGCGTAGCCCTCAATGAGTATTTTCAATCTGTTCATAGCCGCATCGTAACACTCGAAGGATCGCTGTCAACTCGTGTCCCGACCGCGCTGCTGGACGGAATGACGAGGCCCAAACATCGCTCAGCCGCGGCGACACCCAGAACTAGAATCGGCCTCCGCGGGACTGAGCCAGGTGCGAAAAGACGCCTATTGCGCCTATCTCGATGCGGTTGCTACCGCCCCCTCCGCGCCAGGGACACCGGGGAAGCCGGGCATTACTCTCCAGTCGATGCCCGGTCCTAACCGTTGGACAGCCCGGATCACCCCTCGGACTTATCCTCGAGGGTGCCCGGGAAGTCCCTCCAGTCACGCGGAGAATGCTTCAGGAGCGATTCGGGTCCCACACCCCGTGGTTCCCCTCGACCCGCCTCGGAGGAATCAAAGGAGTCACGGTTTCGCCCGTCTCTTGCCATGATCGATGCCTACCCGTCGTTCGTCACCACACACTGGTACACCGGAAAGTACGCGAGAGTGATCCGAAAGTGTGCAAAATCCATCAACCGAGAACGTAACAGTCACCGAGAACCTGCTGCTCCAGCGCCCCGGAACCACGAACTGGCAAACCATCGTCGATCTTGGCGAGTTTGTGTTGGGATGTCGTAGGAGAGCTCCGCATCGAGCCGGGACGCCGAAAGAGGTGTTCCGCAGACCGGTCGACAATGGCCAACCGGTGTGGAATTTGCCCGACTGCAGCGCTGCAAACGTTTCTCAGGGGACAACGAGGCCTCGGTTCTCGCGTAGAACACCGTTGGTGCGCAACGACGCTCAGCAGTGGAAATTGGCCTCTCCATAGGACTGATCCCAACCATGAACGTACGTTTCCTTGGGCGCTCTGGACGTCATCTCAGGCGGTTTATCATGGTCCCCGGTTTCTCGGTTTCTTGGGTATGGACTATAATGAGCCGGAAACGTCTCCTCCACACACGAGGGAGGAAAGCGCATGACACGCGTCTTCGCCGTCGCGACCGTCCTGGCACTCCTCGTACCACTACAGCAGTACGGTGACGCCGCGCCACGAGACATTCACGTGATCAAGCACGTGATCATCATCATGCAGGAGAATCGCTCGTTCGACCATTACTTCGGCACGTACCCAGGCGCCGACGGCATCCCGATGAAGGATGGCAAGCCGACGGTGTGTGCTCCCGACCCTCGGTCCGGGCAGTGCGTCGCGCCTTATCCTGACCACCACGACGAGAACGGCGGCGGGCCGCACGGTGCGGCCAACGCGGTCGCGGATGTTGACGGCGGCAGGATGGATGGCTTCATACGCCAAGCAGAAGCCGGCGCGCGGGGCTGCCTGAATCCGTTCAATCCCGCGTGCTCGGAATCGGCGACGCCAGACGTGATGGGGTACCACGATGGCACCGACATCCCCAACTACTGGGCCTACGCGCGGCAGTTCGTGCTGCAGGATCACATGTTCGAGCCGAACGCCTCATGGAGTCTGCCGGCGCACCTGTTCATGGTGTCGGAGTGGTCAGCGCGCTGCCCAAACCACGCTCCTTCGAGCTGCGTCAATGCCCTGCAGGCCCCAGGACTGCCGCCCGATTTCCGCGCCGGGCGGCCCGCGTCCCAGATTCGACCCCCGATCTACGCCTGGACCGACCTGACGTACCTCCTCCATAACAATGGGGTGAGTTGGGGCTACTACATCGTGGCAGGCACCGAACCCGACTGCGAGGACGACGCGAAGGTGGACTGCCTGCCCGTACGGCAGAATGCGAAGACGCCTGGGATCTGGAATCCGCTGCCGTGGTTCGACACGGTCAACGCCGACCACGAACGCGACAATATCCAACCGATCGGTAACTTCCTCAAGGCCGCGAAGAGCGGCACGCTCCCGGCCGTGTCGTGGGTCACCCCGTCCGGTGACGTGAGCGAGCACCCGCCGGCCCTCGTGTCGACCGGGCAGACATACGTCACGACGCTCGTCAATGCGGTCATGCGCAGCCCCAACTGGGCCGATAGCGCGATCTTCCTGGCCTGGGACGACTGGGGCGGCTTCTACGACCACGTGGTGCCTACGAGGGTCGATCAGAACGGATACGGGCTGCGCGTGCCGGGACTGGTCATCTCGCCCTACGCGCGGCCGGGCTTCATCGACAAGCAGGTGCTCAGCTTCGATGCCTACGTCAAATTCATCGAGGATGATTTCCTCGCGGGACAGCGTCTCGACCCCCAAACCGACGGCCGCGCCGACCCTCGTCCTGACGTCCGAGAAAACATGCCGCAGTTGGGCGACCTGGCCCGCGACTTCGATTTCGCCCAGCCGCCTCGTCCGCCCCTGATCCTTCCGGTAAAGCCCTCGACCCAGTTGATCACCCCTGCCAAACGCTAGCGACAGCCGTGGAGATCGCGCGGCACCTGAGATTCTGATGTGGAGCCGGGCGGCACGCGCTAGCGCAATTGATCATATGGCGCACCATCCATGGCCGAATTAGAGATCAAGCCTCGCAGTACAAACGGGCTTTCCGAAGTTCCCGCTAAGTCTGGATCTTCGCCGTGGGCGCCAACGCCTGGTGACGAGCGAGACCGGCCGCTCGCGCGCACAGTCTACCTCGAAACGATGATGGGTTTGTCCTTTCGCAAAGC
>DASPUZ010000069.1:0-31704 GCA_035622635.1 bacterium | reverse complement strand
GATGGGCGAGGCGCTGGTGCTCGCGACCCGCGCCGGGCTCGATCCGGAGGTCGTGTTCAACGCGGTCAAGGGCGGGTTGGCCGGGAGCACGGTCCTGGACGCCAAAGCACCCATGGTCATCTCGCGGAACTTCAAGCCGGGCTTTCGGATCCGGCTGCACGAGAAGGACCTGCGGAACGCGCTGCTCGCGGCGGAGTCCATGGGCGTGTCGCTGCCGCTGACGAGCCTCGTCCAGCAGATGCTCATCGCGCTGGTGACCCGAGGAAGCGGCGACCTCGACCACGCGGCACTGGTGAACTTCATCGAGGCCCTTGCCGGAGTCGAGGTGAAGAAGCCCGCCCGGGCCGCTTCGTAGCGAGTCCCCAACAGGTGGACAAGCAGGTGGGGAGCCGGCTGAGCTGCATTCCGACGTCACTCTTTGACGCCATCTCGCGCGGACAGATGGGCCTCGCGGAGTGGCTGGATTTCGCCTCTGAGCTCGGCCTCGACGGCGTGGAGTGTGGACCGCTTCTGGTTCGGCCGCTTGGGCCGGCGACGCCCGCCGAGTTTCGCCGTCTCGCCGATGCTCGCGGGTTGGCCGTCAGCAACTTCACCGGCTACTCGGATTTCACGCATCCCGATCCTGATGTGCGCGAGTGCGAGGTTGCCGCGGCGATCCGCAATCTCGAGGTCGCCCTTGAGCTTGGCGCCCCGTCGGTTCGTGTTCTCACCGGGCAGCAGCGGCCGGGGGTACAAGGAGCACAGGGCATCTTGTGGGTGGCGGAGGCGATCCGGCGGGTGGCCACGGAGGCCGCGCGTCTCGGGCTTCGGTTGAACGTGGAGAACCACACGAAGGCCTTCACGTGGACCGCCTTTGACTTCGCGATGTATGGGGACGTCTTCCTCGCGGTGATGGATGCGCTGCGGGACGCCCCGGTCGGCGTGCAGTTCGACACTGCCAATCCCCTGGTCGCGGGCGAGGACCCACTCGCGCTGTTTGAGCAGGTTCGAACGCGGATCGGCTACGTTCACCTCAACGACGTGCGCCGCCCGGGGGTGTTCGAGTTCGCGCCGGTCGGCACGGGAATCGCGCCCATCAGGGAAGTGCTCTTGCGGCTGCGCGCGGATGGTTACTCTGGGTGGGTGGGGATTGAGGAGGCGAGCCGAACCGGTCAAGAGGGATTCCGACAGGCCGTTCGTTACGTCCGCGGCGTCCTCGCCGCGTAGCCCCGCTTCCGTTCGCCGCCGGGTTTTTCCCTGGGCAGCCCTCCGGCACTCGCACTGTCTCGTGCTTCGCCACCGCGGGGGATATCCGTTCTACGTCTGATGGGTCTTTGATCTGGAGCGATAGCAATCTTCTCTTAACCATCTCTCACGCAATCACGGCGGCGATCCGGCTCAGCGACTCCACGTACCGATAGTTGACGTACAAATGATCGTCCTCATATTCGTCGTGCTCATGCTTGATGCCCAGACGTGTCAGCTTGCGTGAGAGCAGACGCGCCCCGAAGTGCAGATAGTACTGATCGTGGTTTCCGCAGTCGAGGTAGATCAACCGCATCGACCGCAGGGCCCCCGCATGGGACTCCGCCATGAACACCGGGTCAAGCGCAGTCCACCGGGCCCAGACGTCGGGGATCAGTTCGCCGGTTGTAATGTCGACAGGGAGATCGAAGTAGTAGGGCGGCCGGTTCGGATTCGGCGAGAAGCACATCGACAGGGCAGCAATGTAGGCGCCATCGTACCGCTTCGGAAGGGCTAGGTAGCGCTCTAGGAATCTCTCCACCCCGCCGGCCCGATGCACCTGGTTGAGGAACTCCCAGAACAGCGGGCGATAGGCCGCCTCGAAATAGATGTCCCCGCTGTGCGAGGCGACGGCGCTGAAGCTCTCAGGGTGACGCATCGCCAGCGCAAGGGCGCCGTACCCGCCGCTCGACTTGCCATCGACACCACGGTGGTCACGTTCCTGCTTCGTGCGGTAAGTTCGGTCGATGTACGGGATCAACTCGCCGATGATGTAGTCCTCGTACTGACCGTTCGCGGGGGAGTTGAGGTAGAGGGATCCTCCGAAGCGCGTATGAGCATCAACCATAACGAGGATCGTCTCGGGAGCCCCCTCGGCAATGATGCGATCCATGCACATCGGCAGCGAAGGGATCCCTGGGCTGCCGTTCACACCCCAGAGCGCCGTTTGCGCGAACCCGTGGCACCAGTAGATCACCGGGTATCGCTCGTTGGAGCCATCGTAGCTGGGCGGCAGGTACACCGGAATCGTCCGCACGTGCGGATCACCGTGCGGGTTTCCCCGCAGCGCCTCGCTTTCAAAGCGATCCAGTACGATGCGTCCGATCTTCTCAGACATGTCTCCGTCCCCCCCTCGCCTCGCGCCCGCCGCGCGTCCGCGGGTCGAGGACGTCGCGGATCGCGTCACCCAGAATGTTCCATGCCAACACAAACAGCGTAATCGCCATCGCTGGGTAGATGATCGTGTACCAGAACTGAAACCCGTGGCCGGGCGATCCGAGGATCCACCGTCGGGACAGTGCGATCAGCTGCCCCCAGTCGGCATAGCCGATCTCGGTGCCCAGGCCCAGGAAACTCAGCGCCGCCGAGGTGATGACGACGTTCCCCATGTCCAGAGACCCGTAGACGAAGAACGGGAAGAACGCATTGGGGACGACGTGCCGTACGATGATCCGGAGGTCGCTCGCTCCCATGGTGCGCGCGGCGGTTACGAAATCGTGCCCTTTGATCGTCAGGATTTCGCCCCGCATCAGCCGCGCGTATGTGGGCCAGTTGACGGCGGCGATCGCCAGGATCACTTTGTCGAGGCCCTTGCCGAGCAGGGCGACGATGACAACGGCAAGGACGAGTCCCGGGAACGCCAGGAAGACGTCGGTGAACCGCATTACCGCCTCATCGACGAGACCGCCGCTGTACCCCGCCAGGCTCCCGAGCACCAGCCCGATGAGGACGGACGCCCCAATGACGCTGAGTGTGACCTTGAACACCGTCCGGGTTCCCCAGACGATGCCGTAGTACAGGTCGAACTGGTCCTCCGTAGTACCGAAGGGGTGCCCGGCACTGGGCGGATGGGGGGCCATTTCGAATCCCACAGTGGGAATGACGTAGGGATCGCGACCCGTACGTGATGGGGCCAGTAGCGGCGCCGAGACGGCCAGGAGCACGAATGCGGCAATCACAGAGGCAGCGGTCAGCGCGACCGGTCGGCTAAACACGGTCCACACAATTGACGGTCGCCGCCGTTCGGGAGGGGCGGCGGTTGCGGGCGCTGCCATGAGGGGGTTCTTTCGAATGGCCCGGGGTCTCATCCGTAGCGGATGCGCGGGTCGACGTAGCAATACAGGAGGTCTGCTCCCAGGTTTGCCAGGACGGTGATCACGGCGACGAGCAACGCAAATCCGGCCACCGCCGGGACGTCTAACTGGATCGCGGCGTTGGCACCCCAGCGGCCGATGCCGGGGTAGTTGAAGATCGTCTCCGTGATCACCACGCCGCTCAGCAACCCCACCAGAATCGATCCGCCAAGGGTGATGGTTGGGATCAGCGCGTTTCGTCGCGCGTGCCTGGCAATCACCACCGACTCCGCGACGCCCTTCGCCCGAGCCGTCCTGACATACTCCTGGCCCAGCACCTCGAGCATCGAAGCCCGCGTGATGCGCACGAGGATCGCCGTGAGAAAGTACGTCAACGTGACGACGGGCAGCACCAGATGGCGCACCGCGTCCCAGAATACCCACCAAGTCCCGTTCAGGAGCGCGTCGACGGTCATCAGTCCCGTGTACGGGCGAAACTCAGGCGACTGGACAAACAGCGTGGCTTGCAGCGATAGGCGCTCCGGCGGGAACCAGTTCAGTTGGCCGTAGAAGATGAACAACAGCAATACTCCCCAGACGAACACCGGGAGGGAGTATCCCGTGATCGCGAAGATGCGTGAGACGTTGTCGACTGCCCCGTCCTTGTTTACTGCGGCCAGCGTCCCTAGCCAGAGGCCGACACTCACGATCGACACAAACGCGTACACACCCAACTCGAGTGTGGCCGGGAAGAAGGTCCGGATCGCCTCGATCACGGGCATCCGGGCCGACTGCGAATAGCCCAGATCCCCGTGGAGCAGGTTATCCAGCCAGTGCCAGTACTGGACGTACATGGGCTGGTCCAAGCCGTACTTGCGGATGACGGCGGCAATTGCCGTTGCCTGTTCCGGACGCTCCACGAACAACATCGCACGGCTTGCCGGCGAGAGCAACTGGAGCAGGCCGAAGATGAGCAACGTGATGCCTGCGGCGACCACGGGAAGGAATAGAAGGCGCCGGGCGAGATAGACACTCATGGGCGCGTCCGCCCCGGGACCGGATGCGACCCCGGGGCCCGCCTCGCGGTGCTACTGCTTAGTGATCGGATAATAGTACCACTGCAGTGTGAACATGGCGTTGGTATACCAGCCATGCACCCACGTCCGGTAGACCACGGGCACCGTCGCGTAGCCGAGATAGTTTACCGGGATGTCGTCGTACGCGACCTTTTGAATCTGGCGATACAGGTCGGCACGCTTTGCGTCGTTCGTCTCGATGCGCGCTTGCTCGATCAACCTGTCCACTGCGGGGTTCGAATAGCCGTATTGCGGCGCGTAGTTCGTTCCCGTATGCATGTATCCGGCCACGAAGTCGTCCGGGTCCGGGAAATCGACAAAGAAGCCCAGCCAGTACAGGGTGCCCTTGTTGGCCGCGACATTGGGGAAGTAACTGGGGCCCGGGAGCGCGCGAATATCGACGTTGAATTTGGGGTTTAGAGCCTCTAGGTTCTCCTTCAGAATGCGCGTCCCGATGATCCGGTGGGGGCTCCCGGCGTTGAACGTCTCGGTGAACTTGAAACCTTTGTCCCAAACCTGACCACCCCAGGCCTGTTTGAACTCTGCGATCGCTTTCTCCCGATCCGTTTGATACCACTTGTTGCGGACGTCATAGCCGAGGAGTCCGACGGGGACCGGACCGTTGCCCGGAGTCATTTTCCCCAGCCAGGCCGCCTGCCAGTACGCGGCGTAGTCAAAGGCGTAGGCGATCCCGCGCCGGACGTGGAGATCCGAGAAGAAATCCGGCGGGATACCGTTGCCGTCCAGTTTGCCGCTGCCGATGTCGGGATTGCCTTGCGGGTTGATCTTCATGTTCATGAAGAACGACTGCGTAGCTAGCACCGGAACGTTTTCGACGATGCGGACACCCGGCGCGCCTTGAATCGATGCGAGATCCGCATACCCCGCCTCGATGATATCGGCGTCACCGGTCGTCAGCATCAGACGCCGGGCGGGCCAGTCCTCCACGACCTTGAAGACAAGTTGCTTCAGCCTGGCGGGGGTGCGCCAGTAGCCGTCCCACCGCTGCAGCACGATCTCGTTGACCGAGCGATTCCAGCTGGTCAAGCGGAAGGGGCCGGTGCCGATGTCCTTCTCGAAGAGCTCCATCTTGTCCGGGCTCGCGGGGTTGTTGTACTTCGCGAGCGTCGCCTTGGTTCCGTCCCAACCGCCGGCCCGCACCACGGCGGACTTGGAGTGTACCAGTGAGAACGAGGCCATGATCGAGAGAAACCCGCTGTACGGTGCCTTGAGGGTGATCACAACGTCATCACCTTTCACCTGGATCGCGCGGTTCATCTCGTCGAACACCGTGGGGATGAGCTTACCGCTCGCGTCGCGCGTGGCGTCTCGGCCGACGACCGGAGTGAGTACGATCCACGAGCCGCCACTGTCCCGATCGATGAGGGCGAAGCGCATAATCGAGTACTTGACATCTTCCGGCGTCATCAACGATCCGTCGTGGAATTTGACACCCTTTCTGATATGGAAGGTATAGGTGCGGAGGTCCTTAGATATCGTCCCGTCTTGGATGGATGGAACGTTCGTGGCAAGCATCGGGACATATCGGCTCGTAGAGCCGCCATCGAAGAAGATGAGTGGCTCGTATACCATGTACGCGATCGGCTCGCGGCTGTAGATGTCGTCCGCCCAGGCGGGATCCAGGCTGTCCGGCGACTGGATTCTCACAACCACCAAAGTGTCCGGATTCCTCAATGGCTGCGCAAGCGTCGTTGCCGCAAGGCTCAGTACGGCGAGCACGCACAAGCCGATGAGCGTCCAGGAAATTGGACGGGCTGTACGCATTTATCCGCCCCCCCTCAAATAGTAACGTCTTCTCATTCCAGACTAGGGGTTGCCTTCGCCAGCATCTTTTGGGAAATCGTTCTCTCAAGCATAGTCGTTTCCTTCTTCATCGGACGCCAATGCGAACGTATATTCGCTATTTGGTCTTCGACTTTGTCGGCTTGACACGGTTCTAGGGCGATGTCACACTTTCATTTGTGCAGCAAGGGGTTGAACGGGGTGATTTTTCTTGAGTTCGGATGAGAAAACGATTTCTGCACAGCGTACCACGGCCAGTATTCAACAGGTAGCTGCCAGGGCGCACGTGTCGATTGCCACTGTGTCGCGCGTGCTCAATGGCGGTGCGTCTGTCGCGCCGGAATATCGAGACCGTGTATTGAGAGCGGTCGACGAACTCAATTACCATCCGAATCGCTTGGCCCGACACTTCCGGCTGCAGAGGGCCGACATGATCGGTGTCCTCGTATCGGACATCGAGAACCCGCACTTCACAAGCATGGTCCGTGCGGTTGAGGACGCCGCTTACAATCATGGCAAACGCGTGCTGCTCTGCAACACTGATGAGAACCCAGAAAAACAGGGCGCGTACCTTGAGATGATGGCAAGTGACCGAGTGTTCGGCGTGCTTCTGTCGACTTCTGATCCCGCGGACCCCGGAATTGCACGACTGCTCGATCTCGGGATCCCCGTTGTGGCTTTCGATCGCCTTGTGCAAGATCCTCGCCCGGATGCGGTCATTGCGGACAACTGGGGCGCTGCCCGTCTCGCAACCGAACTGCTCCTGCAGGCAGGCCACACCCGAGTCGGCTGTATTTCGGGGCCGCGCACAATTCAGACCGGCGCCGATCGACTTGCCGGATATGAATTGGCCATGCGGACAGCCGGACTCCAACCGACGTCAATAAGTGGTCTGTTCAAGGTGGACGGCGCCTGTTCGGCGACCCACAACCTGCTAGAGATGGCGCCTGATTTGACTGGATTGGTCGTCACGAACAACCTGATGGCTATGGGAGTGCTCAAGGCTCTGAAGGAGCGACAGGTGCCGGTTCCAGACGGGGTGGCCTTGGTGGCCATCGACGACCCGTTTTGGGCCGACCTCGTCCAACCACCGCTCACCACCCTCGCACAGCCTATTCGGATGATGGCAGCAAGTGCCGTCGATCTGCTATTTCAGCGAATCTCGGAGCCGAACCGGGAGTCGCGAGTCCTGAAGTTTCAATTGGAATTCCGTGTGCGGAAGTCATGCGGAACTGTGAGATGAACCGGCGTGGCCAGTACGATCGAAGGAGGGAATAATGAAGGTCCGATACTACAATCATGCTCGGCGTGATCGGCCTACGGTTGCGCTGACATTTGACGACGGGCCCAATCCGCCTCGGACGGATCAATTGCTTGAGGTCTTGGCCAACAAGAGGGCCCGGGCGGCGTTTTTCGTAATCGGCAAGTGGGTAGAGCGGTTCCCGAGAGCGCTCGAGCGCATCGTGGCAGCGGGGCATGTCGTCGGGAATCAGAGCTACCTGCATATCAAGAATATCGGAGACTTCGATCGAGCGGAAGCTGTGATCACGGCCATTACGGGAAGACCATGTCCGTTCCTTCGTTTCCACTATCTCAACAACTTTGCGGTAGTTTTGCAGTCTCCGCTAGCGATGTCCCCGGATGTCAAGATCATTTACGCTGACGTCAACCCGGCCGACTACACGACGTCGAACCCTGATGAGATCGTGCGGCGTGTACTCGAGTCTCGACATCTCGGGAATGGATCGGTTATCAACCTCCACGACGGCTCGGAAACAGAGGACGACGCGGCGCGTCTGAGTCGGCCACTTGCCACCATCGCGGCGCTTCCAAGGCTCATTGATGGGCTTCGGGAGCGGGGACTCGAGCCGGTGGGATTGGACGAGATGGAATTCGATCAACCCTACGAGTGGACGCCAAACGAGAATGAGGGACAGTCGCATCATATCTCATAACGTCTGGCGGAGGGGGTGGAATTCGAACCCACGGACCTCCGCGACCTCGCCACCACGGTCAGCAAGTTCCTGCACCTCGGGTTCTCGCTCGAGGACGCCCTGCGCAAAGTCATGGCGACCCCGGCGCAGGCACTCGGCATGTCGCATGAGATCGGGACCCTGCGGATCGGGGCCTGGGGTGACGCGGTGGCGTTTGAGTTGCAGGAGGGAACGTTCGAATTGCTGGACTCGCAGGGCGAGCGCCACCCGGGCCAGCGCAAGCTCGTGCCGAAGACCGTGGTGTGCGGCGACGCCGCGGGCGAGCTCTTCGAACCGGTGAAGCGGGCCCGGTAACGCGTGCAGCCCACGAGATGATGCAGTCCGTGCGATGACGTTCGATGCCTCGTGACGCGTCGCCGGCAGCGTAGGCATCCTCCCTGGGGAATGTGGAGGACCACAGCAGAACGGTTATCGCGCGTCAACGCCGTGCATTGCCTCACCGCGTTCTTCACTGACCGGGCACGCGACGCGACTTGTTGGTCATTTAGCCACGGGTCGCCCACAGGTGAGCGGCCAGCCAGAATCCCGACAACGCGACGAGCACGCGCAGGAGGGGCGCGGGTAAGCGTCGCGTTACCGACGGTCCGATCATGCTCCCGGCGAGCGTCCCGACGGCGAGCGGTACCGCTGCGCCCCAGTGCACGGGGCCGAACAGGACGAACCCGATCACACAGACCGCTTGCGCGATGCCGAGGAGCATATTCTTCAGGGCGTTCGATGTTGCGAGGTGTTGGTTGACGGTCAGCAGCAAGAGCGTGAGTGTCATCACCCCAGATCCCGCACCCCAATAGCTGTTGTAGACCGACACCGCGAACAGCCCGCAGGGCAACAACAGCGCAGCGCCCTGGCTTGAGCGATGCTCCGGGCGCACGGAGATCCAGGGTTGCACAAGCAAGACGACCGACGCGAAGGCTACGAGAAGCGGTACGATCTGAGTGAAGATCGTCGAGGGCGTCAGCAGAAGCAGCGCAGTACCGAGTGCGGAGCCGCCGATCGCGACCGGCGCCCACCGCCGGACCCACGCTCCTTGTCCACGGAGCTCGGGCTGTGATCCCAACGCCGACCCCGGCCAAAACGTCACCAAGGCGACGGCATTCGTCACGTTGGCCGGCAGCGCCGGAATGCCCACTGCCAGCAGCGCCGGATAGGACACCAGTGACGCGATGCCGCCGGCCGCCCCGATGGTGCCGGCGACCGCCCCGGCGACGAGCAACAGCAGGGTCTGCGTCGTCGTCATCCGAGGACGGACGAAGACGACTGGCGAGTTAGCGCCACGATCGTATGGGACTCTGGGTAATCGGCTCGTCACCGCCCCCGACGTGATTGGTGTCCGCTCCGCGACTTCGCCTCGCCGATTGCTGCGTGTTGCGGCTCGCTTCGGGCATCCGCAGGGTCGGTCGACCCGCGCTCATCTCCGGCGCGTTCGGTCGGTCACACGGCGCATGGCACCGTGGGTCACGCGCCGTGGCGCTCGTGACGCTGTCGCGCACACGTTCACGCTGGCAGAGAGGGCTGGATTCCACGTCACTGCCTCTTGTGTAACTGCTCCTCCGATGTAGGGGCGGACGCATCCCCGCTTGATTCGGCGCGCATACAAGGGACGAGCCTGGACATAACCATCACAAGGCCGCTGGCGGACTACGCCAAGCGGCGATGACAACTACATCTATGGTATTGTACTACGGCGATTTTGGCCATGCGTGATTAGAGCGGGGGCGAGCCATCGGGACACGAAACTACGCTCCCCGTCCAGCAAGCTAGGATTATGGCACGAGCACCACGCGCCGTGTGTCATCCGCTTGCGACCAGGTTTTCTCAACATTCGACAATGGTACCACTTCCGTTTCCAACGTGATCTCGCCAGCAGCGGCTTGCTGCAGCAGATCTTCACAACCGGCGGCCGCCTCTTCCATCGAAATTGCTCTCCCGGTTCCGCTACCGAGCAACTGCACCGGGGAACAACGCAAAGCCATGGCCAGAAGCTGCGCCAGCTCGCCGGCGCTCATCCCCACTAGGATATACCGGATTGGATCTCGGCCCCGCTCGGATTGCGGAACCCCCTTTGCCAGCGCGGCGAACACCGCTTCGGCAGGAGCCCCCCACAGGTAATCGGCGACGAGATCATATGGTACTTCGGCGGAGATCGCCGCCGCCAAGTCGTGCGGCTGATTGACACGGATCGCTGCATCAGCGCCCTTTGCGATCAGATCATCGAGCGCGCGCCAGCTGCGGCCAGCGACGACGCCACGGGAACCCTGACGCTTGGCGAGTTGCGCGGCGATGTGCCCGGATGCGCCGGTCGCGCCGAGAATCAGGACGCTATCTCCCGCAGCCACGCGCCCTCCCAGATGATCGTTTTCCATGCCGCCATGCCGGGATTGGCGAACGCGGCAGCCGTGACATCATCAATCCCATCGGGAACCGGAAGCCACATCCCGCGACGGACGACTGTTCTATCGGCCATCCCGCCATAGGGGTGCCGAGGAATCATGAACGCGATCCGTGTCCCGTCCGCAAGCCGTCCCACCCGTCAAGTCCCGCAACGGCTGGAAATGCTGCTGGCGCATAGTGCACGCCTTCGCCATCAGACGATCCGACGGCTTTAGTGCTGCCGCGGTGACCGTTGCGATGGCTTCCTTGTCGCCCGCCACAGGCGCAGGGAACAGCTCATAGCGCGGCGGCTGGCCGATTCCGTGCAGCACGGCGGCGCGGATACTCTCCATGACCTTCCTCATCCCGTCCTCTCGGCAGTGCAGCGAGATTACATCCCGACCAGCGATCCGGCTGCACATCCGTTGCAGGTTTTCGGCACGTTGAACGACAGCCCTGTGGCAAGCCGATGGGAGCGGACGCAGGGAAAATCACGGAGGCGGCACAGGCGGATAGGTGCCCATGACGGCCTTGCCCGCATCATGGGATCAAAGACCAAACTTGTTGCGGACTCTCACCGCGACCGGAGGCGCGATTCCTGCTGGTGCCAGCGTTCGCAATTCGGTACTGGCATGGCGGAGGGGGTGGGATTCGAACCCACGGACCCCGGTTAAAGGGTCACGGTTTAGCAAACCGTTGCCTTGGACCGCTCGGCCACCCCTCCAGCCTCCTGACTTCCTTATCCTACCCGTATGCGGGACCCTTGGCAAGCGCGCCGTGGGTGGTACCGTCCGGGATCATAGGCCACGACGACGGGGCCCGCCGCGATCGCCTCGCAGCTTGCATCCTCGGCAACGTGGTTGCGGCTCGCGCAGCCTCCCCTCTAGAATGATCTCGAGCAGCGCCGGGTCCCCAGACGTGCTGCAGGCCCCGGTGGAACCCATGGAGGGTAAATGCGAAGAGCGCTCGTGATGGTGATCGTGTGCGGCCTGCTGGCGTTGCACCCCTCGGGGTTTGCCGGAGCCGGTCCGGCTCCGGGCACGCTCGTGCTGGTTGCTTCGGACAACCCCGATAATCTCAACCCCTACCTCCACAGCCTGCTCGCGAGCCAGCAGGTCTACCGGTTCGTCTTCGACGGCCTGTATCGGATCAACCGCGACGGGGACTGGGAACCGGCACTCGCAACCGGCGAACGCATCAGCCCCGACGGCTTGACGTGGACGTACTTCCTGCGTCCGGGTGTGCGATGGTCGGACGGCCAGCCGTTCACGTCGGCCGATGTCAGGTTCACGTGGCAACTGGTCACAAACAAAGACGTCCACATCAGCTACGCGACCGGATTCGACCGGATCGCCGCGGTGGACGCACCGACGCCGGCGACCGTCGTGTTTCACCTAAAAGCACCATACGCGCCGTTCCGGGAGCAAGTCGCCGCCGCGCCAGTGATGCCGCGGCACGTCTTCGAAGGACTATCGGCGGACCAGATCAACCATGCGCCGTTTAACCAGAAGCCGGTCGGCACGGGGCCGTTCGCGGTGTCCGAGTTCGCGACCGACGATCACGTGACCCTGACGGCCAACCCCTATTACTGGGGGCCGAAGCCCAGGCTGCGGCAGATCGTGGTGCGGATCGTGCCCGACCAAAACGCGCAGGTGAACCTGCTGCAAGCCGGCGAGTTGAGCATCCTGGGAGGCGTTCCACCGGCCCGGCTGGGCGAGATCCGCCGGTTTCCGGGCGTGACGCTGCAACGATATCTCGCGCCGGTGTACGCGCTCATTCAGCTGGACGAGTACCAGTTTCTCCGCGACGTGAGGGTGCGGCAGGCCCTCGATTTCGCGACACCCAAGGCGTCGATCATCAAGGACATCATGCGGGGGCAGGCGGAGCCTGCGGCAGGCGACATGGTGCCAAATGGGCCGTGGGCCAATCGCCGCTTGTCGCCGCGGCCCTACGATTCGGCCCGCGCGCGTGCGCTCCTCCGTGACGCCGGATTCGCGCCCGGCAGGGACGGAGTTCTCGCGAAAGACGGCATACGCTTGGAGGTTCCGCTCTGGACGGTGTCGTCGCGGCTCTATTTCGTTCAGGCGATGCAGCTGATCGCGCAGTCGTGGCGGGCCGCCGGGATATCGACGGAAACCCACGCCGTCAGCTCGGCCGCGTTGTTCGGCCAGAACGGGCCGCAGTGGAACGGCAAGGACGCCGCGCTGATCTTTTCCTGGGGGCAGGGCGTCTTCCCCGAGAATCGCATCAACTGGGCGTCGTCGTACATCCCCACCGACGCCAACAGCCCCGGTGAGAACGCGGAGCGATACCGCAGTCCGGAGATGGACGAACTGCTGGATCAGGCCGATCGTACCCTGGACGCGGCGCGGCGCCGTGCGATCTACGATCGGATCCAGCAGCTCGAATATCTCGACGTGCCGGTCATCTTCCTGTTCTGGAACGTCAACAACGATGCCGTCGCGGCGAACGTGCTCGGATACGACGCCACGACATTCGGAACCACGCCTCCGGAGACGTGGAGCACCCGATGACCGCACCGGGCAGGGCTGTCGGCGGCACGGTACGTCCCCTGCGGCGGTAGAGCGCCGGACCGTGGCGGCCTACGTCGTCCGTCGCGCTGTTCAAGCGGTCGTGCTGTTGGCGCTCGTGTCCTGCGTCAGCTACGCGATCATGGACCTCGCTCCCGGCGGGCCCCTCGCGGTTTATCTCCACAATCCCCAGGTGACGCCGGACCGGATCGCGGTTCTACGGCATCAGCTCGGCCTCGATCGCCCGTGGGGCGAGCGCTACCTGGCCTGGGTCGCGGCACTGCTCCACGGACAGTGGGGCGACTCGTACTACACGGGGCGCCCGGTGCTCTCCATGATCCGCGAGCGTCTGCCGGCGACGCTGATGTTGATGCTGAGCGCGTTCTGCCTCTCGATCGCACTGGCGTTTCCGCTGGGCATCTTCGCCGCGACTCACAGGTATTCGTGGGGTGATGTCCTGCTGTCGTTTGGATCGTTCTTCGCCTGGGCGATGCCGACGTTTTGGTTCGGGCTGATGCTCCAGCTGCTCTTTGCGGTGCACTGGCGGCTGCTGCCCGTTGCGGGGATGCACGACATCGGCAACGCATCGGTGCCTGACCTGTTGCGCCACCTCGTGCTGCCCGCGATCGTGCTGGGGCTCGGCTCCATCGCCAGCTGGAGTCGCTATCTGCGCAGCAGCGTCCTGGAGGTGCTGTCACAGGACTACGTGCGTACGGCCCGCGCCAAAGGGCTGCCGCGCCGCCGCGTGCTGGACCGCCACGTCCTGCGCAACTCCCTGATCCCGATCGTTACGCTGATGGGGCTGGACCTGCATGTGTTGTTCAGCGGCGCCGTCATCACGGAGTCGATCTTTGGGTGGCCGGGCATGGGGCGCTTGTTTCTGGAAGCGCTCAACAACCGGGACTATCCGTTGCAGATGGCGGGGCTGGTGATCAGCGCCACGCTGTTGATCGCGGGGAATCTGCTCGCCGACCTGGCGTACGTGGCGCTCGATCCCCGCATCCGGTACACGTGAATGGTCGCCCGAGCGCTGTCCCGCGGAGAGGCGAAGGCTGCGCGCCGGGGTGCGCGCCCGCGGCACGATTCCGGGCCGCGGGGAGAACCGCTGTGATGCCGTTCGGGTCGGCCTGGCTGCGCTTCCGGCGGCACCGGGCCGCCATCGCCGGTGCGGTCGCGCTCGTCCTGGTCACGGGCGGCGCACTCTTCGCGCCGCTGTTGACGCCGTACGGCCCGACAGTCCTCGACCCGGATCATGCGCTCGAGGGGCCAAGCGTTGGACATCCGCTGGGCACGGACGACCTCGGCCGCGATGAGTTGGCGCGCGTCTTGTACGGGGGGAGGATCAGCTTGCTCGTGGGGGTGACGGCGATGCTGCTCGGAAGCATCATCGGCGTGACCCTGGGGTCGCTCGCCGGTTATCTCGGCGGGTGGGTGGATACTGCTGTCATGCGGCTCGTGGATCTCGTGCTGAGCTTCCCGGCCATCTTCTTGTTGCTGATCCTGCTCAACTGGACCGGCGGCCGGGGGCCGGTCCCGATGATGGTAGGGTACCTCGGTCTATTCGGATGGACCGGGCTCGCGCGCATCGTGAGGGCCGAGTACTTGTCCCTGCGGGAACGGCAGTTCGTCGAGGCCGCACGCGCCGGGGGCGCGGGCGTGCCCCGCGTGGTGTTTCGCCACATCCTACCCAACACCATGGCTCCGATCCTGGTCCAGGCGGCGTTCGCCGTGGCCGGTGCGATGCTGGCGGAAGCCGCCCTCGACTTTCTCGGCTTCGGATTGCCGCCCGAGATCCCCACATGGGGGAACCTCATGACTCAAGCGGAAAGCTACCTTACCTCGAACCCGGTCCTGGTCATCGCTCCCGGAGCGGTCGTGACCATCACGGTGGTCGCGGTCTTTTTCATCGGCGACGCCCTCCGGGACGCGCTGGACGTCCGCGCGCACTGAGCCGGATGGTCGCGTGTTGCCAACCCCATGCTTGTTGTGAGAAACTCGGGAATGCGAGGAACAAGTGGGGGAGACTAAGTACGTAGTGGCTGGCTATCGTCGCGAAATCGCGCGGCAACGGTAACATGCCGAATCCCCGGAGTTATCGGGGAGCGGGGGACCCAAGTTCCTGGGGCGTAGCCTGTGTGCGCGCACAGGCAGGGCAGTCTCTCGGCCCGAGCCCGTCAGCTAACCCCGTAGGCATCGAGAGAAGGCCACCCGGGCCGTGGACCACCCCGGAGACCTTCTCGGGGTGGTTTTTTGTGCGTACGCGGCCCTAACCCTGGGTCCGGGGAATTCGGCAGAGTGGAGGTGTTGCCGGATGGTCATCGAGCGGGGGCGCCTGCACCGGTTGGATGACATTCTCAACGGGCGTCAACTTCTCATCGTCAGCAATCGGGAACCCTACACGCATCGCACCGGACCGGGAGGGATCAGCGTGGAACGCCCGGCCGGAGGACTTGTCGCGGCTCTCGATCCGGTGATGCAGGTCACGTCGGGGACGTGGATCGCATGGGGAGACGGCGACGCCGACTTTACCGTTACAGACGCGGACGCCCGCGTTCAGGTGCCGGAAGATCGTCCGCGGTACACGCTCAAGCGCATCGCACTCTCGAAGCCGGAGGTCGACGGGTACTATTACGGGTACGCGAACCAGGTGCTGTGGCCGCTGTGCCACACCGTGCTCGACCAGGTGCGCATGCGCTCTCGTTACTGGGAGACGTACCAGGCTGTCAATCGGCGGTTCGCAGAAGCCGTCGCCGGGGAAGCGCCCCGCGGCGCCATCGTCTGGCTGCACGATTACCATCTCGCAACGTGCTCCCGCGCGCTTCGCCAGCTTCGTCCGGATCTCTTTCTCATGCACTTCTGGCATGTGCCCTGGCCGGACTGGGACGTGTTTCGTGTCTGCCCGGAACGCGCGGAACTCCTCGACGGACTGCTCGCCAACGACCTGGTGGCGTTTCAACACGAACGCCATATTGCGCATTTCTTCGAGTGCGCGGAGCGCGACCTCGGCGCCCGCGTCATCGGGAGCACAGTGCGGTACGCGGGACGGCGCACCCGTGTGGAAGCGTTCCCGATCAGCGTGGACGCATCCGCGCTCGACGAGATCGCCCGCTCGTCTCAGGCCGGTCGATGGATGGACGGCTTGACCCGGCTATTTGGCCTCGACGGGCGCCGCGTTGTCCTGAGCGTCGACCGTATCGACTACACGAAGGGCATTCTCAAGCGGTTGCGCGCGATCGATCAGTTGTTGGCCAGGTGGCCGGAGTACCGGTCGCGGGTGGTGTTCGTGCAGAAGATGGCCGCCAGCCGGGAACAGATCAAGGCGTATCGCGATCTGCGGGCCAGGGTCGAAGAACGGATCGAGCGCCTCAACGCGGCGCACGGCACGGCTGATTGGATTCCCGTCGTCGCCTTACCGGATCCGCTTCCCGCTGCCGGGATGGCGGCGTTGTACCGGCTGGCGGACGTCTGCGTCGTCAGCCCGATCCAGGACGGCATGAACCTCGTGGCCAAGGAGTTTGTCGCTTGCCAGGTGGGGACACCGGGGGCGCTGCTCCTCAGCGAGTTTGCGGGCGCGCATGAAGAACTCACGGGGAGCGTGTCCATCAATCCATACGACGCCGCGGCCTGTGCGGGGACGATTGTGCGGGCGCTCGCGATGCCCGCGGAGGAGCGGCGGCAGCGCATGGATCACCTGCGGCGTCACGTGTTCGCCCACGACGTGTACCGTTGGATGGGGAAGCATCTCGAGACCGCGGCGCGCTTGCTCGACGCCGGGGCGACGGTTCGGTCCAAAGCCGAAGCGGCGACGGTGGTCGGCCGTGCGGCGTTGAGTGGGCGTCCCCTCGCTCTCTTCCTCGATTTCGACGGCACGCTGGTTCCCTTCCACTCCGACCCGGCGCAAGTGAGCCTGCCGGCGGACGCACGGGGAATACTGACGCGGCTGGTCAGGCGTCCCAACACGCTCGTGACCATCGTCAGCGGCCGGGCGGTCGAGGACCTTGGGAGCCGCATCGGACTAGACGGGATCGTGTACGCGGGCAACCACGGTCTCGAAATCTCTAGGCCGGACCACACATGGGTGCTGCCGGAGGCCGAGCTGGCACGCCCCGCAATCGAGGCCTGCGGCCGCCGGCTCGAGAGGCGGCTTCGGGGCATCCCAGGAGCATGGCTTCAGAACAAGGGACTCACACTCACCGTTCATTACCGCCACACGCCGGCCGCTTTTGTTGAGCGCGTACGCGATGTGGTATTCGAGGAGACCGGGCAGGCTCCCGAGAGGCGGATCGCGGTCTACCTCGGCGCCTACGCGTTTGAGGTGCGCCCGGACGCGCGGTGGGACAAGGGGGCGGCGGTGCGGAGGATCCTGATCGAAACCTTTGGTGACGCATGGGCCACGGAGGTTCAGGCCGTGTACATCGGAGACGATTGGGCCGATGAGGACGCGTTTCTGGCGCTCCCCGAGTCCGCCATCACCATCAAGGTCGGACGCCAGCCGCCGCAAACGTCGGCGCGGTACCGCGTCGCGGGGATAGAGGATGTCCACAGACTGCTGTCGGTGGTGGCGCTCACGGGTGCGGCGGGCAACGGCGACGGCACCCCCGACGGGCTCCGCATGCTCCAAGGGGGAACAACGGTCCCCGGCCCGCGCAATCAGGCGGCGTCATTTATCCGTACGCAGGGCTAGGAGCGCCGACTGGGATCTACGCTCCTTCCGATCGCAGCCATGAGCATCAAGCACGGCTCCCGGCGCACTCTTGTTTCCATTCCTGCTTTGGAGCGGGCGCCGGGACGGCGTGCCCGTATGGCCCGGCCCGGGATACCTACGGCTCGTCCTGTTCGAAGATCGACTTGTACTGGCCGGGGTTGAAGACGAAGATCGCCGAGACGCGGCTGCCGAGTGCTCCCGATTTGTCCACGAGGAACGCCACGCCGAGGCTGTCGTAGACGAGCGTATCGTCATCCTCGTGGCTGTCCACGGTCTGCTCATGCCCGTACGCCGTGCGGACGGAGTCCATTTCCGCGCCCGCGCCGATGCCCTTGTCGGTCTGGTAGCCGTCGTCTAAGGACACGACGAGCGCCACGACCCTGTTCGACCCCTTGTCCGCGATCGCGCCGACGCGCTTGAGCGGCCAGAAATATGCGGTCAAGCTGCTTCCGGGAATATCGTCCTCGGAGTGGATGGGGCCAAGGGAGCTGACCATCTCGTGTACATCCTCCCCGAGGTGGAACGCTCCAACCGACTGGCCCGGAAGAATGGGGCTACCGGTCGGCGTGCCTTGCGCGGACGCTGCCGCGCCCGTCGCAACGACCATTACGAGCGCTAGTGTCATTCCGAGCCACCGCCGCATCTTCGCCGCCTCCTCGCGCCGCACACGTCTAGCCCCGGTTCGCGGAGCCCACGGCGCATCCATGCGTTTCGTGCAACGGCGGCTTGGATGGTGTTATTCCACCGAGTCGCCGTTTTGCGCATTCCAGTGCTTCCGGTGCCTGGAGAAAGCCCCTATGATCTGCTAATATTGATCCGTGCTGGCTGCGCGCCCGTAGCTCAGCGGATAGAGCGCCGGACTACGAATCCGTAGGTCGGGGGTTCAAATCCCTCCGGGCGCGCCACCCGAATTCTTTGTATTATAGGCCATAGCGCAAGTTTCCACTGTAACAGTTCCATTAAGATTAGGGGTTTTTGGAAACTTTTGGAACCGTCCCGATGGAGAGACGGCTTCGGCGAAACTTTGGGAGAATCGCGGAACCTTCCGACCGGAAGGCTGCTAGAACCCACGGAGAGCCCACCAGGAGCCTCTAGGCGTGGTTCAGGATGGGCGGACGTATGCCGATTGTCGGCAGGGTGCGGACTGCGGCGATTTGGGGAGAACCCACGACCCTCAAGCCCATGCCGGAGCGTTCGCGATTCGGTGGGGTCGACTCCTGACCACGAGGTTTCAGGGCTGTGGTACGATGAGCCCAATGAAAAGACCGGACTCGGAGCGACCGTCGATGATCGAGGCCGCCCGTCATGTCCCGTGGATTGTGTGGATTTGGAATCACGCCGAGCGCCTCAACGCGGTTGCAGGTATCGGACTGGCCAGTCGCGACCCCACTGTTAGTCATTGCAACGCTCGCGCTCGTCGTTGTGACGCGGCAACAATTTCGAATCACACAACGAGCGTGGATCACCGTGAAGGCCGTTGCTTTCACAGACTACGACGTCGCGGAGAAGCAGCCGCGTATCTACATTAGCCTCCAGAACACGGGGCCAACCCCGGACGCATGTAATGACGTCGATCTTTACCTTCAAACGGACAAAACCTCGTTTCAGTGGTGCCGCGTCTCGGTTTGTTGTCACCGACAAGCAGGAGGGGACTGTGAGTCCGAATGGTGGGATGGTCGAGTACACTTGGGATTACAGCGAACTGAATCCCGGCGATACACACCCGCACCCCTATGTGCTCACTCCACAGGACGTCGCAGCGATCAAAACCAACAATCTGTTTCTGTTCATTTACGGCGATACGCACTGTACCGACATTTTCGGCCAAGAGCACGAAACAACGTGGTGCTGGTACGATCCGAACCCACCGAGCGAACCCGGCGTGCGACAGGCGAACGTTTGGAACGAGGTGCACTAGCGCAGGCGTATAGGAGACGCGGCAAGCCGGTGGGGCTGATGAGACGCCTGGCCTACGTATTCCCCGGCCCGTGCCCCCGCGTCATTGATGTTGTCGCCCGAACGGACTGGGCCCTTCGGCCATTGTTCGCGCGGGCAAGCGAGCGCACGAGCGCTGATTGGGTCGATGCGCCAGCGCAATGCGTACGACGTGTACGACGGCTTAGGGTCGTGGAACGGATGCCGTATTGCTATACTGCAAGTATTCGGCACACGGGAGCGTGCGGGGTGAAGCGGCCAAGCTACGATGCGGCAAGACGGGCACGCGAACTCGGGCAAGAGGCGAAGCGCAACGCCGGGTTTGCGCCGAGGCGCCTGCGCGTCGCCATACGCCCGTCCGGGGAGCGAGTCGTGCCGTTTGGCTCTGCTCCCGGCGAGCAAGTGAGTTCGGGTCCACAGGCATGACCTTGCGCGGGCGCGAGTTGGCACCTGAAGTGCGTGCTCAGATCGCCTCGATTCGAGCGGCTGGCAGGAAGGGAATGGCGGCGGCGGAGATCGCCGAGCGTTGCCAGTGTTCGATCGCGATCGTCAACCGCATTCTTGCCCCGGCCAACCATGGCCGACTGTCGGATCCCGCCGACCTGCTGACTGCGCGCGTCCTTCGATCGGGACACGCCCCCGCAGAAGTGCAACTCTACTGGGTTGGCTTCCTGACCGCCGCCGCGCGCATTTCGGGGCAGGGTCCGGCGATGGCGGTCGTGGTGACGCTCGGCGATCGCGCGGAAGCGCACATGGCCAGATTCATGGAGGATATCACCGGGCCTCGCGTGCGCCAAGAGTATTGCGAGAGCAGCCTGCTGGGCTGGCAGGTCTACGTCCGGGAGTCCGGGTTGTGCCGAGCGTTGATCCCATGGGGCGTTCCGTCTGATTCCCACGGCGAGGATCCCGCACTTCTGGATGACATCCCGGACGACCTTGTCCCGCCGTTTCTGGGGGGCTACTTTGACGGGAACTGGCCCGTCGGTGCGTTTCCTCGCAGCGGCCGTCTCCTCTTGCACGGCACTCCCGGCGTATTGTCCGCGGTGAGCCGCTTGCTGTGGAGATGCTGGGAGGTTCCCGAGGGCAAGATCACCTCGCGGCCGCCGCGTGCGACGCTCCGGTTTCCCACTCCGCAGGTCGACCAGCAGATCTGGGAACGTCTGCGGCCTTATACGTTGCGAAAGCGGTAGCTTCGATCGCATCCACCTTGTACGTTCTGATCGTTGTCCCCGGCGTAATGGGCTTCCCTGGCAGTTCTGGCCCAGGCCGCAGGCGCAGGCCCGGTATCCGCGCGCTCTAGGCACAGGCCCGGAGATTGATCGCAGTGCCCTACGGTCCTGCTGGACGGCGCCCAGGTCCAGACGATGCCGGCAAGGCGTGCCCTGCTGAGGTTTGCGAACGGGCAGGGATCCCCGGCATCGCGAACAATTAGTGAGCGCTGGCTGACGGGAGGAGGGACGGATGCGGAGTCCCGCGGGGCGTGGACTGGTTGTGCTTATCGCCGCGCTGTGTTGCGGCCTTGCGTTCGCGCCGGCGCACGCCGCAGATGGAAGTCTTGTAGTGGCCGCGTTGCACGTCCTGGACCAGAATTACGTGGAGCCGGTGGATGATGTTGGCCTTTTGAACGCGGCGATCGGCGCCTTGCGAACTGCGGCGGCTCTGGGCGCGGAAGGGCTGCCTGATATTCCCGCAGGGGCGGTCGCTGCGTCTGCGTCGCGCATGTTTCTCGACGATTTTGACCGGGCCGCCCAATCCGCGACCGGCTCGGCCACCGATCTTGCCTACGCCGCGACCAACGCCATGCTGGCGTCGCTGCACGACAGTCACGTCAACTTCTACCGACCAGCGGAGTTCACCGAGTTTCAGAGAAGCCTCGCGGGCCAGGCAAGCTACGCGGGCATCGGCGTCTTCGTCAAGAGTATCGAGGCCGCGGATGGGACAAACGTTGCGTTCGTTTCGGCCGCTTTCCCCGGCGGTCCGGCGGCGCGCGCTGGACTCCAGCGGTTCGACCGGATCCTCCGTGTGGATGGAAAGGATGTGAGTGGGATGAAGGCTGGCGACCTCGTCCCGCTGCTGCGCGGTTCGGCGCATTCGACGGTCGTGCTTGCGGTGAAGCGCCGCGAGCGCACGTTCAACGTGTCGATCGTCCGTGAGGCCATTCAGATCCCGCCGGTTGAGGCTCGCTTCATCAGGCCGGGCGTGGCTTACGTGCGGTTGTTCGGATTCTCGCGTGGTGCCGGGCGCCAGACTCGTGCCGCGCTCGGTTCGTTGGCGTCGCGGGGCTCTGTCTCGTCGGTCATTCTGGACTTGCGCAGTAACGGCGGAGGCCTCATCGAAGAAGGAAGCGAGGTGGCTGGCGCCTTTCTGCCCCCCGCCACGCTCTTGGGGCATACCCTGGAGCGCGCCCGGCCTCCCGCGGTGCTCAGGTCCACCGGCACGCCCGTTGCATCCGCCCGCACCCGGCTGATCGTATTGATCGACGACGGCACGGCATCAACGGCGGAGCTCGTCACTGCGGGCCTTCACGACGCCCACCGTGCGACGCTCATCGGAGAGAAAACCGCGGGCGCGCTTGGGGTGGCGTTGCGCTATCCTCTGCCGGAGGGAGGCATCGAGGTGACTGTGTCTAAGGTCACCGGCCCGCTGTATGAGCAGATCGAGGGAGTCGGGATCACCCCAGACGTGCGGGTGGATCTTTCAGTGGACGAGGTTACGCGAGGAGAGGACGTCCAGTTGGAGGCCGCGCTCCGGAATCTGGGCTTGGGGGGGCTTGTCCGGCTCGTCTGGGCCGCGTGATCCTGGCGGGAGGCAATGAGCGGATCCGCTCAACATCCTCCGTGGTCGACTTCAAAGATGCAATAGGTCGCGTTGTCTCCTGGCGCCCAATTCACCGTCCTCACGGTGCGTCGTTGGTGGTCGGTTGGATCGCCGGCCACAAAGGCTTCCACCTGATGCGAACCCGGGGAGGTCGTCGTGTAGATCGATTGCCCCGCCTCGGCCGAGCCCTGTGGAGTCTGATCGATGAGGAAGGTCACCCTGGCGTTTGCGAGTTGATTCCACATCCGAACGCACACGTAGTTCGGGTGAGGCCGTGTACAGTCGACCGGGAAACCGGACTGAGGCTGCGACCACGCAATGGTGGCCGGACAGGCGGCCATCGCCAGCAGCACGAGACCTGCGGCGATTCTCGTCACGATCACCACCTCCCAAGCGATGCGGAGCCCGAAGCTTTCTCGCGAACGGCCCTGGGGCCGGTCGCGGCATGGGTCCCACATCTATGATAGCCTTATTGCGCGCATTTCGCCCTGCCAACGTTCGGGAGCCATCACCGTGGACCCGTGTCGTCCGGCCGCATCGCCGCCCACGATCAAGATCCAATCCGTTCGCCCACGTTATCGGCCGATATCCGTTGCGCAGGCGCTTGACGAGCCCGTGTGCGGCCGCGCTTTGGCTCCCGATTCCCTGCGACGGCAAACTCGATGTTTGCATCTTCGAACGTGTGACAGCGAAGCACCGATCTTGAGCGGATCCCGGGCTCGCTGGCGGCCCGAACCGCCCGCTGCCGCGTCGACGGCAGCCTCGAACCACCGCGCAGTACAGCTCGTTTGCACATCGGGGATTATCATCCATCGAGTATAGTAGAATTGTCACCCGGGATGAGGGAGCGGGAGGGCGGCATGGCAGCTCAGACAGGTCGCGAGTTGGCGGCATTGGTGGCACGCCGTGTGTAGCTCGCCCCAGCACGGTTCGCGTCGGGCTTGCTCGTTTGTGCTGCGGGTGATCGGTGCTGTCGTCGCCATCGGGGTGGTGTGTCTGCTCACGGGGCAGCCACGATGGCCCTCCGACCCGAGTCTTGGCACGAACGCGGTTGCCGAAACTGCGGTCGCCCCCATTTCGCCTGTTGAGATCGTCGGGACTTGGCAGTGGTGGTGCTGCGGCGATCGCCATGGATCCGTAACGTTCATCATGACGCAGGATGGGCGGATCGAAGGGCGCATGGATCAGGACGGACAGGCGGCCATCACGCAGATCCACGGAATAAGAGTGTTCGATGATACTGTGGCTTTCAGTCGCACGATTGGCACCGGCTGTGTCCAGCAATGGACCGGGATTGTAAGCCGTGGATCCGGTGGTCGTGGCGGCAACGGTGGCGCCGGTGGTGCGGGTGGCGCCGGTGGTGCAGGTGGCGCAGGCGGCAACGGCGGCAATGGAGGCAATGGTGGGGCCGGCGGACAGGGCGGCGCTGGTGGGGCCGGAGGTCAAGGCGGGGCGGCGGGTATCGGAGGCACGCCCGGAAGCCCGGGCCAGCCCGGTATGCCCGGAGCGCCCGGACGGCCCGGCCTCATTTGGAGCGGCCGGGTGAGCGGATGTGGTATCGCGGGATCCGGTGGGATGTTTCGAGCGTGGAAGCCGTAGAATACACCGGTCCGGACCCGGCCACGCCCAAACCTAGACGCTCAGCAGGTCGAGCCGGCGCATGTCCTCGGTCGTGATTTCGAAGTCAAAGACCCGTGCATTTTCCTCCATGTGGGTCGGCTGCGCCGACTTGGGGAGGACGATGGTGCCTTTTTGCAGCGCCCACCTTATGAGGATCTGCGCGGGCGATCTCCGGTAGGCTTGGGCGATCTCGAGCACGCCCCGGTCACTTAGTTGCCGTCCTTTCGTGAGGGGGCTGTACGCTTCGACCGCGATCTCGTGTTCGCGGCAGAAATCCGCGAGGGCCTGGTCAAAGCCGAATGGTGAGAACTGGATTTGGTTTACCGCGGGGGGGATCCTGGCGACGCGCAGGATCTCGGTGAGCTGGTCGACGGAGTGATTGCTGACTCCGATGGCCCTGCATCTGCCGTCGGCGCAGAGATCTTCCATTGCCCTCCACGTGCGAGTGACGAGAGCCGACGAGGGCCAGTGCACAAGATAGAGGTCGACGTACTCGAGGCCGAGCCTTGCGAGGCTGCGTTCGAACGCGGGGCGGGCACGGGGTTGGTCGTCGTTCCATAGCTTGGTCGTCACCCAGACATGCTCGCGCGGAGTGCCGCTCCGGCGGATGCCTTCCCCGATGTCTTCCTCGTTGCCGTAGATGCTGGCCGTGTCGATGTGGCGATACCCGATGCGTAGGGCATCCACGACCGCGGCCGCGGCCGGTCCGCCGTTCGCGATCTGCCACGTTCCCAATCCCAGCAAAGGGATCGCGGTACCGTTGTTGAGCGTCAATCGGGACTGGAGGTCCACCGGCAACTCCCCCGCGCACCGGCTGGGTGTGCGCGGTCGGGCACGAACGCCTTCGTGCCAACCGCGGGACATCACCGCTCCATGCCGCCTGCACACCTCAACTTCTTGTCGCGGCGGCCGGCTCCCTTTTGGACATTCATAGCGAGCGCCGTGCGGTCACCGGGGGAGGAATCTTCGTAACATCTGCACCTTTCATTCACGGGCTCTTCACGGCGGGCGCCTAGGATGACAGCAGAGGCGGGCTCCGGATATTCACCCGCCGGGAAAGCGAGGGATCAGGATGCGACAATTGACTGCGGTGGCTACGGTGGTGCTCATCGCGTGTCTGGGACTCGCCAGCGTTGGCAGCGCCCAGGCGCAGCAGCCGTTGCAGGTACAGGGGACTCTGGAGGCGGCGAACTGCCAGACGCAGGAACTGACCGTGAACACACCGGGCGGTACCCAGACGTTTCCGGTGACGAACCAAACCGCGATCTATGTGAACGGGACGCTGACGTCCGTGTGCTCGCTCCAGTCGTCCGCTGGCGCGCCGGTGACGCTCTATCTCGTGCCGGAGAACAGCCAATTCGTCCTTGGGCGCGTGGACGTAAGCGCGGCGCAGAGCGCGTCCCAGCCGCAACCCGCGAACGTAGGAGCGTCCTCCGGCGCGTCGACGGCGGTCGGCATCGCGCTCGGGGCGTTGTTCCTGGGCGGGCTCGCCTACGTGCTCCTGCACAACGCCGGCTCCCCGCCCGCTCCAGCCCCGGCTTACGGACCCGGTGGCTGGCATCATCAGTGCCCGAACAACGAGAACCCGGGCTGGCGCTGCCGTTGAACGGAGGCATGGACTAAAGAGACCGAGGTCGCGGAGCGGGCCGCTCGGCCCCGCTCCGCGACCGGGGAGGTGCCTGCCCCGGGCCTCTTCCGGGGCTACGGCGAATGCGGCGGTTTCAGCTCCGCGGCCGAGCGTAGCGCGCGGACCATCTCGTCCAGGCCGTGCTGGGCGTCGTCTGGAATGTTGCCTACGAAGGGTAGAAGTATCCCCTGGAACACCTCGTGGGCATCCAGCCAGACCTGATCCGGGCCGACCTGGTCGATCGAGAACGTCAGCGTGCGCTGCAAATTGTGGTCGAGCATCCAGCCGCCCCAGCTCAGCTCATGATCGGGTTTCACGCTCAATACCGTCTCCGCGATTATCACGGTTTGGTCGCCGTTGTGCAGCGTGAGCTCGAGCGGCGCACCCTCTTTGATATTCCCCTTTGCCGGGGAAATATACGGATTCCACACGGTATAGTGTGTTAGGTCGGTCAAGAGAGCCCACACTGTGTCCGCCGTGGCGGAGATCATGATGGCGGATCGGGCCTCGCGGTGCGTGCTGAGGTTCGGCAAATTCAGGATTTGCGCCAGCGCCGCAAGCGTCACGATCAAACTGGCGTAGACCGTGACCACTCCTCTACGCCGGCCGCGCAACCGCGGGGCGCGGTCCGCCGTTGGCATGCCTCCACTATACCATCTTCATCATCGTCGACGAACCGGGGCCGCGGCGCCCCCCCGATGTCGGGTACGCGGCGATACGGACGGTGGCCTCGGGTCGAGGGGCGCACCACCCCGGGGGCATGGCAATCGCCGGCGGACTCGGCGGACGGTGGACGCATTGCGGTGCATCCGGAGGCTGCGCCACCGCGCTCGCACAGGTGCCCGGGAGCTTGAGCGCCCGTGACGGTTGCCGCGCCGGGCAGACGTTCCGTGCCGCCAGGCTCAATGACTTGGTGTCGTTGCGGGAGAGAAGATCGGGGTGGCCTCGGGGGGGACGATCTCGACCCACTGCGGGCCCCGATCGAACGCGATTTCACGTCCAGCCTGGTCCAAGAAGCGGAGCCGGCCCGCCCGGGACTGTTTGCTCCATGTGCCCGCGACGGTGACGCCATCCTGGACGACCCACGCCGGCCCCGAACCGATGTCGGAGAACGTCCACGTGTCTTCGCCGATGACCGTTCGTCCGTGAACCCGGGGCACGACCGCAATCGCGATCGATTTGGCGACGAGGACCTGGCCAGTCGCTGCGTCCTTGTCCGACGCGCCACCGAGTTGGCGGGTGTAGTCATTGGTAGCCGGGCGATAGACCCACTTGACGGCGTACTCCGGGAACGAGAAGGCGATCGACACAGTCTGTGCCGCAGAGCGCGCGGCTTGCGGCGCGTCGTCCTTCCATTGCTCCGGCACGATGGAGAGGTCTTCCTCTCCCGCCTGCTGGTCGATCACCGCCCGAAGCGCTTCCGTGGACGTAAAGACGGTGTGCTCGAACGCAACGTGCGGAGCGAAGATCCGGCGGAAGGCATCGCTGTAACGGAACTGATCCAGGTCCTTGATCCGTAGCTGGTCGATGAGGGCCAGTGCATCGGCGTTGCCGCCCACGTGCGCGAGCGCGGCGTCCATCTCGACCGCGTAGTTCAAGAACTGCGTGCGCGCGGATCGCACGGGACCGATGCGTCCCGCATCCTCCTCGGCGAACACCGCCAGATAGCGTGTGATGCCGCCTTCGGTGAGAGCCTCGTATACGCGCGACGCGGCCGACAACCCCCACTGCGGTCTCGCCTGTGTGAAGTTGTCTATCATGACTGCAATTGGCCGGCGGGCGGCGAGCCGATACGGTACCGGTTCGCCGTCGACCGGGTCAGGGACGAGTGCCGGCACCACTCGCAATGTCGCAGACGGCGACCGTCGGGACTCGCGCGCCTGCACCGGGTGGCGTGACCGCGAGATCTGTGCGATGGTCCCGGCGACAAGCACGAGCGTCAATCCCGCGAAAACCCTGGTGGCGTGGCTGAAACGGATGCGCATGTTAGACCCCGCTAGTGTACCCAAGGAGTGCTATGTTGACAAGACGAACGCATGTGCACCGCGTCAGGCGCCGGGGGCAAGAGAGGAGACCTCGCGGCGCCCTGCGTATCTTGAGCGGCAACTTATCATGTCTCAGCGATCGCAGGAGAGGATGATGCGACGGTGGTTCTTGCGGGGAGCTCCCGGGGTACTCGCGTTCCTGTCGCTGTTGGTGGCGACGCCCGGCGCGCTTCACGCCCAACGGCCCCCGGCTGCCACGGTGGTGCGCGTCTACGCGGCGTTCGCTCCGGGGTCGATTCGACCGGGCGTGCTCGTCACGAGTCGCGTGAGCGGGCAGTGCTTTGCTGCATCCCTGGCGGACCAAGCGCGCGAGGACGCCTGGCGCTGCATGAGCGGGAACCGCATCATGGATCCGTGTTTTCAGGGATTCGAGGGGGCTAACCCGGTGCTGGCCTGTCCGGCCAGTCCGTGGTCCGCGCGGGTCACCTTGCTGCGTTCCAACAAGGAGCCGTCGCGCGTCCAGGCCAACAAGCCGGGCATCGGGTCCGGACTGCCATGGGCGCTCGAGCTCGACGACGGGACGCGTTGCACTTTTCTCACGGGTGCCACCTCAGCGGTCGCCGGGATGCGGGTCAACTACGGGTGTGTCGGCGGCCAGCGCAGCATCGTAGGTGACGTGGATCGCACGTCGCCGCAATGGCGCGTCTTCGTGGATACGGGGAGGGGTGCGACCGTCGAGTCGCAAGGTGTACGGGTCGCCTGGTATTAGCGGCGCTTTGAGATTGCACCGTGGAGGCCGGGGGCGCCCCCGGCCTCCACGCGGGAGTGGCCCCGTAATCAGACGCGGCCGGAGAACAGGGCTTCCACGACCTCGTCTGGTTCGGGTCGCCTGCCGGTCTGCTTCTTCGAAAACACCAGGCGACCGTTCGCGGTCACCTCAAATACTCCGCCGGACGACGGGATCAGCCGCAACGATGCGATTCCCTCGGGTTTTTCCTTGAGGACGTGCTCCGTCACACGGACGGCGTGGGGGAGATACCCTCAACTGGTGCAGTATTCGATCGAAACGTCCAGCTTGTCAGCCACCCTTGCACCTCCGGCATTGGGCGAATAGATCACTGCTGCTCCAGTGCCTGCTCTATTATGATACAACGCGGTCCGAGGGAAGTTGGATGGTCGCGCGTTGACGTATGCGTCCCCAACGGGCATAATCATGAGAGGCGCGCGCCTGTAGCGTCGTGCGCGGGCGGACGTGTAATCGGGCAGTTGGATCCTACACCGCTTCAAGAGTGCCCGCAGGTTGGCCATTACGCTCGATCACACCAGCGGACCGACCGGGCGAGATGCGACTGCCACGAACACGCGTGGCGGCGGCGGAGGACTGTTGCCGAGGCCGAATGGCGCGTGAGGGCGTGTTGTGCCCGTGCCAAAGCCGTGTGGGCGTGTGCGAAGCGTGACAGAGAGAAGGGGCGCAGCACGCGCCGGCATAGTGCAGCGCTTGGCGTTTGAGTGCCTGCACGGGTGCCCTTCCGGCGGGAATGTGGTGTAGGATCACGTCGGATCGGGTATCTGTCTCCATAGAGGCAAGCGAAGGCCCGTCCCACGGACGTCACGTCGTCCGTGAACTTGTGACGCCGACGCGGTAAGTATGGATGTTCATGGATTTCGAGAAGCGCTGTGAATTGCATACTGGCATCTATATTCTATGGAGGTTTTGAAGATGTCTGGGCAGTTGGATCGGATCGAGCAGATGCTCCGTGCATTGTGCGCTCACCTTGGCGTGCGTGACAGCGATCTTGAGCAAATGGTGATATCGACCAACGGAGCAGAATCCGCAGCCGGAGACGGCCGGCGCTACGCGGGCGTGGTGTCGCGCTTCGAGCACGGATGGGGCTTCATTGAGTGCGAGGCAATGAACCGCAACTTCTTCGTTCACTACAGTGACATCGAGGGCACCGGTCTCCGGTCGCTCGAAGCCGGGGAGGCGGTGTCGTTCGAGATCGCGCCCGGAAAGGACGGACGTCCAAAGGCGGTCAAGGTACGCCGGCAGGCGGCCAGTCGAACGCCGCAGAGAACCCCGCGCATCGAGGCAATTCCCCGGCGGGTCCCCGCGATGTACACGAACGGCGACGATGGGATCGATGCGGAGGAAAATGCTGAAGGCCAAGAGGTGTCGCAGCCTGCAGGCCCGACGCTGCCGTAGGCGCTGTTCTCCCCAAAGTTGAAGGACGCGGCGACTCATTGCCCGTGAGAATCGCGTGTGTTCGGCCGGGGCGCAAGTTGCGGCCAGGCAAGCGGGGAGCCGGTCGAGTCCTGCCACGCATATTTGTGATCGGAGCGGCGCGTCCATGATCACGGCGTGCCAGCTGTGATCGTTCGTCGGCGCCGCCGCCGCATCGGTGTGGTACACTAGGAAACGATCCGGCGCACCTGGCGTGGCTTGCGGGCTGCGGCGTGCTACGGGGGAAGACGCGGTCCGACATTGGACCGGGGCGTCGGCGATGCACGTGCAAATCGGGCCGATCCCGAGGCCCATGAGTTCAGGTGAGACGGGCCCGTAGCTCAGTGGATAGAGCAGGGGACTCCTAAGCCTCTGGTCGGGGGTTCAATTCCCTCCGGGCCCGCCAAGAATAACAAGCGTTTGCCCGCGCTCACGCTTCTCCGGCCTCTTCGTTTTTGCAAATGCCTGCAAATGTCAGGGTCGAGCAGGCGATCCGCGAGGGTGGTTGACGCCTCCGCCATGGTGGGGCCAGGACGTGCGAGCACGTGTTCATCGTCGTCCCAATGTTAGCATGTCCGAGGATTTCTTGCGTCACCGGGGCGTGCACGCCATAGCGGAGGAGCAGCGTGGCGCAGCAGTGCCGGAGGTCATGAAACCGGATGCGCGGCACGCCGGCGTTCTTGATGACTCGGTGGAAGTCCCGCATCGTGACGTTGTGCGCGTGGAGCGGCCGCCCGTTCGGCTGGCAGAAGACGAGATCACGCGGCGCGCACGCTTTGCCCAAGATCCGTCGACGGGCGGCCTGCGCCTCTTTGATCCGCTCAAGCTCGCGCACGGGCACTTCCGGCATGGGCACGAACCGGCGGGAATGGGACGTCTCGCTGGCAATCCCAGCGGCGCGGGAGGAAGTCGCGCCTTTGTCGGGAAGGCTCCGCACAACACGCAAGCGCCCAGCGCGCGAAGGAGGCCGCATGCCTACGTGCTGCATCTACCGGGATCCGCATGGAAGCGGGCGTGCCGTTGCCTGCTACGATCGAGCGGCCTGCCCTCAACTCCCTGGTCTGGAGTTGGTGGAGAGCCGCCACGTGCGCGACTGCGCAGAGTGCTTCCGTCGCGCGGCCAGGTTGTTCGGAGATCCTTCCTTTGAGCCGGCCGCCGAAGCGCCCGCACCTCCCGCTGCCCCGCCACCCGCCGCCCCCGCTCCGGTTGCCGCCGCCCCCCCGACGTTCGGGGCCGAGCCTCCGTCCGCACGGGACCCCCTCGGGCCCTGGCGTCCCATCTACCCCAAGCCACCCCGCGGACCCGTTATTCCGCCCACGACGCCCATCCACCCAGGGACGAAGATGGAGTTGCACTGGGATCCCAAGCACGGGGCGTATGACGTGGTCGACTACGTCAACGGATGGTGCGCGATTGTGTGGATCATTCAAACCGACGCGGGCAAAGGAGGATCGCCGCTTGCGCGCGTCACCGGGTCAGGCCACCTGATGTCGGATCCCACGCAGCAATCGGTAGATGCCATCGCCGTCAGCGTCAGCCGGGCGAACGAGATCCTTTGGCAGTGCCATGTCGCCGTTCGCGCGTGCGAGATCATCGAATTGGACGCCCGTCGCATCTACTGGACTCCGCAAGGGAAACGGTTCTCCCTGGCCGACAGCTTCACCGGCGACGAGGCAGTCATCAGCAATGCGGCCGGAAGTACCGATTTCTTCCACACACTGGAT
>DASPUZ010000068.1:0-4693 GCA_035622635.1 bacterium | reverse complement strand
GGTTTGAGGCTCTTCGGGTCGTTGTTGCAGAACCTCACCGAAAGTGCGGTTCTGCAACAACGGCAAAATCTGTCGATCAGTCAGGCGATTCATGCGCCACCGGCATTCTCGGCGCCGCGATCGCGCCGCTTTCAGGTTAAGAAACGCAATCCGGGATGAAGCGGTCGTCACTACGCGCGCCTCCAGCAACACGAGCGACGCGAGACCCCGGCAGGCATCGACATGCGCAAGATTGAACACCGGAATCCCAAAGATAGAGCGACGCAGATGCCTTGCTCAGTTCCACCGGCATCACGGGGCGACGACGCCCGGAACTTTTCGGCGTGCCTGGGACGATAGTGCGATTAGTGGGCAGGTTGTTCTGACCGTCGATCGGCTTTGCCGCGCGGCGCCACCCAGGGAAGGATGGGCCCGGGATGCGGTTACTTCTGTTGACCACCCGCTATTACGGACACGGTGGGGTGGAGATGTACAGTCGGTTGCTTGCCCGTGCGTTCGCAGACATGGGCGCCACAGTGGACGCGTTGTCGCTGCTGTCGGGACAACCAACAGAGGGCTGGTCTACGGCCCGGTACCTCGGCGACTATGGTCCCCGGTCCACGCGGGCATCTGATCCTGAGCGCGCACGGTGCCCTTGCAACATTCGGGGTTCTTGTGAATCCGGGTCGCCATGCCGCTGCTCGGTGATCTCGCGCGTCAGGTCGCGGTGCTGGCTCGGCCGGTAGATACCGCCGTTGGCCTCCGCCATGGTCGCGACGTTGCGGTCGGCGGGTTTCGGGTCGGCCTTGGCCGGGATGGGATCGAGGGCGACGACACGGCCGCGCTTGATCTCCTCCAGGCGGGCGGCGTCCGCCGTTTCGACATAGTGGGTGCGGCCGTCCACCCCGTCGATGATCAGATGCAACCGCTCGCCCATCTCGTCGCCGGCCAGCCCCTTGCCGATCACCCGGCCGACGATGGCCTGAGTGATGCGGTTGCCATGGGTGACATACTGTTCGGCTCCACGCTCCAGCCCGTGCTCGGCCAAGGCGCGGTGCATGGTCTTGATGATGTCGTTGCGCTCGCCCAGGGCCTTCAAGGTCGGCTCGGCGTTGTCTGCAAGGGTCCAGCGGCCCGGCTCGCTTTCGCTGGCGAGGCCGAAGCTAGGTAGGTCACACAGACCTCCCGTCCTGCAACTGCAGCGAACGAAAATGCAGAGGCCGGTACAACCGAGGGTCTCAAGTGTCGGTACGCTTTAGCCATTCAAGGTTCATCACGTCGATGACGAACCGCCATGTCCCGTCCGCCTGCCGACGAGATACCTCGACGCTGTAAATACTGTCAGCGGGACTGCCGTCCGGGCCGAGTGCGTCCCACTTGGCGGATGTCAGCGCCATATCACCGGTCTGAGCGATGGTCTTCACCTGTAACCGGAGGGACGGGTGATCGATTCCACGCGCGCGGAAGACCTCGCGGATCGCGTGCGTCCCCCTCGCCACTTGTCCGCTGCAAATCAAGACGGCTTCCGGTTCGTAAAGCGTCACCAGAGGGTCAACCTGACCCGCGTTCGAACCTTCAGCCAACAAGAGGTCCAACTCCTCAGGACGATGGGCCGGCATTCGGTCGCCTCCGGTTTCGAATAAAGTGCGAAAACGTCATGCATTGTGTCCATATGGACATTCGATCACAGCACTCACTACTCCGCCGGAATGTCCACGCTCATCGGCGCGGCTAGTGCTGGCAATGCCGGTATCCATCCAAGCTCCACGGCCAGCGCGGCGATCACGTACAAGAGCGTATATTCGTTTTCTGGAAGAAGCATTCGAGTGGAGCCAGATGCAGTCAGGAAATCGCGGCGTGTCACGTCACGTAGATGGCGCCCGGGATCCGCCGGTGCTGCGCGTCCACCAAGGTAGTCTCCAGCTCCTGCGCGAGCGCGACCGAGCGCCAGGCCTGATTGAACACGTACACGATGAAGCGCCCGATCGCGAACACCGGAGCGTCGGCGGCCCGGGCACGGTTGAGATAGTGCTTCATGTCGCTCGCCCCCAGCATCGGCGCGTGTGACCGGTTGCGGGTGGCCACGAAGGCCATGGCGTCGTCAGGGATGGTGATCTCCGCGCCATTGTGGGTTACGAGGACGTCCGGGACCGGGCCGACGATCGTCACGATCGCCGTGGGGGAGTCGGAGCCATCACGATCACCTCCAGACGGGCTGGCCTGGCCGCGATCAGGGTTCGGTCAGAGCTGGAAGGAAGAAGCGTCCAGAGAGGTTCGCGGCCAGGGCCATATATGGCTGCGGCGCCGCAGATGGGGCGCCGCATGGTCGGACTACAACCGAGCCAGTGGTCGCACGACCAGGAGGAATCCCAGATCGATCATCGCGGCCATCATGAGCATCGCAACGAACACTTCCAACGCGGCCCGCACGTCCAATGACATGTGTTCTTCCCCGCCGCTGAGTGATGAGGAACGGAGTATACAACCAAGGGCCCTTCGCGCGAAGAGATGCGAGGTGGTCCGGCCGCTCCCGCTACCGCACAGCGGGGAGGAGGAGCCGTGTCGGACAGCACGGAATGGCCGGACCAAGCGTGGCGTCCGGCGCCGCGAAGGCGCGGCCCGTTCCTTGTAAAGTGGTAGCATTACGCCCTCGGGGCCCCGCGGCGGCCGCCACAACAATTCGTCGGCTGTTGCGGGTTAGAGCTGGGCATCCAAAATGGCTGGACGATCAAGGATCATCTCATCTTCGGCGCAGGTCGGGGCGCCCAGGATCTCGTGGCGTGGGTGGTCAGGTGGACCTGTCGCTGCCGAGCAAGCGAAAGTTCGAGAGACTTCGAAATCTCCTATGGGTCGTCCGAAATCTTCGCAGCGCCGCGACGGGCGTCGCATTACGCGTGACGACCTCGTAGTGGTACACTGCCGGCTTCGCGACCGCGGATCGCCGTACTGAACTGTCAAAGAAGCCGGAGGCGCGAGATCAGGTCTCGGTCTTCTCAAGTTCGTCGCCGCGCCAATGGTCTTGACTTGGATTTCCCGTCTTAGCGGCTGTATCCCGTCCTTCCGGGCGAACGGTCACGGCAGCGCGGACAGCACGGCGCGGCTCGGCTGAGTCCAGTCGTCGATCGGCGGGTATGTTTCGCGCCGCCAGCGATACGGCAATTCGACGACGGTCGCGGCGCGCGGGGCGGCGACCGCCAGCGTGAGCATGTCGTGGAGTACCGTCCGCTGCTGGGCGACGTTGCCGGGCTCGCCCAGGGCGTGGCCGAAGGGCCAGTGCAGATATAGAAAGCGCGGTGCGCGGGCCGCCAGGGCGACGTCTTTGACGAGCGCCAACGCGACTGTTGTGACGCCGGTGGCTTCGATCTCCCTTGCCAGCAGTCCCACGGACCGCGTGCAGATGGGTCAGGCCGGCACCAGCAGCGCAAGATCTGTCTTCGATTCACTGATGCGCCGCGCCACGTCCCGAATCGGTCCCATGAGCTTCTGGGCGCTGCCCATCAAGCCGAACCCGTAGTGCTCCTCGGCCACGCGCCCAATGACGTGCTCGGCTTCGAGTTCCCTGAGGCGCTCGATCGGGAACACCAGGTTGATATCCCGGAGCGCGTCGGTTCGATCGTAGGCTTGGTGCGAAATCGCGAGGTCGCTGGCGCGCACGCCCTTCGGGATGACGCGGAAGCTCGCGTCGCCGTTGAGGTGGAACGGACGGTCAGTACGCAGGTGCACACCGCCGGTGGAGACCAGCACTACGGTGCACTCGGACACGCGCTTTCTGAGCGGCGTCCACGGAATGTTCCCACCCGTGAGCCGCCTGAGCTGCGGCAGCGCAGCCCTCTTGCTGATCCAGCGGCCGAACGCCGCACCGCGGTCGGTATTGGTGATCCACCGGGCAACGAGTTCGTTGAGGCTGCCCGCGCGTGTTCGCACTGCACCGCTGCTGCCGCTGTTCATAGTTGCCTCCCGGCCGGCCCGCGCACGCGCCACGTCCTTTAACTGCCTTTAATCAGCATTCGCCAGGGACACCCCAAAGGCGTCCGCGTTTTCGAGCGCCCACTGCTCCAAGGCAATTGGTTTGCGCCCAAGAATCTCCTCGACCTCGTTTGTAATAGCTGCGAGACGCCCCTCGCGAATGGCGCGCCACAGGGCAACATGAGCTTCAGTTTCTTCCCTGGGTTCGCTCATCTGGGAGTAGCGTTCGCCTGCTTCCTCGTCGGTGATCGTCTGGTAGACGAGCGTCCTTCCGATGGCTTTCCCCAATGATCTGCGTCGCTTCTCCGAACGTCAGTGATCGGGGACCGGTAATGGAAAGAATTCGCCCCGTGTAGTCCTCACTGAGCAGGGCTGCGACGGACACTGAGCAGGCCGCCATCGGAGGTCACCCGCGAGCCCCAGAATTCAATCCGCAGCCCAGGGTTGAACGAAGGCTGCAAGGGCTGATTTTGGACTTCACGCATCGGGTACCCACCTCCGCAGCATCACGATCACCCGCAAGCCCGCACCAGCAAAGACGTTCGACGCGCCCCCGAAACCCCTGGTGCCTTGTCAATTAGAAATCCGGGCTCGGTGAAGCCGCCCCGCAACGAGACCCCTACGTCAGGGAGTCGTCACAAACGACACTGTATCATTGCATGCAGCCTCTGACGTCCTGCACGGCGCTCCTCACCGAGAGCCACGGACTACGCCCTCCAGGACGACCCATAACACCACGGCGACTGCC
>DASPUZ010000067.1:0-20429 GCA_035622635.1 bacterium | reverse complement strand
AGATCCCGGTGGTGCACCTCCAACCCGCCCGGGTTCCCGCGCTGGCAACGCGAGTAACCTGGACGATGCGAGCCTTCTCGGAACCTCGCGAACATCCTCGTGCAGTCGACGCGACGGATGCGGCGCACGCTTCCCGCAGCGAGTTCGCGAGCGGGGACTACCGCTGCCCGATCATCGGCAGAGAATACACCGGCTTCCAGCCCGGGCTTTGAGGTTCCCGCAGGTAGGGCTCCAATTCCTTGGGGTCACGCAGCGTGACCATCTCCGCGGGCGGCACGGTGCCGGCCGGAAACCGCGCCAGGATCTCGTCCTGCACCAGGACGAGATAGCGCATGATCGCTGCCAGGGGCCGCTTGGCCTTGCGCGCGTCTCCTTTGGTCGCCAGACCCACAACGCCCTCGGGTGTGCCCGCGATCTCGATGGCCGCGTGACCTTCTCCCTCGCTCCACCGGTGGGGCCGCCGGTACGCGTCGACCGACGTGTCGAAGTGCCCCGGGTCCTGGATGAACGACTTCGACCGCGTGTCGACCGCGTAGGCCATGTCGACCATCTCTGGGGTGAGGTACAGTGACAACGACGTCTCCGATTCGTCGGCATGGACGAACGGGCTGTCGAAGATGCCGCCCTGCTCCTTGGTCCTGAAGAACTCTCGCACGGCCCGATGCCAGTCCATCACCCGAAAGATGCCCGGCAACTGGTACCGCTTGCAGAACTCCTGCACCGCGGCTTCCAGAACCCACAGCTGTCCGTGGTTGTTGATCATGATCTGCTTGCGGAACCCGTCGTTCCACAACCCGAGCATCACATCGATCAAGAGTTCCCGGACAACCTCCTCCCGAACGATCACGGTACCCGGCATCCCGACGTGGTGGTAGGGGTGGGCGCCGTAGTTCAGCGGCGGCAGCGCCAGGTTGACGGGCGCACCCCGCTTCACGGTGAAGCGGCGAACGCCCTCGCAGATCATGCTCGCGTACAGGGTGTCAGCGGCGCTCACCATGTGCCGGCCGTGGTTCTCGGTGCATCCGAGGGGGATGAGGATCACGTCGTTCTTCCGCCGGTTGGCCTCGAGCTGGTGACGGACCGTGGTTTGAATGTAACTCCCGGGTTTTGCCCACTCGCAGGGAGACGGCATCCCGAACTCGCGCAGGATCGCATCGATTTGCTCGTCGCTCGCGTCCCAGATCTCCTTCTTCAGCCGTCCCACGGCATTGTCTTCGAACACCAGGTCGGGCGGATAGTGCGGCGTTCCAACCACAGGGGTTCCGTCCATATGAAAAGCCTCCTCCGTCAATGGACTACGTCGAAGACACCACGAGTCCACGTCCCGCGGCGCCTACGCAACTTCGGATGCGGGCGACGGGTACGCGCCCGCCTGCGCCTCAGGGCGCGGTTACCCGCCGGAGGTACGCCACCGCCCTGGGCACGGCCGTGCGGCTCGCCTCCTCGCCTTCGTATTCGACGGAGACGCACCCCGTGTACCCGGCTTCCCGCAGCACCCCCAGTGCAGCGGCGTTGTCCACGTTCTCGTCCCGACCGTCCGGTGCGATACGGGTGCACTTTGCGTGCACGTGCCGGGCCAGCCCGGCGGTCCGGCGGATCGACGGGAGACCATCGAGGTAGTTGCCCGTGTCCAGGAGCAGTGCCAGGATCGGGGCGTCAACGCCGGCGAGGATCTGTTCGACGTCCGCCGACGTTTGGACAAACCCGCCGTGATTGTGGTTTTCCATCACGAGCGGCATTTGCGCCTCCTGCGCGTGGGTGCACACGGCTCTGAGCGACTCGAGCATGCCGGGCCACCGGGTGGCCCGATCGCCCTCGGGCCACCCCGCAAATGTCCGGAGGTATCTGGATCCGAGGCGCCGGGCCACGCGGATCCATTCGATCGTACGCGCCTCTTCCCCGGCTCGACGGCCTGCATCGGTGACGCCGAAGTTGTTCATCAGGGCGATGTTGACGATCTCCAGCCGGTACCGCGCCGCAGCTTCCCGCAGCTCATCGATCCGCCGAGCGGTGGGGTCTCCAATGTGCTTGTCCTCCAGCTCGACAGCCTGCAGTCCGAGCTCCTCCGCCGCGATACGAAACCAGCCTACCAGCGTCACCTCGCCGGTCTTGAGGACATCGTCATAGGATTGTGAGCTGCACCCTAGGTACATCTGCATCCCGCCTCTGCCGTCCGTCAGATCATCGTGACCATGACCTTGCCGTCCTGGCGCTTGCTGGCCTTCTCCACCGCGGCAGCCGCCTCGGCGAGCGGGAACCGGCTCGTGATCACCGGCCGCATGTCCACGCGCCCGGAGGCCATGAGACGGATGACGTTCTGAAACGTGCCGTATCCCGAGTGCCCCTGAGCGCCATAAATCTGACCCGCGTGGGTCTCGTAGTGCTCCAGGTACAGCGGCGCGCGCTCGGCCGCCCGACCGATGATGACGACCTTGCCGCCGATCGCAAGCGACTGCTCCATCTCCGGCACGGTAATCGACGGCGCTCCAGCCGCCTCGACCTGCAAATCGGCGCCTGCGCCCTTGGTGAGCTCCAACACGGTCTCGTGCGGGCTGGTGCCGGCCTTCTGCAGCTCCACGGGGTTGTACACATCGTCCGCGCCGACCTTCTTCGCCAACTCCTGGCGGAACGGGCTCACCTCGAATGCGATGATGCGGCTCGCGCCCGCGGCCCGAGCCAGTGCGATCGCCGCAAATCCGATCGGCCCGGTGCCGTACACTGTTACGATCCCGCCGGGCTTGAAGCCCTCGGCGCGGACGAACAGGCCATTGTAGGCGACGCTGGTGGGCTCGCACAGCGCGCCGGCTTCGGCCGCGGCGACCCTGGTGCCATATCGCTCCTCGAGCGCGGCGAGGGGCCAGCAGTACTTCGCTCCGACCACCAGCCGCTCGGCCATCGCGCCGGGGATCGTGAACCCGAGTTCCTCGAGATACTCGCACTGGTTCGGCCACCCGTTCCGGCAGGGAACGCATTCGCCGCACCAGATCATCTCTTCGACGGTGACGAGGTCGCCGGCGCGGAGGCCGCGCACGTCCTTTCCGACTTCGATGATCTCACCGCTGAACTCGTGCCCGATGATGGTGGGAAACTTCGTCAGCCCCGGGTAGAGCATGTAGCCGTCCTTGTCGGTCTCGTAGAAGTGCACGTCCGAGCCGCATACGCCACAAGCAGTCGGGTGCAACCGCACCTCCTTGGCTCCCAACGGCGGCTCAGCCGTGTCCACAAGCCGCAGCTGTGGGTGCCGCCAGACGCTTGCCCCCGTGACCACTTTCCCGGTCCTCCGCTCGAACTCGGAGACTGTGTAGCCTGACCGGGGCGCCCATTCCGCCTGAAGCTGTAATCCTCTCATGCTAACACCTCCGTGCTCCGTGCGCATCACGTTACCCGCCCGGACCAGTGTCGATGATAACACCGACCCTGGCCCGCGAGAATCGGGCCTGGACCGTATCCGGCGGACGATGGCCCACTAGGCCCCGCCGCGCGGAACGAGAGAGCGCATCGTCGTCACCGTCTGGCGCGCCGCTCCTTCGAGTGTCGGATGCTGGAGGATCTCGGCGGACACGTACCCGGAATAGCGGACGCGCGAAAGCCCCTTCACGAGCGCGTCCAGGTCCAGGTGCCCGAAGCCGGGCGCTCGCCGGTTGCTGTCGGCCACGTGCACGTGCCACAATCGCGACGCCGCCGCCCGCAAGGCGGCGGCCGGATCGACTTCTTCGATATTCATGTGGAACGTGTCCGGGAGGACACCGACGTTGTCCTCGCCGAGGCGGGCCAGCAGCTTCATGACGTCATCGACCGTGTTGAGCCAGTTGCTCTCGTACCGGTTGATCGGCTCGATGACCAACCGGACGCCTCGTCGCCGCGCCGCCTGCGCGATCCGGGACAACGCGGGAAGCAACCGCTCCTCGGCCTGGTCTTGCGTCCCTCCAGGCGGAACCGGCCCGTGGATGAGACCGATGATCAACAGGGCGCCGAATCTCGCGGCGGTCCCGACCTGAGCCAGCAAGCGCGCCTCCGCGCCGTCGCGCCGCGACGCCTCCGGCGCGGTCAGGGAGAGCCCTTCCTCGACAAACGCCTGCCCGGTGCCGATGGCGGGGACAGCGATATCGAGGCTTCGGACCGTCTCCTCGATCGCGTCCATCTCGACGTGCGCCGGGTCGCGGATCGCCAGTTCGACTCCGTCGAATCCCATCCCGGCGAGCAGGCGGACGGTCGCACATACATCTGCGGCATGGGCGACCGCGGCAAAGCGTGTCACGGACGTGGAGATCGTGTAGGCGAGCTTCACTGTGCACCCCCGAGCAGTCGTCCTTCTGACCCCCCGTCGTCGTCGAGGAAGTACCGTTCGATGACGACTCGCACGCCTTCTTGCTCCGGCGGAGGGCAGGTTGCGGCGGCCGCCGCCAGCACCTCGGGCGGAGCCCCTTCAACCGCGATCCCCAGGCCCGCGGCTTGAAGCATCGTCAGGTCGTTGAGGTTGTCGCCGACCGCGATGGTGCGCTCGACCGGCACCCCGACCGCCTGCGCCAGCCTGGGGAGCGCGGTCCCCTTACTCACGCCAGCCGGGAGGATCTCGAGGTAGTCCGCCTGCGAGAATACCTGAGCAATCTCGCCGCCGCCGGCCGCGGCGACGGCCCGCCGCACGGGGGGCAGATCCTCCGGGCGACCGACGGCCATGAGCTTCGCCGGATCCTCGTCGAGCACCCGGTCAAACGACGGCGTGATCCCGACGATCAGGTGGTCTCGCCTGGCGTACAAGTCGACGAACGGCGTGTGCCGCTCCGCGTACACCTTCCCGCGCACGAACAGGAGCGGTGATACCTCGGGAAATCGGCGCAGCACGGGCAGAAGCCGCCGCGCGGTGTCTTGCGCGATCCGGTGTGCCCACAACGTCCGCCCGGTTACGAAGTCGAAGACGAGTCCTCCGTTGTAGAGGATCACGGGCGAATCTGCCCGGATCGCATCTGCGTACCGGCGGGCGGCGTCCCACATCCGACCGGTGGCGAGGCACACGCGCGCCCCGCGATGCTGCGCGGCGCGGACAGCCGCCGCGACCCCGCGGGGCACGGCCTTGTCCTCCCCGACAAGCGTCCCGTCGATGTCCGCCACGAGCAGCGCGTATCTCACGTTTTTTCCCGCACGGCGCCGAAGGTCAGCGCCGAAATAACGTAGCGGCGTGCGAACAGCAGGAGCACGATGGGGACGAGGGCCGACACGACGCCCATGGCCGCCATCTGGTTCCAGATGATCTCGAACTGAGTCACGAAGCTCCATACGGCGATGGAAAACGTCTGCGACCGCGGCGTCGCGGTGAGGATCAGGGCATAGAGAAACTCGCTCCAGGCGAGCGCAAATGTGATCACCCCGGCGGCCAGCAGTCCGGGGGAGATCATCGGCAGCAGGATCTGGAAGAACGCACGCCACCGGCCGGCACCGTCCACGAGTGCCGCCTCCTCGACTTCCTGCGGGACTTCCTGGAGGAATCCTTTCAGCATCCAGACCGCGAAGGGCAGCGAAAACGCGGTGTAGATCAGGATGAGCGCGAGCAGCTGGTCGTACAGTCCAACGGTCCGGATCGTCGCGAAGATCGGGATGACCACGACCATCGAGGGCAGGAACCGCAGGCTGAGCAGCCAGGACAGCAATCCGCGGCGGAATCGCGGGGTAACGCCGAGGCGGGTTAGGGGGTAGGCGATGAGGAGCGCCAGTGCCAGCGCGAGAACCACCGTGGTGAGACAGACGATCACGCTGTTTCGCAGCAGCACCCAGTCTCCCGCCCCCACCAGCGCGGCTCCGTACGCGTCGAACGTGGGCCGCACCGGCCACAACGCCGGTGGTTGCACGTACAGCTCACTCGTGGGCTTGAGCGAGGTCGAGATCATCCAGAAGAACGGAAACAGGTACACCGCCGCGAGCACGCCGAGGGCTGTAAGAACCAGACCACGCAACACGCTCCGGCGGCGGTGCGGGCGGACGAGCGTTCGCGGCACGCGCACGGACAGCAGATGCACAGCCGCTTGACTGTCGCCGGTCATACGAGTTCCTCCGAGAGGTAGCGGCTGGCAATCGTGAACAGGATGGAGACGACGATCACGATGTAGAGAGCCAGCGCCGAGGCATAGTTGAGGTTGCTGAATTTGAACGCGATCCGGTAGAGGTACAGGCTGAGAAACTCGGTCGACGCTCCCGGACCGCCCCCCGTCAGCACCTGGACGTGATCGAAGACCCGCAGCGTGTCCGTGAACCGGAACACCAAGACGAGAAGCAGGAGCGGCCGGAGATACGGGAGCTCGAGGAACCGGAAACGCGCCCATCCTCCCGCCCCGTCAACCTCCCCCGCCTCGATGATGTCCGCCGGGACCGCGGCGAGACCTGCAAAGAGCACGAGGAACACGAACGGCATCCACTGCCAGACGTCCACGCTGACCACCGAGAACATCGCCATCCCCGGCGACGACAGCCATAGAACCGACCGGCCGTGGTACCCGAGGTCGCGGAGGAGCACGTTGATGATGCCGTATTCTGGGATGTACATGAGCCGAAAGATCACGCCCGCAGCGACGGGCGGCGTTACCATCGGCACGATGAACAGGAGGTACGTGAGGGTCCGCCCGAGCGCGCTCTTCACGGTGCGCTGCACCGCCACGGCGAGCACGAGCCCGAGCAGACATTCGATGCTCATCGCGAGGACGATGTAGACTCCCGTCGCCCGCAGCGAATCGCTGAGAAGTGCGTCCTGGAACGCGAACGCGAAGTTGTGCAGCCCGGCAAAGCCGCCAAGTCGATAGTACTGCAGACTCAGACCGATCGCATAGAAGAGCGGGTACACGACGACCGTCAACAAAAACAGGATGGGAATCGCGACGAGCAGGTACGGAGCAAGATGGCGCCGCGACGTCGTCGTACGAAGCCCCCTCGCAGAACGGGACGCCGCCCAGCGGAGCGGCGTCCCGCCGCCTGAGATCTCCCGACTAGGTTACTTGATGTAGCCTGTCTCCCTCATATGCTGCGTGATCTCGGTCGTCGCCTTGCCGATCGCCTGCTCCGGCGATTCGGTGCCGGCCAGCGCCGCGTTCACGTGTGTCCCGAGAATCGTCTCCACGGCCGACCATTCGGGGGTCCGTGGACGCCAGAACGGCGGCGCCGCCATCGAGGCCGCCATCGCCCGGAAGTACGGGTACCGCCTGTTGAGGGAGGGATCCGTCAGCACGGATTTCCGGAATGGGATGCCCCCGTCGGCCGCGTACACCTTCTGCACCGAGGTGCTGGTGGCCCAGGTAATGAACCGGTACGCCCACTCCTTCTCCTTCGCCGCTGCGGGAATCCCAAGCAGCCAGTTGCCGATCAGCGGATAGTGCTTCCCGGCGGGTCCAGCGGGTACGACAGTGTAGGCGAGCTTGCCGCGGACCGTACTCACCTTGGGATTCTCGGTGATGTCTGACGCCTCTGCGGGCCATATCGTGGATTGTGCCGCATGCCCCGTGGCGACGAGCCGGCTGCGATCGGCGGCGTCCGCCACGTCGGCCCCCGGCTGCGCCACCGCCTTGAGGGGACCCACGAAATACTTCAAAGCCGCGACGCTCTGCGGCGAGTTGAGCACGACGTTCCATTGGTCGTCGAAGACCTGGCCCCCGAACGCTCGCAGCATCGGCGACCAATCGGAGATGACGGGATTCCCCTTGGCTCCCCGAATGGCGTACCCGTAGAAACCGCTCGCGGCCTTGTTCAGCCTCTTCGCGTCAGCGAGCACCGCGTCCCACGTCTGGGGCGCCGCGCTGATCAAGTCGCGTCGGTACATGTAAATCTCCACGTTCCCGACGATCGTAATCGAGTAGATGTGCCGGGGCTTGTTCGCCTCACCGGGGGGGATCGGCCCGCTCGGTGGCGGCCAGGAGCCCAGGTCGTACACGATGGGGAAGACATCGGGATCCCGTTTCAGGTTGAACGGCGCCGCATCGAGCGGGGTGAGCCATCCCTCCGACCCGAACTTCGGCATCCACGGGTCGTCCATCATGATGACATCGAACAAGGACGTGCCGGCCTGAAATGCGGTGACGTTCTTCTCGTAGAGGCTGGCGTACGGATACGCGATGAAGTTCAAACGTACCCCTGTCGTCTTCTCCCAGGCCGGGGCGATCGCTCTAAGGCCGCTCGCCTCCACCCCTGCTACTACGCCCAGATTGAGCTGGCTCGGCTTCGGTGCAGCCACCGCAATCGATCGGGCAATCTCCCCGAATGTGGTCGCGCCGAGCGCCGCTCCGGCCAGTCCGGCCGTGCCCATCCCGAGAAACTTTCGCCTGGTGAGACCAACCCCCTCGTGCCGTGCATGTGCGCCATATCGTGCTGTGTCCATATGCGCTTCCCTCCTTCCACAGACGTCACGGTCCGTGTCGCGAGCCGCGGACCTCCGCATAGATCGCGCGACGCTCCGCTTCGCAAAGCGCAGGACTCACGTCGGGCAGCGACTGCTGCCCGGCGCACACCCATCGTCGCAAGTACTTGCGCCCATCCGTCGCGGTTTTCCTGCTGCGCCGCGGAGGGTGGCGACGCCGTCTTTGTTGTCTTTCTCGTAACGGCCCCGACACCGAAGTCACGCCCTGCGCACCGCAGGCGCGGCCGAGATCGAAATGACAAGGCACGATTCTCCCAGGCCGCAGGTTGCAGGAGCCAAGGAAGCTAACGAGGTGCATGAACCGAAGTCGCAGGACCAGCCTTTGAGCTTTGTGCGGGCGTCCACGGCGTGAGCCATCACTGGGCGTACGGCGCAGACTGAATCGCGGTGGACTAGACAGCCATGGGCCAGAACTGCGACGCCCCGAGGCGGTGGCGCCGCGGGCAGCGACGCGAGCATTTGAAATGGGAGCAGGCCTGTAAGCCGGGTTCTGTCGAGTGCGGCCATCTCTCTCGGAGCACCGGTTACCCGGCGCCTCTAGCAGCCTACCCGGGGATCGGCGGGCCACCTCATCTCCCCCTACGTGGCCTTGCTCCGGGTGGGGTTTGCCTAGCCGGCCGGTCACCCGGCCGCTGGTACGCCCTTACCGCACCGTTGCACCCTTACCTCCGCGCCAGAGACACAGAGGCGGTATGTTTCTGTGGCACTATCCTCGGGGTCACCCCCACTGGGTATTACCCAGCACCCTGCCCTGCGGAGCCCGGACTTTCCTCGAACGCACGCGCGCCCGCGGCCGCACAGCCTGCTCCCACCACCATGCTATCACGGGCGCCTGCGGCGTTCAACGGACGCGGACCCGTCATGAGCGCTCGCGGGCGTATGCAGCCGGATCTTCCCCATCCAGCGCCCGGTTTGCCAGGTCGTCCGCCCCGCGGTTCTGTTCGCGCGGTACGTGGACAATCGCGACGTCGTCGAACGTGCGCAGCCGGGCCAGCGCCTCGCGGTGGAGCGGTGCCAACTGATCGCTGCGGACCCTGTACTGCCCGGAGAGCTGGCGGACGAGAAGCTCACTATCGCTCTGCACGTGGAGGCGGCGCGCGCCGAGCGCCGCGGCCTCCTCCAGCGCCCGCAACAACGCGCGATACTCGGCGACGTTGTTCGTCGTGATCCCGATCGTCTCGCCGATCTCGCGAACGGGGCGACCGTCGCGCCACACGACAACGCCGATCGCGGCACGCCCGGGATTCCCGCGCGATGCGCCGTCGATATTTACGATGACATCCGGCGGCACACGAGGCGTCGACCCGCGCCTACGCGTCATCGAGGTAGAGGATGCGGTGGCAGCGCTCGCACGTCATCACCTGCCCGTCGCGGATCCGTGATACGAATTGCGGCGGCACGGTGTTCCGGCATCCGCCGCAGAACCCGCCGAGGATCGCCACCATACCCACGCCGCCTTCCTGTGACGCGATCCCCTCGTACTTTCGCAGCAGGCGCGGCTCCACCGCCGCCGCACGGTTGGCGCGTTCGGCGAGGAAGGCCGTAATTTCGCCGGCGATCCGGCCGCGCGCTGCCTCGAACTCCGCGAGGTGCGCGGCGAGACGCTGCTCGAGCGACGCCAGCGATGTCCGTGCCTCGGCGTCCTCGCGCCTGAGCGCCTCAACCTGGTCGAATAGGCCCAGGATCTGATCCTCCAAATGATCGCGTGCGCGGGCGAACGCGCCGATCTCTTCCTCGAGCGCCGTGAGTTCCTTGGGGTTGGAGATCCGACCTCCGTAGAGATCGTCGCGGGCCTTCTTCTGCTTGGCTTCCGTCGTCTGCAGCTGCAGTTCCTGATCCCGCAGGGTGGCAAGCGCCTGACGAAGGCGCAGCGCCGTGGCGGCCGCTGTGGCGCGGGATTCCTCCGTTGCCGCGCGCAGGGCCGTCCCATCGTCGAGCGCCGCGAGCCGTGCTCTCGCGTCCGACAACCGCACATCCACCTGGAGTACAGCCCACAACCCGTCGAGCGCGGCACGGGCGTCAGACTCTGCGCTCATCGGATCCTGGTCAGGTAGATGCCGTGGCGGCCGTCATCGGTCTCGGCGACAAACGCTATCCGCCCGGCGTCATTCAGCGCCGGCGTGCTGAACGCGGTGAAAACGCCGCCGCCAGGAGCTCGATCCCCGGCTTGAACTATCGGCCGGATTCCGGTGCGCGTGGCGAGGTAAATGGCCTGCGGGATGATCGGGAGACTCAACTGGAACACGACGTCCTCGCCTTCGTCGATCGCTGCCGAAGCGAATTTCGTTAGGGTGCCACCGGCCACGTCCTGACCGGCCGTGGCGAGCGGCAGCAGGGTCGCACGTCCCGTAATGTACAATGCCTCGGGCACCTGACCGCGGGCGGCTCGCCCGATGAAGCCCACCGTCCCCGCGTTGGTCAACACGACCGATCCGAACTCCGTGAACCGCCCCCCGGCAGGGGCATCGTCATCGGTCGTCACGATCGGTACCGGGCGCCCGTCCAGCAGCACGTAGACGCCCTGTGCGTGCCGCTCGGTCGTCGACGCGACGAAGGCGATCTCGCCGCGGTCGTTCAACACAGGGGTCCCGTCCAGAAAAAACTCGAACGCTCCGCCCGCCGGGGCCGGCTGTCCGGCCATCAGAATCGGGGTGGTCTCACCGCCGGCATTCGTGAAGATGCCCTCCGTACCCAACGTCCGGCCCACGAATGCGACGACGCCACGGGCGTTGATCGTGGGATTGGCGAAGTCCGTAAACATACGACCCGTTGGCGCCGTCTGTCCGACGCTCACGACCGGGACGATCCTCCCATCGCGCATCAGATAGATCCCCGCCGACGCACGCGGGTCGGTCGTCCGCGCCAGGAATCCGACGGTGCCTCGGTCGCTCAGGAGCAGATCGCTGAATGAGCGGAACACACCCCCGGTGGGCGCCGGTGCTCCCGTGGAGGTCAGCGGTCTGAGTGTTCCACCCGTCCACGCATACAGGGTCTCTCGGGGACGCGTGCCCGCCACGACTGCGCCGAAGACCATATCTCCCGGCGCGTTGATCGTCGGGTCGGAGAACTCGGCAAACGTACCTCCGTCCGGGGCCTGCTCGCCGGTCCGGAACAGAATTTGGATGCCCGGCGCGGCACCCGCGGGCAGCACGAGGACCGCGCCGCCGGTCACCATCGCGACGACGACAAACGACAACACACACAACCGAAAGATGCGGGCCATCCGCCCTCTATCCTAGTGCTCCACCGCGGGGTTGCCAAGCCCGGCGATCACGGAGGACCGGACGCAGCGGACGCAGGCGTCAAGGAGTCGGCCGCGAATCTTCCATTCGCGTCGTTACCCCAGCCTGATCACCTCAGGGTTCCGCGGTTCTGGTGCATGGCGGATTGGTCCACGCCGTAGGCCCAGTGGCGGTTCCCACCGCAGGCTCAGTGCTGGCTCCTGCCGTAGGCACTGGCCCGGTACTGGCACAAGGCCAGAGACCGGCCTGGCGAATCCGATGCACCCGTTCGACAAGGAGATCACCATGTCCCGTGACCAACCGCGCACCGTAGACAGTCACCTGCATCTCGTCACCGCTTCGATGCTCCGCCGGATGCTAACCCGTCCTTGGTCGGTCCGTCCGAAAGCGATGACGGCGTTCACCGGGGAGGGGAGCCGCGTCACAGAATGGATTCAAGCCCTCGAGGGTGTCTCGCTTCGCGATCAAGCCGCGCGCTGGACCGCCGCATTCGACCGGGCCGGCGTGGGCATCGGATTCTTCATCGCCGTCGGTGAAGGCAACGACGAACTCGCCGAATTCGTCGCGTCCGATCCCGTACGCTTCCAAGCGTGGGGAAGCCTCGTTGACCCCATGGCTGCGGATGCGGCAGCGACGGTCAGCCGGTTTCGCGCTTGGGGCTTTCGAGGCCTGAAGCTCTATCCTCCGATCCAGCGATTCAGCGCGAGCGACCGTGCGCTGTATCCCGTCTACGAGGCGGCCGCCGAGTTGGGGCTCGCCGTGCTCTTCCACTTCGGCATCACGATCGCGCCGATCTATGACCTCGTGTACGCGAACCCCCTGCACCTCTCTGCGGCTTCCCGTGATTTTCCGGAGGTGACGTTTGCCATCGCCCATTGCGGGGCGGGGTTCTTGCGGGAGACGCTCTTTCTCGCGTATCACACTGAGAACGTCTGGGTGGATACGTCCGGCACCAACAACTGGCGCGAGTTTACGCCCGGCAATCCGACCCTGGAATCCGTGTTTCGCGACGTGCTCCGGGCCTACGGCGCCCGCCGTATCATGTTCGGCACAGACTCCGGCTCGCCGGAGGAATATCGGGTGCCCGTTCTCGAAGAGCAGCGGGAAACGCTTCGCCGGCTGGGTCTCTCGGAGGAGGACCTGGCCTTGATCTTCGGAGGCAACGCGCGGCGACTCTTCGGCCTCCCGGCCCGCTCCTAGCGTATCCCGCGTATTATACTGCGTTATACTGTAGGTACGATGGGTGTAGATCGCGAGCTCCCACAGTCAGAGACGGCAGAGGCCCCGAGCGCGCCGGAGTTTGAGCTCCTGCAGGATCATACGGAAGCGATCCTCAGCGCCGCCCGCATGCTCCTGCACGCAATAGAGGGCAAGACCAGCTTCAACGACGCGTGGCCCCCAATCCGCGACCTCGAGCACAAGGGCGACGCGATCGCCCGGGACGTGTTCGAAATGCTGGCCACCGCCCGGGGCGGTCCGGTGCCGTCTGACGCGCTCCAATCGCTCATGGGCAAGCTCGACGACGTACTCGACGGCATCGAGGCCGCGGCCGCACGTCTCGCAATCCATCGAATCCGGCGGGTGTTCCCCCCGGCGGTGGATCTGGCGAAGATCGTGCTGGAATCCGCCCGGGAATTGCGCGAGGCGGTGCGCCACGTCCACCACATGCAAGACGTCTTCCCGCACACCCGCACCATGCATCTGCTGGAAAATCGCGGCGACGACGTGCTCCGGGAAGCGATCGGGCGGCTGTTCGCGGGCCGCGCCACCGCGAAGGACATCATTAAGTGGAAAGATATCTGCGAGATGCTCGAGGATGCCACCGACCGGTGCGAGGACATCGCCAACATCATCGAGACGTTCGTCGTCCAGACCGGCGCGGCCCACAAACTAGCCGTCGGCGGGCTGGTGATGGACGTCGAACACCACGAGGTCACCGCCGGCGAAACCTCGGTGCCACTGTCGGCGAAGGAATTCAGCCTCCTCCACCTGCTGCTCCGCCACCAAGGGAAGATCGTGCGCCGCGAGCGACTCCTGCGGGATGTATGGGGCGAGGACTATTTCGGCGACACCCGAACCCTCGATACTCATGTTGCCTGGCTTCGCAAGAAGATCGAAACTGCCGGTGGCGTCCGCATCGTGGCCGTTCGCGGCATCGGATATCGCCTGGACGTGCGTTGATATCCCACCGTCCACGGAGCCCAGCCTGAGTCGGGGCCCCGCAACCGGCAAGACTCCTCAGGCTCGCCCAAACATTGCTCAGCCGGTCTGAGTCTCGACGGAGACCGCGCCTGAGGCCTGTACCTTTGCCTCCATCAGCGCGAGGTCGGCCATGTGCAGCAGTTCGCCGCTGTCCCGGCCGTCCAGAGGGTATTGCGCGATACCGGCGGAGAGCGACAGGGCAATCACTTCTCCACCCGGCCCTACGAATCGGTGGGCGCCCACTGCGGTCTGCAGGCGGCCGACGACCTGCAACGCGGTCCGGATGTCCGTCTCCGGCAGGAGCAGGGCGAACTCATCTCCCCCGAACCTGGCCACCAGATCCATGATGCGGATGTGGGACTGCATCACCGCGCCAAGGTCCCGGAGCACACCGTCGGCGGCCAGGTGTCCGTAGCGCGTATTGAGCTGTTTGAACTCGTCAAGATCCGTCATGACCACGCAGAACTTTAGACCCTGCCGGAGCGATCGGGCGATCTCCGCCTCCAGTTGCGCCGTGAAATGCCAGCGCGTCGAGAGTCCCGTGAGCCCGTCCAGTTTGGCGATCTGCCAGATCTCGGTGAGCCGCTGATTCAAGGTGAGCACCCACGCCACGTGGATTGCCAGGAGCCTCGCGATTCGAAGGTCCATCTCTTCGAACCGGCGGTCCGGAGTCCATAGGTTCAGATTGAGGATCCCCACGACGCGGTCCTCGCATCGAACAGGGACGCAGAGCGCGGACCTCGGCGGATGCGCCTTGGAGATGTAGCCGGTCAGTCCTTCGGGAATATCCTGCACGAGCATGCCGACACCGGTTTCCGCCACGCGCCCCGCGATGCTCTGTCCGAACGGCACCGTGGCGTGCGACTCCGCACCTTCGAATCTGCCCCTGGATACCCGTAACACCAGGGTATGCGGATCGGCGAGCACCATGATCGACCCACCTTCGGCGCCCATCAGCACGAGACAACGATCGAGCAACGCGAGCAGCACAGCCTCCGGATCGTCGCCATCCGCGTGCACCATGTGCTCCATCAGCGCCACGAGCCGCTCCAACTCGTCGATCCTAAGGCGCGCGTCGGTGCGCCGGGACGAACTGCGCACGCGCGATCTTCGTCTCCTGCTGCGAAATCCCGATTGGAATGACACGGATGCGGCTACCCCGCAAGAAGAGGGTCGTGGCGATCGAATTCAGTGATGATATACCCAGGTCCCAGAGGCCTGAGACCCCATCGTAACCTGACCGGCGGCACCGCCGCCCAGGCCGCCTTTTTCTCATGGAGCGGTCTCCCAGGCTCGACCACGGAGCGCGCTCCGCCGTCCTCGGACCCCGACGACGGTATCTGGCCGACAGCGACCCGATCACCTCCGCGTCCCCCGTTTGTGCAAAGTTGCAACGAGCATCCCGGTCCCCCCGGCGCCTCCACCCTCCGCGGCACCCTGACTGTTGACTGCGGCGCGGTCTGCACCGGCGTGCCATCATGATCGCAGCGTGAGGTGACGCCCCTCCCCCTGGGCTGGATCGTACAGGGCCGCGGGAAAGCCGCCTCTCCTGTGACAGAGGCGGCGCTCCCGGCGGCGGCGAAGTGTGTCGCGGGAGGCGAGGGCATGGTGGGCGACTTGATCCTGCCTGAGCAGCGGGGGCGGTGCCGGACTTGTGGGTACCTGGCCGAGCGCCTCATGGATTCGTCATTGGAGCCGGCGCTGCGCGAGGTCAACGAAGCGCAGCGCAACGCCTTTGTCGGAGAAGTGATTGTGCCCGGCCGTGGCGTCGTCTCTGTGGTGCCGCATTGCTATGTGAAGGCGGCCGATCTCGAGCGCGAGTACGGCACGCCGTTGAACAGGATGCAGCATGCCGCCCTCGTGTTCGATCGCGACAGGAAGTGCCCCAAGTGGCATCCGTACACCCCCGGCTTCGGTCCCAGGGAGCACCTCGCGCACGTGCGCGCGCAGCAAGAGGAGTTGGAGCGCAAGAAGTATCAGGAAAGACAAGAGGAGAACCGGCGGCAATTCGAGCTGGCCATGCAACGCGACAGCAAGCGTTTCCAGATTAAGATCACGATCGTGCTTGCCATCATCGCCTTCGTTGCCGCCCTCTTACCGTTTGCGCTCGCTCGATTTCTCAAGTAAGCGACCCTGACCGTAATGACGTCGACGGGCCGCGCCTGACATCGTCAGCCCAGGCAACGTTGTCCCACGTCCCTGCACGATCCCGGGGTCGCCGACCGCGACTGACGCCGCGGTCCACCGCCTACCGGTGCACATCCTGCCACCCGGAACGATCTTACCGGCGCAACTCGACCCGGTGACCCTCGGCAGCGGATACGTAGCCGGCATAGACCGTCTCGACGACGTCACGTCCCAAACGGCCGTCCGACAAGGGCTCGCGGCCCGTGGCCACGCTCTCGACGAAGTCTTGCAGTACGTGCGGGTGCCCCTGCGCCCAATCCTCGTCTGGCGCCGGGTTGCTCCAGCCCGCCTTCGTTTCAAGCTTCTCCATCAGGTATTCTTGCGCGAAGACGTCCTGACTCGGAGCAAACGCGTGCACCAAGCCGGTGTGTGCCATGTTGCACTGGATCTGCGCGTTCGAGAGGAAGATCTGCAGGTTGCTCTCCATCCCCCCCAAGACCGCCTCCGAGGCCCACACGATACCCCGGCTGCCGTCCTCAAAAGTGATGATGAGCGCCCCCCAGCTCTCCACGTCGACCCATCCTTCGCCGATCCAACGGGATTGTTGTTCTTGAAATCCAACGGTCTGGGTGAGATCACCCACCTCTGCGACCACGGCGCGTGGCCGGATGGGTTGACCATGCCGGCGGAGCCCTTCCTGGCGTTTCAAGTGGAGCATCGCGCCGACCGGGTGTACACCCAGCTGGAGCAGGGCTCCGCCCCCGGTGTACCGCCACTCCCGCGAGTACGGGGAGTGCGATCCACTGTGACACTCGCCACCCCGCATCTCCAAGACGATCCCACCAGAGGCCGCAATCAGGCGGTTCGCCTTCACGATCGGCGGCGCATACACCCAGTTCTCCGCATACATCAGATGCACGTGAGCCCGCTCCGCCGCCGCAACCATGGCATCGGCATTGGCGACCGCCGCCTCCAGCATCCCCGCCCGAGATATCTTCCGAAAATCGGCGCCCGGCGTGAGACCCTCTCCGGTGAACGCGGTCAGGGGCTTGGCACAGATAATATGCTTGCCGGCGGCGGCAGCCTCCTCGGTCATCGACCGGTGCAGATAGTTCGGCACGCACAGATCGACGACGTCGACATCTGGCCGCGCGAGGATCTCTCGGTAGTCATCGCAGACGTCGGGGATACCCCACGCGCGAGCATACGTCGTAGCGCGCTCCTTCGAGCGGCTCGCGACGGCGACGATGCGCACATCGTATCCGGTCACCGCCGCGCACGACCGAGCATGTGTCTCGGCGATGAATCCGGCACCAATCATACCGATGTTCACCCGGGGTTTCTCGGGCACAGCACATCCCCTCCTCCAAGTTCCGGCCACGCGCGGGGCGGTGTGTCCTCCTCGCGACACACGTGTGCCTGTTCCTCGTCAGCCCACGACACGACGCGGGAACCGGCGACGACGCCAGCCGAATCCCGGTCGTGCGAAAGCAAGCTGCCGGCGACACGCGCTCGCACTCTAGAGTTGTCAGGTTAGACCGAAACGACCGATCGCGCTTGGCTGGCACGCAGCCCCGTGACAACTCCGACCTCTTCTTCTGCCGCCTCGCCGATACCACCTCTGGTGAGCCCCAACAAGATCACCACACCGACCAGTAGGATCACACCCGTCAAGACAAAGGCCGCGTCAAAGGACTTTGACGACCCCACGATGTATCCGGTCACGATCGGCGCCATCACGCCGATGAGATTACTGCCGCACACGAGAGCGGAAACCGCCCTGGCGGCGTTTCGGGGGTTTCAGCGGCGGTTCCGTCCCTCCCGGCGGGAGCCTGGATCTCCTCGCCTGGGAGGTCCGACCGACGCGACGATACCGAACTCCATTCCATCGAACTGCACACAAAGCAAGTTGATACCGACATAGTCACTATATCAGCAGTTGTCAAGTAACCGGTCCGGCGCTATACTCGCCATACCGACTGCGGAAGGTGTCGCGCGGAAACGGATGTCACGAGCGAACCCGAGGGGACCCATGAAGGCGCTGCGTATCGACGACATTCGCGCCACCACGGTGACGGTACCGCTGGAAGCCCCGCTGCGGCACAGCAACGGGGCCCACTGGGGGCGGTTTGTGCGCACCATTCTCGAGCTCGAATCGGAAGGTGGCCTAGTCGGCCTCGGCGAGCTCGGGGGTGGCGGCGAGAGCGCGGAGCGTGCGGTCATCGCACTCAAACCGTACTTGCTCGGTCACGACGCCGTCAACCTGGAGGCTCTCCGGTTCAAGATCTGCAACCCTACGGCAAGCCTTTACAACAACCGCACCCAGTTGCATGCCGCCATCGAGTTCGCGTGCTTGGACCTGATCGGTCAAGCCGTGGGAATGCCCGTTCACGACCTGCTCGGGGGTGCCCTGCGCAAGCACGTCCCATTCGCCAGCTATCTCTTCTTTCGCTATGCCAATCCGGCCACGGGCACCGGCGAGGTGCGCACCATCGACCAGGTGGTCTCGCACGCCCGTGACCTGAGAGCGAGGTACGGATTTCGAACTCACAAACTGAAAGGCGGGGTCTATCCGCCCGATCACGAGCTGGGATGCTATCGTGCGCTGGGGCGCGCGTTTCCGGAGGACACGCTCCGCTACGACCCCAACGCTGTCCTGAGCCTGGAAGACGCCACGCGTGTCGGCCGCGCCATCGAGGACTTGCGGAACGACTACTTGGAGGATCCCACGTGGGGCCTGAACGGCCTGCGACAGCTGCGAGAACGCATCCGCGTGCCGCTCGCCACGAACACCGTCGTCGTCAACTTCGAACAACTGGCGACCAACATTCTGCAACCGGCCGTTGACGTCGTGCTGCTGGACACGACGTTCTGGGGCGGCATCCGACCCTGTATCAAAGCCGCGGGCGTGTGCGAGACGTTCCAACTTGGGGTCACGGTGCACTCCTCAGGAGAGCTCGGCATCCAACTGGCAACGATGCTGCATCTTGCTGCGGTGATCCCCAACCTCACGTTCGCCGCCGATGCACACTACCACCACCTCACGGACGACATCATCGAAGGTGGCAGGTTCGAATACCGAGACGGCGCCATCGCGGTCCCAACCGGTCCGGGGCTCGGAGTGCGTCTGGACCGAGCCAAGGTGGGCCGGTATGCCGAGCTCTATCGGGAACTGGGGAGTTACCGCTACGACCGGGATCCCGGGCGGCCGGACTGGTATCCGCTCATCCCCAACACCCGCTGGGCCGATCCCTCCGTCTCGGTGTCACTCAAGGACAGACTCTAGATCCCAATCTCGCACCCGGAGCCAGAAAGATGGCGGCACCTCTCGGGCGGACGGCGTTACCAGCCGCCCCAGCACCCAAGGCGGCTCGAAACACAGCTACGATGCTTCGCGTCAGGCCGGCGCGATCTCTTACCGGTCAGCGGCCGTGAGGTATCTCACCGGGTTTCCGCGCCTGACGGGCAAGTCGCGCGGACACCGCCCCGATGACCCCTTGGAGGTGCTGATGCATCAGCGTGCCCGCGTCCTCCGCTCGACCCGCACGTATCGCGGCCAGGATCGAGAGGTGCTGCCGGTGGTCCGCGCCGCGGTCGTCATAGAGGAACTGGATCTCGAGCTGTTCCATCGCATAGACGTCCAGCAACGCGTCGATGACCTCCGCAAGGACGGCATTGCCGGCGGAGTTCGCAATCCCGCGATGGAAACGGAGATTCAGGTCGTCCAGCTTGTCGTACGGTCCGTCGAGGAACTTCGCCGACTCCGAGAGGAGTACGTCGAGAGCATCGAGGTCTGCCGGTGTGGATCGCTCGGCGGCCAGTCTGGCCAACCGGGGTTCGATAAGCAATCGAGCTTCGAGCAGATCCAGCAGCACCTTGTCCTCGAGCTTTGTGGGGGTGTAACCGGCCAGCACCAATCGCGGCGTGGCGCGACGCACGTAGACGCCTGAGCCGTGGCGAATCTCTACGACGCCGGTTGCCTGGAGACGGCGCAAAGCCTCGCGCAACGTGGGTGGAGCAACTCCGACCTGGGCCGCCAACGCCTGCACCGATGGCAGCCGGTCTCCCGGCCGCAATCGCGCCTCGCGGATATGCGCTAGGATTTCCCGAATGACAAGATCAGAAGCCGTGGGCCGACGTGAATGAGAGAGCGACGTGGAAATGTCAGGTGCCCTCCCCTGAACCTCGTGAAATCATTGCAAGCAGACCCGTATGGTTACTATATCATATATCATCATGTTTTTCATCACGACGAATCACGCCGTCTAAAATCTTACCGTGAGGCCTATCGTCGCGCCATCGAAAATCTTACCGGGCGTTTCCTTTCGACACCCTATCGCCCCGGAGGCCCCGGTGACCCCTGCTGCCCGCCGCGAGTACGTCCGTGCCATCCGCCCGCGTTACACGCTCGCCCCACCGACCGCCAAGCACCCGATGCTGAACGAGTTCTGTGCCACCACGGGCTA
>DASPUZ010000066.1:0-19085 GCA_035622635.1 bacterium | reverse complement strand
TGGCGGTTTGCCGTGATGTCGAGAAGCGCAGACCCCTCGTGGCGAAGGGCCTGCTCGAGCAGGGGCCGCACCTGCCCGGGGCCGTCGGCCCGCAGGCCGAGCAGCCCCGCGGCCTCGGCGATCTTCACGAAGGCCGGGTCGGCAATGGGAGAGAGGCTACGATGTTTGCCCTCAGAAGTGGAGGTTCAGGCCTCACCTCCTAAACCCAAAAGTGCATCCCGTTCGCGAAGTTCAAGGTGAACGCGAACGTGAGGTACATGAGCCAGATGCCGTTCAGTAGCTGCCACGCATTCTGCAACTTCAGAAATGCCGCTGCGTTCGCAAACCGGCCCACCAACTCGGAGAGGTAGATGAGTGCCAGCAGGATGAACACAATCGCCACCGGGGTATCGCCGGCGGCGGAGAACGCGATGACGCCGATGATGGAAAGCCATGCATACGCGATGCACATCCACGCGCCGGGCGCCGCACTCGCGCGAATGTACCGTCGGTGTCCCATTACGAACCAGTGCACGCCGTACGCCGTGAATGCGAGCGCCGCCATGTACACGGGGGCCGCCTTGCTAAACACGGGGAACCACGTTAGACCCGTAAAGAGCCACACGCCCGTGATGAACTGCATGAACCCACCCATCCAAACGCCCCACAGCCCGACGGTCTTCTCGACGTCCGGATCGGACTTGGGGTAGCCGAACAACCCCTGCCCGCCCCAGACGAAGTAGCACGTACCGAGACCGAACAGCCCGACCACGAACGGGAAGAATGTGGATTGAGGAAACACTTGTGACATCGCAATCCCCTCCGGTCTCCGACTTGGCGGCGAATCCGCGAAAAGCCTAACACCCACCCCGGAGTTCGTCGTTGCGCGAACGCAAGCATGGCTGGTGTCGTTTGACGGGATTGGCCCGCGCCGGCGGAATCCACGCATGCGACCAGATGCCGAACAGGTAGTTGCCCAGTGCGCTCCGCGGAGAACGTTTCAGTGGGATTCCAAAGGCAGTGCCGGGGGACCTATGGGGCGCATCACGTCCCGGCATCCGGGCCGGCACGACACCTCTAGGCGAGTTATCTCGCGAGGTGATCTACGGCATGGTGTCCTTTGATGTCGCGTGCATCGCTCGCGGCCGCAACCAGCCAGAGCCATCGCGGGTCGGGGACGAAGATATGGGCGCGCCCGACATCGACCAGACCACGGTGTTTCCACGCCGACAGGATACGGCTGATCGTGAACGTCGTGACGCCAACAAGTTCAGCAAGATCCTGTTCGCGCAGGTCCACGGTAATGGCCGGTTCGGGGGTGGCGGTGGGAGCAGTGTGGTGGGCGAGTCGTAACAGCGCGCGCGCGACCCGGCATTCGATTGACCTCGTGTTCAAGTCCTGGAGCGAGTTCCACCCTTGCTCAACGCGTTCTGCCATGAGACGAAGGCTCGCGTGCGCCATCCCGGGGTGCCGGCGTGTAAGCTGCGCCATCGTTGCGGCGTCCCACGCAACCGCGTGACTCGTCTCCGCGGCTTGTGCGGCGACGCGATGAACAGTTCCCGCCCACACGGCGACTAATCCGAAGGACTCCGCCGGGCTGACGAGTCTCACGATGAGCGTGCGTCCCTGTGGGTCTGACCGAACGAGTCTGACCCTCCCGTGGACCAGCACAAAAACTTGCCTCGGCGGGTCTCCCTCAAGGAAGAAGAACTCACCGCGCTTTGCGACGCATGGGCGGGCAGACCGGAGCAGCGCCCCGAGAGTCTCAGCGTCGAGCCCCTTGAAAAGCGAGCAACGTTCCACCAGGACGGCCCAGGGTCTCGGATCATGGTGCTGGCGCGACCGCGGGAGGTGCGTTATCACGGTGTTCACCTGCGTGACCAGTTGACTGAATGCGCGACCGCAGTCACGACGTTGACGGCGGTCCTTGCGTGAACGCAACGACACCACACGTAGATACGTGCTATCCATGGATTGAGTTCTTTGGTCGGTATGCGAGACACCGAGATCGAGGGTGCCGAGCCGGCGTGATGTGGTGTGCAACGCACCTTTTCTTCGGGGCTCGCGGTTGGGGACGGAGATGACTGCAGCAACGGTCGTCCCAGGGAGTCGAGCGTCGCGGCATTCGGTGGCTGTGGGAAGTCGCAAGGTTCGGCAGTTACAACGATGTCCGCTCTTCCGAAGCATCAGCGACGTAACGTTGCGAAGGATTCTTGAGTACGCCCGCGTGCGGCCGGCCAGTCGGGGCGGGTTCTACTTTCGTCAGGGCGATCAGCCGGTTGAGATCTATGTGCTGCTTCGGGGGCGAGTGCAGCTGATTCGATCTGGCTCCGGCGATCGCCGCGCGATCCTCGGGTTTGTGACGCCGGTGGAACCCTTCGGCTATGAGGACGCATTGGGCGGTTCCGGGCATATGGTCTCCGCGCAAGCGAGCGAGGATAGTGCGGCGCTCGCATGGCCTGCGGCGGTTCTGGTGCGCATCCTGACCGACCATCCTGTGATCGCGCACAACAGCTTCTGCCTCATGGCCGCGCGGATTCAGGAGAAATGGGACCGCCTCCACGGGATGCTTACGGAATCACTCGAGCGGCGCGTTGCACGTGCGCTACTGAGCTTGGGCGCTACCATCGGCCGACGTGTGGAGGGGAGTCCAGCAGTGAGGGTGATGCTCGCCCACCGGGACTTGGCCGCTTTTGTGGGCGCCACTCCATACACCACGAGTCGCATTCTCAGCCGGTGGAAGCGCCTGCGACTCATCGACGGCGGACGAGGCTGGCTGACGTTGTGGCCGCGTGGGTTGGCGGCAATCGCGGGCGATAGACGGAAGTGACGGCTGCGGGCAGCGGAGAGCTTTGAGAGGAGTGCTGATGGTTGTGCACTGGCGCGCGGCAATGTGAGGACGACCGCTCCCGCTACGTAGGATGCCGCGATGCTCACGCACCGAGGGGGAGCAGGGTCGCGCTGTGGGCCGGATGGTGAGCGAGCCGATGGTGCAGCGGGAGAGGAGGTCGAGCGTGACGGTTTGGAAGCGGTGGCCCCGGATTCTCGGAGGAGTGGCGTTGCTCGGTGTGGTAGCGGGCGGGGTGCTCGTCAGGAAGCGCGGCCGCACCACATCGCGCCATTACGTAGGACCTTCGCCGATCGGGTTAGGCTACGTCAAGCCTAACCATTATGTCGAGATGGCGAGAGTGTTTCGAGACAATCGCGACGAGCTTTCCTACGCGTGGCGAATCCTCAACGACGGTTGCTGCGACGGCTGTTCGCTCGGGACCGTTGGGATGCGTGACTGGACGATCCAGGGCGTTCACCTCTGCACGATCCGTTTGAAGATGCTGCGCCTGAACACGATGCCTGCCGCGGACGAGCGCGCGTTGGAGCGTCCGGAAGCACTGCGGCATCTGTCCAGCAAAGAGCTGCGCCAGAAGGGGCGCCTTCCTTACCCGATGATCTGGCGCAAGGGCGAACCGGGCTACCGGCGGTGCTCCTGGGACGAGGCCCTGGATGCCTGCGCACGCGAAGTTCGGCGCACGGTTGAGCGGGATCCTGACCGTCTCTACGTCTACATGACGTCGCGCGGCATGCCGAACGAAACGTACTTCGCGTTCCAGAAAGCCACGCGCTTTCTCGGCACCAACAACATCGACAACGCCGCGCGTATCTGTCACGCGCCCAGCACGTCGGGGTTGTCGATGACGATCGGCTATGGCGCAACGACGTGCTCGTACGCTGATTGGATCGGTACGGACCTTCTCGTGCTGGTCGGCACCAACCTCGCAAGTAACCAACCGGTAGCGATGAAGTACATTGACGAGGCGAAGAAGAAAGGCACCCGCGTTGTTGTCGTCAACACCTACCGCGAGGAAGGGCTCGACCGCTACTGGGTGCCCTCGTCGTGGGACAGTGCGCTCTTCGGTACCCGGGTGGCCGATGAGTTCTTCCGGGTCACGAACGGTGGCGACGCCGCGTTCTTTACCGGCGCGCTCAAACACCTGGTCGAGACGAACCGCGTTGATCAGGTGTTCATCGCAAACTATACGAGCGGCTTCGACGCGCTGCGAGAGAACGTCCGCGCGTTTTCGTGGGAGCAGTTGGAACGGGGATCAGGCACGACGGCGGCGGAGATGTGTCGGTTCGCGGACTTGTATGCGAGCGTAGACACGTCCATTACGACGTGGTCCATGGGGGTGACCCAGCACGAGCACGGCCAGCAGAACGTCTTCGCGATCAGCAACCTTGCGCTGGCGATGGGGCGCATCGGCCGTCCCCATACCGGCCTGAACCCGATCCGGGGCCACTCAGGTGTCCAGGGCGGCGCGGAGGTCGGAGCCGTTCCCGGAACCTACGGACAGGGACGCAAGGTCGGAGATCTGACGACGATGGCGGTGATGAAGGAGCTCTGGGGGTTTGAAGTCCCCGCCAAACCCGGATTGACGGCGTCCGCTGCGATTCACGCGGCGCACGATGGGAAGTTCGACGTCCTGTACTCCGCGGGCGGGAACTTTCTGGAGACGATGCCTGATCCTGCGTACGTACGGGAAGCCTTGGAACGCGTCCCCGTGCGCATTCTCCAGGACATCGTCATCAATCCGATGATGCTGTTGCCGCCCGGCGAAGTCTCAGTAATTCTGCCGGGGGCAACGCGATATGAGACGGCAGGCGGCGTAACCGAGACGACGACCGAACGGCGCATCATTTATAGCCCAGAGATCCCGGGGCGGCGCATCGGCGAGGCGCGGCCCGAGTGGGAAATTCCGATGTTGATCGCCGAGCGGGTCTTTCCCGAGCGCCGATCCCAGATCCACTTCGCCGGCACCCAGCAGATTCGCGAGGACATCGCGCGGGTGGTCGAAGCGTATCAGGGCATTCAACACCTCCACAAAAAAGGCGATCAGATCCAGTGGGGCGGGCCGCGGCTCTGTGCTGACTATCGCTTCAACACCTCGGACAAGAAAGCACACTTCCAGATCGTGCGATGGCCTGAGCGGAACGTGCCACCGGGCCAGTTTCACGTTAGCACCCGTCGGGGTAACCAGTTCAACAGCATGGTGTGGGAGAATTACGATCCGTTGACAGGGTCTGATCGCGACGACGTGATCATGGCGTTCCAGGATGCACGGCGTGTCGGCGTCCAGACTGGGGATCCAGTGCGATTGCGTTCCGAGGCGGGCGAGTTCAGAGGTAAGGTACGCATCGCCGACGTCACTCCCGGTAACCTGGAGATTCACTGGCCCGAGGCCAACGCCCTGATTCGGACCGGACACTACGATCCGAGCTGTGGCGAGCCAGACTATAACGCCATTTGCGAGGTGATCCCAGAGAGGGTGATACACCCCGTGACTGTTGGCGCCGGGAAAGCGGAATCCGGATAGGACCAGCCGGGCTCCCAGGATCGATGTTGCGATGCGCGTAGGACTCTACCCTCTATGCACTCTCGCTTGAGGTGACATGGATGACATCGCCCGTCGACAGGTCTTCGGATAGCGCCGAGCCAATGGCCGTGCGAACGAGCACGTCACGTCGTCACGTCCTCCAGGTTCGCGAGGGCATCCGGCAGGCGCGTACGGACGTGCTGGCGGTGGAGGAACCCCTCGAGATCCGGGTGTACCCGCCGGGCGGAGGGCCGTTCGTCCAGGTCTCGGTCACGATGCGCACCCCCGGCCATGACTTCGAACTCTCGGCCGGGTTCCTCTACACGGAAGGGCTGCTTCGCACGCCCGACCACGTGCACACGATCAGCTACTGCACCGATCCATCCGTGGACCGCGTGCAGCACTACAATATCGTGAACGTCGCATTGCAGCCCGGCGCGCCGTACGACGCGGACCGGCTTCGCCGCCACTTCTACACGAGCTCCAGTTGCGGCGTGTGTGGCAAGGCGTCGATTGACGCGATCTACGTGCGAGGGGTCGGTGCCGTTACCGACGACGGTCTCACCGTCGACGACGAAACCATCGGCTGCCTTGCGGAGACGCTCCGGACTGCGCAGACGATCTTCGGCAAGACCGGAGGCCTGCACGCCGCGGGGCTGTTCGACCGTAGCGGCCGTCTGTTGGCGGTCCGAGAGGACGTGGGGCGGCACAACGCGGTGGACAAACTGATCGGGCACGCGTTCCTGGCACGGCAGCTCCCATTACGTAACCACATCGTCATGGTCAGCGGCCGGGCCAGCTTCGAGATTGTGCAGAAGGCCGCAACGGCCGGTGTTCCGATCGTCGCGGCAGTCTCCGCGCCCTCAAGCCTCGCCTGTGACGTCGCCGAGGCATTCGGGATGACGCTCTTGGGATTCGTGCGTGGTCCGCAGTTTACCGTCTACACGGGGCAGCACCGCGTGCGCATGCACGGACGGCAAATCGAGGACGCGGGCAGCGCCGCGATCGTGAGGTCGACCTGTAGGACCGGCGCTCTATCCAAATCTTTTGGTCTTCCCGAACATTAGGGCCAATCCCCTTCAACTACGCCGATCCTTCTGCAACGTAATCTGAGCTACGCCAGCGCGCCCGTGAGGTCGTCAACGATGACGAAGTGGCGCACTGGCTCCGCTCCAGCGACGATGGGACCGAGACAGAAACAGGAACATCGGGCGACGCGAACTGGCTCCTTCCAGCTATCGGTACGATGCGCTTCAGCTCAACCGTGGTCGTGATTCGCCTGCACAAGATTTTGATTGAAGGGGGGGCTCTGGCCAGCTCGCCCCGATACTTGCGTTGCTGCAACGACGGATGATGGGTGCTCTTAATATGCTCGCACCATCGAGGTGGGCGCGGGTATCTCGTGCCGCAACAGTGTCCTCGGTAGCGCCGAACCGCGTCACGAACAAAAACCACGTTTGGGACGTGGTGTAGGGCAGGGGAGTGCTCGCGCGCGGAGTTCGGGCTCCTGTCCCCGGAGAACACCACCGCCACATGGTGCCACGCATGCGATCCGGGCCATGGGTCGCCGTCCGCGGGCGTGAAGCAACCGGCTCCGAATGGGGGGGAATCCATGCCGGCAACTCGGCTCGCACATATCACGAAAATTGGCGTCGAGCAAATGGGCGATCTTGCCGACAGTCTCAAGGACCCCGACGTGCTCAGGCTTGAGAATCTTGACACCGATCTACGGCCGCCGCAAAGCGCACTCCAATTCACGAAGAGCGCCGTCGACCAAGACGAGGCCAACAGTTATCTGCCGTTCTTTGGCCTTGACGTTCTGCGACAGGCCGCCGCCAATCTGGTGGGGAGCCAATCGGACCAGCACTACGATTGGGCGACCGAATGCATCATCAGCGCCGGCGGACTGTCGGGCATCCTGAACGTCTTGTTGGCGACGCTGGAGCCCGATGACGAAGTACTCCTGACCGACCCGACCTATGTTGGACTGATCAACCGCGTGCGGCTTGCGGGAGGAGTTCCGCGCTTTGTGCCACTCATCCCGTCGGCGCGAGGATGGCGGTTGGACGTAGAGGCGCTGGCGCGGATCGATCTAGGCCCTGTGAAGGCAGCGTTGATGATGAGCCCCGGCATGCCAACAGGTGCGGTGTTTGATCATGAAGAGTGGCAGGCAGTGACCGGGTTCTGCCGGCGCGCCCACTGTTGGTTGATCAACGATTCGGCAATGGAGCGCGTCCTCTATGACGGCGGCGCCGTGATCCACCCCGCGTCGTTCCCGGGCATGCGCGAACGGGTCGTCACGGTCGGATCCGCGTCGAAAGAGTATCGCATGATCGGGTGGCGCGTGGGATGGGTGGTCGGACCCGCCGCCCTCGTCGCGGACGCGGCGCGAGTCAGCATCAGCAACGTCGTGTGTCAGACGGGAATTGCGATGGGGGCGGTGGCAGCCGCCATCAACGACCCGGATGATGGCATTCCCTCCTGTGTCGCCGAATGGCAACGCCGCCGAGATGTTCTGCTGGAAGAGCTGCGGGACTTCGGCGTCGTCCCGCCGCATGGCGGCTGGTCGCTGCTGCTGGACGTCTCGCACCTGGGGTGGGACGCTCCGGCCGCGTCAAAACGCCTGCTCGAACTGGGCAAGATCGCGGCGACCCCGATGATCAATTGGGGGAGCGTCAGCAGCCGGAAGTACGTGCGCTTCGTGTTCTCCAACGAGCCCGTCGACCGGTTGCGCGGTGTCGGGGAGCGCGTGAGACGCGCACTCACCTAGCGCCAGCGGCCTCGTATCACGCTCTCCAACCGCGCCTCCGCCGTTGCCCCTCTATGACTCGCTCTTGTGACGCGCCTCCGCAAGGGCGATGAAGAAGAGCGCGGCCGGCCGGTAGGCCGCGTGGGCGAACTTCATGAAGGGCGCGAGGAACACGAGCTCCATCGCCACCGACACGTGAAACAAGAAAGCCCAGTGGCCCCACGCGGGGGGCCGCAGCGCGTACAGCGCCAACTCGCTCATGAACCCGCTGATCCCGGGTTGAAGGAAAAAACTGTGCTACAAGGTCTACCGGAATCCAAATAAATCCCCCCGTGCTACCAGCAGCCCTCCGGGAGGAGCGTTTCTCCGGGTGACTGTGTCTTCGGTTGCTTGTTGGAATCTTTCCGGGTGCAGATCCTTTCTCCCAGTGTACTCGCGTCCACCCGTGAGCCCTCATTACTTCGTCTCGTCACGCCCCGGCTACCATCGGTGAGAGTTGCTCCAGTCGCCACCCGGTATCTATTCTCACTCATGACCCGTGAACCTCACAGTCAGATTGTTTATGATGCTTGACGTTGGGCGCCCGAAGCGTGTCGCCTATGGACCGCACAGATCGGTGCTTGCCACAGACCCGCGTATCGAATGAGATTGCGTTGTCGAGAGGACGACACTTCCCGCGGGTAGCGGTCCTCACGACCGTGGGGATCTGGCGCCGAACGCACAGCATCGCAAATGACCGAAACCAGACCCGGCCGGGCCGGTAGTTTCGGATTGCCTTGTACAGGTTCCTAGAGGAGATCGTCGGCGTTTCCTCCCGGCAGGAAGTACGCCTTGGCACAAATCCCGACTATCGGCCGGCAGCGCTCAAGCAGTATGAGTTTGCCTCGCTTTGGTGGAGGGTGAATCTCTGGAATCTCTACCTTCTCCCACCGGAGCTAAGGCCAGAAGGGGTGGCAATTCAGGCGGCGTATCATTTCCGAGATGCACACATCGGAAACCTCCTTGGCCGGGGAAGGGAAAGGAGTGCGCCAGTGCCAGGGAGTGGGACAGGGAGGAAGTGGGGGTCGATCTTGGACGCCGTGGCGCGTGAGGGGGCGCAGCGCATGCTGGTCGGCGCGTTGGAACAAGAGTTTGAAGAGTTTCTCGGACGCGCTGGCTCCGTGCGGCAACCCGGGCGACGAGAGCGAGGCTATCGTAATGGCGTCGGGAAAGTGCGCAAAATCGCGGTGGGGTGCGGCACCCTCGAGATCCGACCCCCGCGCGCGCGCGACACGAAGGAACCGTTCCGCTGGCAGCCCCTGCCTCGCTACCGGCAATCGAGCGAATCGATTCGGGCCTTGTTGCCCGAGCTCTACCTGCAGGGCCTGGTGACGGGGGACTTCGAACCCGCGCTCCGGAGCTTTCTGGGAGAGGCGGCCCCCCCTTGGCCCGTCGTCGATCGCGCGGCTCAAGGAGCAGTGGCGGGCGGAGTACGAGGCCTGGAAGCGTCGTCCCCTGGCGGTCCGTTATGCCTACTGCTACGCAGACGGACTCTATTTGAAGGCTGTCAGCGGGCCGAGTTTCCGGGCCGTGATTTGGGCACCCTCGGAGTGCAGATCTCTCGACTCCTTGCACGCCGTGTATCACACATGGCTTCGCACCTATTGCGCAGCCGAGGATAGCGAGTCATGAGGACCCTCCTGGTCGATAACTACGATTCCTTTACGTACAACCTCTTCCAACTTCTCGCGGAAGTCAACGATTGTGAGCCGACCGTCGTACGAAACGACGAAATCGCGTGGTCCGAATTGCGAGATCTCCCGTGTGACAACATCGTCATTTCACCCGGCCCCGGGACTCCGAGGCGACGGTCCGACGTTGGGGTGTGCCGAGACATCCTCGCGCACGCGGAGGTGCCGATCCTTGGCGTTTGCCTCGGCCATCAAGCAATGTGTCACGCGTGCGGTGGGGAGGTTGTGAGAGCGCCGACCCCAATGCACGGCCGCCTCAGCCAGATTCACCATGTCGGAACCGGCATCTTTGACGGAATCCCCTCACCGTTCGTGGCGGTGCGATATCACTCGCTGATAGCGGCTGCCCCGCTTCCTCACGGGTTGACCGTTACAGCCTGGACCGACGATCGTTTGGTTATGGCCGTTCAACACGATCGGCGATTACACTGGGGCGTGCAATTTCATCCAGAGTCCATCCTGACGGAGTTTGGAAAGCGACTCCTGCAGAATTTCCGTGACATGACAGGACGTACCGATAGCCGCTCCGCCCGGCGCGCCTTTGTGACTGCCACCCCATGGAGAACGTCGGGTTCATCCCGAGCGGTGGGTCGACCTCCAGGGCAGCCGACGCACCACCACCAATACAGGGTGGAGTGCCGGCGCCTACAGCGCTATGCCGATCCTGCGACAGTGTTTCGTGCGATGTTTTCTCACTCCCCTTCGGCGTTTTGGCTCGACAGCAGCCTGCGAACTCCGTATACAGGCCGTTTTTCTTACATGGGGGACGTATCGGGACCTCACTCATATCGACTGTCGTACACGCTCCCGAGCGGTCATACTCATCAAATACTCAGTGACGGCAGCATACGGCAAATCGACGCCGATATTTTTGGTGCATTGCAGCGTCTCCTCAGCTCCACCCACATAGAGTGCCAACAGACAGCGTTCCCGTTCGTGGGTGGCTATGTCGGTTATCTCGGCTATGAATTGAAGAGTCTGTGCGGCGGAGCGAGGCGGCATGCTTCGCCGCACCCCGATGCGCAGTTGATCTTCCCCGGCAAATTCCTCTGTTTCGATCACGATGAGAAAGCACTGTACGTCGTGTGTCTCGTATCGCGTGGAAGCACGTTTGATGACGCTTGGTTTGATCAGTGTGCCGCGGTCCTCCAGCGTCCCGCCGTGGCGGACGCGACTATACCGCGAGACGTCGATCTCCGAATTCTTGGAGGTCGTTGGCGCTCCCCGCAGTCTATTTACGGTCGACTCATTCGCGCGTGTCTTGAGGAAATCCGGGCAGGCGAAAGCTATGAAGTGTGCCTCACCAACCGTCGGTATTTCGCGGCACTACGCGACCCATTGCATACGTATCTGATACTCCGTCGCGTCAATCCCGCGCCCTATTCAGCATATTTGCGCTTCGGCGACTTGCACGTGCTCTGCTCCTCGCCCGAGGGATTCTTGAATATCGGCACGGACCGTACCGTGATCACCAAACCCATCAAGGGAACGCGCCGGCGCGGGGCGACCCCGCCGGAAGACGCGCAACTGCGCGAAGATTTGGCCTCCAGCGAAAAGGACCGTGCTGAGAATTTGATGATTACGGATCTACTTCGAAACGACCTTGGTTCGGTTTGTGAAATCGGATCGGTCCACGTGCCAAGCCTCATGGCCGTGGAGTCGTATCAAACAGTGCATCAACTCGTGACGACCGTGCAAGGGACTCTGTCGCCACGTTACGACGCGGTTGACTGCTTCCGGGCGCTCTTCCCCGGGGGATCAATGACCGGTGCCCCGAAGCGCCGCACGATGGACATCATCGACCGGCTCGAGGGTACGGCGCGTGGCATCTACTCGGGGGCTATTGGGTTCTTCAGTTTGAGCGGGACCGCGGAGTTCAATATCTTGATCCGCACGATTGTGTCCGACCCGAATCGCAGCGTTGTTGGATCCGGAGGGGCCATCGTCGCACTTTCCGATCCCGAAAGCGAATTCGCTGAAATTGAACTAAAGGCGGCCGCACTGCTCCGAGCGGCGGCGATCAGCGAAACTGGCGCTGGCGCGCGGGTGGCGCGGCAGCTGCCGATGCGGTAGGGGAGGGTGCTCGACTCGTGGTGTTCGACCATGTCTTCTTGAACGGCGAGATTGTTCCCCTCGGCTGTGTCCGAATTTCGCCGACAGACAGGGGATTTACACTTGCCGACGGTGCGTTTGAAACGCTCTGTGTCCGAGCGGAAAGATGCATCGATGTCAGCGCACACCTGGCCCGTCTCAGGGACGCGCTCGCGCTGCTGCGGTTACCGCCAGTGCACCAATACTATGATCTCCCGTCCGCGCTTGAGCGTACGCGACTCGTCAACCACATCGCGGAAGGAGTATTGCGTCTTACCGTGACGCGCGGCGTGGGTGTCCGGGGGCTTGCGCCGTCCCGGACAGCTATACCGACCGTCTGCATCGTGGGGTTTCCCCGTCTTCAGCGGTCACCCACGATACGTGCGGTTATCGCCGCGATCACTCGGAGAAATGAATCCTCGCCATTGTGTCGGATCAAGTCGTTATCGTATCAAGACAACTTGCTCGCTCTTAATGAAGCGCTGGAGCAAGGTGCCGACGACGCGGTCATGCTGAACACAAAGGGGTGTGTTGTCTGTGCGACCTCCGGTAATTTGTTGTCCCTCATTGACAACGAAATCGTGACGCCGCGTCTTCTTGACGGTGCGCTGCCAGGCACAGTACGGTATCATCTGTTGAAGAAATTGGAGGTTCGTGAAACCGCCCTGTCTTTGGCCGATTTCGCCCGAGCCAGTGAGATCATCGTGACGAATAGCCTTGGGATCCGACGCATCGCTATGCTGGGTGAGCATCGTCTTTCCGAGTCAGAGGAGCTGTTCAGACGCGCTTCCGCAATCTACGAGGACCTTAGGTAGGGGGACGGCTTGTCGCCCTGGCCCTATGCCTCCAGTAACGGGTGCGCGCGAAGCGTTTCTTCGAAATGTCGCCGCACAGCCGATTCGACCGGCCGCAGTGTTGGGCGTCGTGGGCCTGCCGAATCTCCGGCGAGCCTGGACGCTGATCAAAGCGAACCGCGGGACGTGGGGCGTGGATGGCCAGGGCCTTGGGGCATTCGAGGCACACTTGGAGGACGAGTGGCAAGGACTCCAGGCGGCCCTCAAGGACGACACCTGTGTGCCCGCCCCGATGCGACACTTGGGAGGCTTCAAGGAATTTCCACTCCTGCGTGTACAACCTGCAAGCGGGACCGGCCTATGGACGGTTGCGCTCCACTAGACCGGCTGACGCGCCACTGGGGCCAAACCTGCACTCGATCCTGTTTTCGACACGCGATGGGCCCTGGGATCAGGACACTCCCCGAGGGCTTCGAGGGGCCTGCACGCGAAGCATGGTGTCGTGCCGTGCGGTAACTCGGCAAGTTTCGCTGCACCAGCGCGCTCCGCCCACACGTCGAGCGGGCGCGCCGCAGCCAGAACGCGCGCCGGGTGTCCGACTTGGAAGGATGGAAACGTCGGCGGATAATCAAACGGCGTCGAAAGCTCGGAGGAGGCTAGGTTGGTTTCCCCTCAAAGCGCCACGGACCTTACATCCGATCGCTCGCTCTGAAGTACTTCCTGGCGTAAGCGACGATCTCTCGGTCCGTAGGGTGATCCACCGTCTCAATGCCGACGATCTTGACTTGGAGCTTCTGGTCGTGGCGTTGCACGTACCGTAGCAGTTCGAGCCTCGCTGTTGAGGGCCCGACGACCAGAATGGCGTCGGCACTCTCGATCGAGCGCACGACCTCGTGGAAGAACCTCGCGGCATCCTCGGGGTGCTCTTTCGCCTCTCCGAGCCCCTGTGGGTGCCGGTGGATCAGATGCTGTGGCGACAGGATCGTCGCTTCGTCGATTGGCTCTGGCTGCACGTGACCGGGGGTCTCCGGCTGGACATGGAAGACACGCGCTTCCTTGTGATCGATCCAGACGACCACGTGTGTAGGCACGGGTTAAACTCTTTGACGGGACGCTTGGAGAACCCTGCGGCGGCCGCTACCCCATGGCCGAATGCGGGAACACGGCGGTCACGCCTTGGCGGCGTTCGTCGGCCGAACCCTCCCGGAACGAGAGTGACGGCCCAGACGATGGCCACTCGGCGCCCTATGTGGTTCCATTCCGCACCTCCCCCCCACGATCCGCCCGACCTGCACTCGCTTCTAATGGTTGAGAGCGTCCACATCTAACAGTTCGACCGCCACAAGTGTGAGCCCCAGATCGCGCACGCGACTGATCAACCCGTGGAGCATTGCCTGGTCGACGACGCTGCCAGTCAAAATGGTGTCTTCGCCAGCCTCGTAGGACAGGGTGAAGCCGTCGAACCACTCGGCCCAGCGAGCAGGTAACCTACCCTGGACGCGAATACGGTACCGGGCCGGTTTGTCCCGATGTGCTGTCACGGCAGGTTCCATTGCTGCGTCCAGTCCGTTAACGGGCAGCGTTCTCTCGGACGCTCATAAGCACAACAGTCCTTCCGCATGGCCGTCCCCTCCGACGCGATTCGCCCCGCTACCCTTACGCTACGAACTCGGCAGCGCGAGATTCATCTATCCGAGATAGAGACCGCGAGTGGATCTTTTCTTGCGAGACATCGTTTGGGGTGCTGCGCAGACGGCGCGGCACTTCTACCCCGTTTGGCGCGCCGGCGGTGGCGAGGCGGCCCCGGGGGTGTGCGCGGCGGGCGTTGTGGAGTTGCGGCGACGAGGGTGCCTTGTCGAGCGATGGCGTGTCGCCGTCTTGAACGCGCCAGGCTTCCGCCGCGTGCCCCAACGACGCCCAACTGAGAAAGGGTTCAGTTTGCGAATTGCGAAAAACCCATCCCCGAGATCTATCCTGGATGGATGCGACTCGCGCTGTGGCCGGTCTATGTTAGGCGTGAGGTCTTGCTCAACGCAGAAGGGAGGAGGTACGATGAGCAAATTCGTGGTGGCGGTTTTCCCGACGGAGAAAGACGCGTACGAAGGCACACGCGTCATGAAGAATCTTCAGGCAGAGGGCAGTCTCACGCTCTACGGCATGGTCGTCGTCACGAAGGCCGCCGACGGAAAGTTGGCGGTGCGGGAAACCATGACGCAAGGCCCGCTCGGCGCCGGGGTGGGGTCCTTGCTGGGCGGGTTGGTCGGCGTGCTCGGCGGTCCGGCGGCCGTGTTGGGTGGCGCTGCGGGTGGAGCGCTGCTCGGCGGGTGGAGCGACCTCTTCAACCTCGGGATCGGTCGGGAGTTCGTCGATAAGGTCGGCCGGGAACTCACGCCGGGTAGGAGTGCGGTGGTTGCCGAGGTGGAGGAGGACTGGATCATCCCCCTGGATACCCGCATGGAAGCGATCGGCGGCACCGTGCTGCGCCAATGGCGAGGCGATTTCGAGGACGAGCAGATCCGACAAGAGGTGGCCGCGGACAAAGCGGAGCTGGGCCAGCTTGAGGCGGAGTATCGGCAGGCCCGAGAAGAACACAAGGCCAGGTTGAAGGCCAGGATCGACGAGGTACGAGCGAAGCTCAGGTCGGCCGGGGAGCGGGCCAGGGAGAAGCGGGAGCGGCTGCGCAAGGAGACCGAGGCCAAGATCAAGGAGCTCCAGGGTCGCAACGCAGAGGCCAAGGCTGCGGCGAAGGCCGTGGACGACCGGCGTGAGAAAGAATTACGGGCGGACTACGAGCAGCGCGCCGCCAAGTTGCAGCAAGCGGCGGAACTGGTGGACAAGGCGCTTACTCCGTAGGGCCGTGTGCTGGTTCGAATCGCTTGCGCGCGCCTGCGCATCCGCTACGCGAAGAGCGGTGAAGCATGACGTATCCCGCAGGGAAAGAAGATACCGGCAAAGGGGGGAGAGGACCGATGTTAGTATTGGCACACCTTGTCCGAAACTGGTGGGTATTCGTGTTGCGCGGCGTGGTCGCCGTCCTCTTTGGTTTGCTTGCGTTTCTGCGACCCGGCATCACCCTGGAAGTGCTCGTGCTGCTGGTTGCCTTCTGGGCGCTCTTCGATGGTGTTCTGGCCCTGGTCGGTTCGGTGGGGGCGGCTGAAGCACGCGAACCCTGGTGGCCGCTCGTGTTGATCGGGTTATTGGGCGTCGCGGCCGGCATCTTAATCCTCAGATGGCCAGGGATCGCCGCGCTGACGCTCTTGTTCGTGATCGCCTACTGGTCGATTCTTAAAGGCATTCTCGAGGTCGTCGCCGCCATCCGGCTGAGGCAGCTTGTTGAAAGGGAAGGTTGGTATATTTTCGGGGGGATCCTCTCGGTCGCCTTCGGTGTGTTGCTCGTCATGTACCCGGGATCCGGCCTGCTGGCGTTGGTCTGGCTGATCGGACTCTATGCGGTGGTCTATGGCATCGCGCAGTGGCTGCTGGGCTTTCGCCTCAAGCGGCTCGCGGCCTAGCTGCCTGCCGCGGCTCCTGCCCGGACTTTCTGATCGCGTCCGGCGGAGCTGCGGCGGGTAGACGCGATGGGAGTCCTGTTGAGTGCGCCTGCGGCGGCGGGGAGGATGGGATGGAGCTTTTTCTATCCGCGCCTCGCGGCGGCTCGATCCATCCCGGACCCGGCGTGCCCGCAACGCCGGCGAATCGCGGGGCCGGATCGGTGCCCGTGCCCTCTCGGAGGGATTAACGCGATGTCGACACACCCTTTCGGGGGGCGCCGCGTCCTGCTGTAATCCATGGAAGACGGGATGGCCGGGTTCTCGCCTTGGCATCACTACGACCGCGTCCAACAGCCGAACGATGTTCCTGGTCGGTGCGACCGTCTCGGTTTTGATGAGGCCGGCACCGACATGGATGTGGAAACGGTTCGCAGGCACGCTCTCGCGCGGCTCGTCGGGCGAGTTGTGATGCGCTTCGACGCACGCCCGATATGTGATCGTCACGTGCGGCGGCCGCACCGGCCGGTTTTCTCGCGTGTCTTCGTCGGGGCCCGGCACGCGGTACGTCCGTCATCGTCACTGGATGGCTGCTCACGCTTATGTCGCAGGCCGGACCAACGCCGCGGGTGGGCGTTTCCCAGGCCGGCCGTCTCCGAAACGGTCGACGTAACATCACCGCTGCGGGGACGGGGTAGGATCTTGGGGAACTGGTCGTGCAGTAATAGAACCGCTCGGCACATCTCTTTGGAGGAGCGTCGCCATGCTGATTCCGCAGCGCGATGAGAGCCGACCGCTCAGCAGATTCCCGATCATGCTTAGCCTGATTGTCGCGGCCAACGTCGTCGTCTTCCTGGTTGAGATGGCCCTCGGGGACAGCTTCATTCTGCGGTATTCTTTGAAACCGGCCGAGATCGTCCGCGGCGAACATCTCGAGACATTGTTCACGTCGATGTTCATGCACGCGAATGTCCTTCACATTCTCGGGAACATGATCTACTTGTGGGTCTTTGGCGACGAACTCGAAGCGAACTATCTCGGGCCCATCCGCTTCGCCCTGTTTTATCTCGTCTGCGGGCTGGCGGCCGATGCCCTGCAGATCGCCGTGGATCCGAATTCCACCGTGCCGAACCTCGGCGCAAGCGGGGCGATCGCCGGTGTGCTCGCCGGATTTCAGATCGTGTTCCCCCGGGATCGAATCTTGGTGCTCGTTCTGGGCCCGCTGTGGATCTCGCACGCCCGCGTCACTTCGTGGGTCTTGATCGGTCTCTGGTTCGCCATCCAATTGATCGGCGGTGTCGGAAGCATCTCATCGACCGCCCAAGAGGGGGTGGCCTACTTCGCCCACATCGGAGGGTTCATCGCGGGACTCTTGCTCATCAGGCTCTTCGGCGCCGGACAGCGCCCGGAGGCCGACTGGGGTTAAACAAGAACGTGGAGGATGAACGCGGAGGCGGTGCTGGTCGAATTCAAAGGACCTTAGGGCTTTCCGACGTCGGCGGGGTGATGCGAAACGCCACTTGGACTTTCACGCGATCCGGCGATTGCCTGATGCAACGATCGGCGTCCACTGTCCCTAGAGCAGGCCGAACTCGCTCGCCTTGAGTGAGGCTTGCTCGCGAGTCCGAACGCCAAACTTACCCAGAATATTGTGCACGTGGGTCTTGACCGTGCCGACCGTGAGGAAGAGCTTCTGGGCGATCTCGGCGTTCGATGCATCAGCCGCGAGGAGCCGCAGGACCTCCTGCTCGCGCGCGGTCAACGGCTCGGCCAGCGCGACCGCCGGGCGCGGCGCGTCGCCACGGCCCCCGGGCGCCTCGGGCGAACAGGCGCGAATCGCAGCCACAAGTCTGGTCGCGTAATGGGAAGCCGTCCCGCGCGGTGCGGCACGCTGCAGGAGGGCCGCCATTGGCTGTCCTTCGTCCACAAATACCCGCACGTACCCTTCGGGCTCGCCCAGGGCCAACGCACGTGCCACGTCGGCGAGAGCGGCGGTGCCTTGGCCCTGCGCCGGGCGCGCCAACGCCCGCAGGACGAGGATCTCGATCACACTGCCGCCGCGCCCTCCCGCCTCGGCCATCTTCAACATGCGGTCGAGCAGGGGGAGAGTCTCCGCCCCGCGCCCCTGCGCGATCCGGACGCGGACCAGCGTCAGGTACTCCGCCTCCTGCGGAAACCGCGGCTCGTCGTCAACACGGAGACCGGCGTCTGCGGCCCACCGGTCCGCCTCCGCCAGGTTGCCCTGCCGCAAATGAAGCCGCGCCGCGACGGCGGCCGCCTGCGCGAGCACGGCCGGCGTGAACTGCTGCTGATGCGCCAGGCGCAGGAAAGTCTCCATCACCTTGAGAGCGCCGGGACCGTCGCCCCGCGCCTGACGTACTCCCGCCATGGCGGCGTGACCCAGCAGCACACTCGCGTCGAGGAGTGCCGCCGTGTCCGTCAAGGCGTCCAGACCATGGGCGAGCAGCTGCTCGGCCGCGTCGAGCTCATCCCGTTCGAGCAGCAATGGGCCGAGGCCAAAGTGATAGCCGAGCACCCCGATCAGAGCGTGGGCCCCTCCCAGTGCCCGCACGGATCGGGCCACGCGGGCATACGTCGCTCCAGCCTGGCGCAGTCGGCCTTGCATCACCTGCAGCCTCGCGAGCAGAGCCATGCCCTTTGGTCCGTACCCCGGCAATCCCAGGTCCGGCGTGCGGCGAACCAGCTCGGCCATCATGCGTTCCGCGGCGGGGCGCACGTCCCCACTGGTCAGAAATTGAGTGGCGGCGATGAATAGAACGCCGGGGCGGGTCAGCCGCTCCGTCGGCGGTAACAACGTGAGGGCCTTCTGGCAGTGTGCGATGGCACCCTCGGAATCGCCGACATACCGTGCAATGGAGCCCCGA
>DASPUZ010000065.1:0-9265 GCA_035622635.1 bacterium | reverse complement strand
AGCGGCGAAGTCAAGGGGCCCCGGATCTTCGCAGCGGGGAAAGCCATCTGCATGACGGGCGGCAGTTCCTGGGAAGCGCTCTGCCGCGAAGCTGACGGCCCCGACGAGTGCCGGAAGGCCGCCAGGGAACAGCTCCGGAGGCCCGGCAGCATTTTCGTGAGCGCTGATGGAGCCGACCTCCTGAAGGTCATGGCGACGGACCAGGGCTACAACCGGACGCGGGTGCAGATGGAGGTCGAAGAAATGGCAGCCGTGGCGGATGAAGCTCACAAGATGGAGCGGCGAGTGGCCGCGCACGTGGGCGGCGCGGAAGGTGCGATACGATGCGTGAAGGCGGGGATCGACTCGATCGAGCACGGCAACGTGCTGGACGAGGCCTCGATCGACGCCATGGCCAACGCCGGAACGGCCTACGTTCCGACCCTCGACGTGTACTGGGAGCCCGCCGTGCTGGGCGCGGCCGCCGGATTCTCCCAGCACGAGATCGGATACTGCAAGAAGTATTACGAACCTCACAAGCGCTCTTTCGAGCTCGCCTTGAACGCCGGTATCAAGATCGGTGCCGGAACGGATAGTGGGGGGCTCGCGCATGTGGTCGGGAAGTCCATGCACCAAGAGCTTCAATTGCTGGTCGACTACGGGATGAAGCCGGTCGCCGCACTGCGGGCTGCAACCGCTGTGGCCGCGGACATTCTGGGGCAGGAGGCGAGGCTCGGCACCTTGGAGGTCGGCAAGTCGGCGGACGTGCTTATCGTGGATGGAGACCCGACGACGAAGATCGGCGACATCCGCAACACGTGGCTAGTGCTGCGGGACGGCCAAGTGGTCGTGGACAATCGAAAGTAGGCACGCGCACGACGAAATGCCTGGTGGGGCGCAGAGTGAAATCTCCATTGTAGGCTCACGGCTCAAAGCCGACGGTTGCTGCAGGGGATGGAGGGAGATGAGCTATGGCAAAGAGCAACGCGTCTAAGAACGGAATCAGCCGGCGACAGTTTCTGAAAACGTCGGTCGGTGTTATCTCCGCCGCAGGAGTCGGCACCCTCTCAACTGCTGGGTTCGCCCAGTCGCCTCCTTCCTCGGCGGCGCGCGAGCTGATCGTCGCCATCAACGCCGATCCTGACACGCTGGATACCCGTACGATCGTCAAGACGCAGGCGATGGCGATGCATAACCATGTGTGCCAGGCTTTGCTCATGCGAGATCCAAAGGGACAGCTGCATCCCTGGTTGGCGGAGTCGTGGCGAAAGACCGCTCCTACCGAGATCGTGTTCAAGTTGCGAAGCGGCATCAAGTTCACGAACGGGGAGCCCCTGGATGCCGACGCTGTTAAGTTCACCTACGACAACTTCCTCGTAAAAGGAATGTTCCCGAGCGTCTCGCGGCAGAAGCAGGACTGGATCCGGGCCTTGGATCGGGTCGAAGTCGTCGACAAGAGCACCGTCCGATTCGTGCTGAAGTACCCGAGTAACGCGTTCATGATCTACGTGCCTTTCTACTCGATCCTCCCACCGGGGGCCACCAAGGAAATGGGGGACAAATTCGCCCTCGCGCCCGTTGGGACAGGCCCCTATAAGATGGGGGAATACGTCCCCAACAGCCATCTCACCCTGGTCGCCAATCCGGATGCCTGGTCTGGGGCGCCAAAGACCCCACGGCTCACCTTCCGGTTCATCCCTGAGGATGCCACCCGCATGGCTGCGCTCCAGTCTGGCGAGGTGTGCATGGTGAACAATGTCACGCCTGACTTCGCCACCCAACTATCCAGGATGTCCACCCTTCAAGTTAAGGAGATCAGCGCGGCGCGGTCAATGTACATTTACATCCTGTGCAATAAGCCGCCGTTCAACAAGCGGGAGGCGCGGCTGGCGGTGTCGCACGCGATTAACCGACAGGCGCTGGTCCGCGACGCGATGGGGGGCCATGCCAAGATCGGAGGCTCTCCGTGGTCCCCAGCCGTTCGGTACTACGACCCTTCGCTTCAGCCGGACTCGTATGATTTGCCGAAGGCCAAGCAGCTGTTGGCCGCCGCCGGGTACGATGGGAGCGTCATCAAGTTCGGATTTCCGACTGGCATGTGGCTCAACGACAAGATCGTGGCGGAGTTTCTGCTGAGCTCCTACAAGGACCTGGGCTTGAACGTCAACGCGGAGACATTGGACTTCGCGGCGTACTACTCGAATGAGCAGAAGCACCTGTATAATCTCCAAATGCAAAGCTACGGCATCCTTCCCCTCCACCCCGACTTTTGGGTGGGGGCGATCCTGATCAACACCGACAACAGTTTGGTGATGCATGACGATCAGAAGATCTTCAACCTCATCGCGGAAGCCGACAAAGCGCCTGATGAGCGGAGCATTCAGAAAGATTACTTCGAGCTGCAGCGGGAGATCCTTGATTATGCCCCGGTTCTGAATCTCTACTATTTCCCCTACATCGTTGCGCAGAGCACCAAGCTTCGAGGCTACGAACCGCGGCCAGACGAGCACTTCTTCTTCTGGGACGCCACCTTGGCTTCGTGAGTGTGCCCTTAAGGGGGACAGCCGTTGTCAGCGTACATCGCGCGGCGCATTCTCGAGGCGGGCGTGGTGCTGTTTGGGGCTTCGCTCTTGGTGTTCGTGGTCCTCAGAGTCGTCCCGGGCGACCCGATTGTCATGATGTACGGGACCGAAGTGGATCCACGGGTCGTCGCGGCTGAACGACAACGGCTCGGTCTCGACCGGCCGATCCTGGTGCAGTATGAGATTTTCCTCGAACACATCGTGACCGGCGACCTCGGCGAATCTCTCCGCTACCGTCGATCCGCCGCTCAGGTCGTCGCCGAGGCGCTGCCTGCTACCGTGCAATTGGCTGCGGCCGCCATGGGGTGGGCGTTCATCTTGGGAGTCCCGGCGGGGATCTTTGCCGCGTGCACTCGGGGAGGGCTTTGGGATCGGATCGTCATGGTGCTGTCGTTGGTTGGACAATGCACGCCCACCTTCTGGTTAGGTATCTTGTTCATGTTGCTCTTTGCCGTGATTCTCCACTGGCTGCCCACCTCTGGAAGCGGCACTATCAAGCACCTCATCCTGCCGAGCTTGACCCTCGGACTGTACATGGTCGCGCTTCTGGCGCGCTTGACCCGGTCGTGCATGCTCGAGGTGCTCGGTCAAGACTATCTCCGGACTGCCCGAGCGAAGGGGCTTGCCGAATGGGTCGTGGTCACCAGACACGGCTTTCGCAACGCGCTTATCCCCATCGTGACCGTCGTCGGCCTTCAGACCGGCGCGCTGCTCGGGGGTGCGATTGTGACGGAGGCGGTGTTCGCATGGCCCGGGATCGGTAATCTCGCCGTCCAAGCGACCAATACCCGCGACTACAACTTGGTGCAGGCCGTGACCCTGCTCTCGGCCGTGGTCTTCGTGGTGATCAACCTGGCGATCGATGTTCTCTACACGTACCTGGACCCGACCGTTGGCTACAGCTAGCGCGGGAATCGAACCGAGGCAGGGCATCGTGCCAGTTTCCTGGCGCAGGCGGTTGGGGATGTGGGCTCGGTGGGAGTTTGGGCTGGCGGCTCTCCTGCTGTTTCCCGTCGGGCTGATGGGCCTCTTTGCGACGCTCGCTCCCTATGATCCAAACTGGCTGGACACGGCGGCGCGTCTCACACCTCCGACCATGAGCCTATCTGGGATCGGACGGCATGCTCTCGGGACCGACCAACTGGGGCGGGATGTATTGAGCCGGATGATGTATGGTACGCGGATCTCTCTTACCGTCGGAGCGTTCTCGGTCGTCGTGGCGGGGATGCTGGGCCTGGTATTGGGCCTCATCGCCGGCTATCGGGGCGGTTGGGTTGACGCTGTGATCATGCGGGTGGTGGATGTAGTGCTGTCGTTCCCCTATATTCTGCTGGCCATTTCCATCGTGGCCGTCCTGGGCGCGAGCCTTCGAAACATCATCATCGTCTTTGCGCTGAGCAGCTGGGTCGTCTATGCGCGCATCGTGCGCGGTGCGGTGCTCGCTTTGCGGAACAGAGAGTATGTCCTTGCCGCGCGGGCCATGGGATGTTCTTCCTCCCGAATCGTATTCAGGCACGTAGTGCCCAACATCGTCAGTCCGCTGACGGTCATCGCGTCCTTCGAGCTGGCGCGCATCATCGTGACGGAAGCTACCCTGGGGTTCTTGGGCCTCGGGGTACCACCCCCGGCAGCCAGTTGGGGGTCGATGCTGGCCGACGGACGCAACTATATTCAGATGGCGTGGTGGATAGGAACCTTCCCGGGGCTGGCGCTGACCGCGACGGTCCTGGGGATCAACGTGTTCGGCGATGCGCTACGAGACGCGCTTGATCCGCGTCTGCGTCACGTCTGACGGACGCCAAGGGGCGCCCCGCCGGGTTTCATTGCGACGGGCCATTGACAAAGGAGGTACGTTCATGCGGAAGGAAATCGTTCGCGCGCGTTATCCCCAACCTGCGGGTCAGCCATCGTCCCGCGCGGTGAAGGCGGGTCATCTCGTCTTCACGGGGGGAATCGCCGGCTTCGATCCCAAGACCGGGAAGCTCCCTCCGGGCGGCATCGAGCCCGAGACACGGAATGCCCTTGAGAAGCTCAAGGCGACGCTTGAGGACGCCGGTACGTCGCTCGAGAATGTCGTGAAGGTCAACATCTTCATCCGAGATATCAAGGACTTTGCGGCCCTCAATCGCGTCTACATCGAGTATTTCCCCAAGGACCCACCAGCGCGCATGACGATTCAAGCTCCGTTGCAAGATGGGATGGCGCTGGAGTTCGACGCCGTCGCGGTCATTCCGGAGTAAGGTGTCGACGCTCGACGGGCTCCATCGTGGCGAGGCACCGCAGCGTGTCTCAGCATCGATCGGACGCGTCTACCGCAGGTAGTGATACTGTGCGGGTGAGCTATTGCAGAGCGCCTTCCTCGGCGGTGCGCCTGCCGGAACTCCAGCGATGAGCCGCCTCTCTGGCGGTCGCTGTCAGTACCTCGCCTGGCGCTGTCTCATGGAACGCGTTGATTGGGTCACGTTGTGCTGCCCCCGGCACGAGCCCCCGCCGTGCCGTACGCGAACCCGATATCGAGCTGGTAGACCTCGTTGTTGAAGATGTCGGAGTGGTAGCCGGTGACACCCGCGGCCTCGCGCGTGGGGCGTCCCACCGGCGGCAGCTGGTCATCTGGCCGCGCCATGTCTTGCTGGTAGTGGGCGGCGTGCAGGGCCGTCAGGTCCGCGACCACGAGGCGCTGGTCCGGGCGCATGATCGCATCGCGGTATCGGAACCCGGGGCCGACCGAGATCGCGGTACGGGGAAGATCCCCGTTGAACGCCTTCCAGGTCGCGTCCGTCGGTCCAACACCGCCAAGGGCCGGGATCTCGGCCCGCGTCCCGATGGTCCGCGCGTACATCGCATCGGCCGGCTGCACCGCTTCCTGAGCCGGGTAGTAGCGCCGGAGGGCGAGGTCCCACTCGGACATCGTGACGAGGACCCTTAGGTCCCGGTAGTTGGCCAGCTGCGCGTATGGGTGGGCCTGCGCGGGGCTATTGGGCTCTAGCGCATCGGACGGAAAAGCCGCCTGGAGCAGAACCAAGTTGATGAGATTGCGGTTCTGAATCGCGCCAAACGTGCGCGGCGCTGTTCTCGCGAAAGTCTGGAGTGCGCTGGCGACGACCCGGCAGCCGAAGCTGTGGCCGATGAGGTGAATCTGAGTCGACGCGAGGTCCGGGTCCGCGAGCAGATGCTCGCACATGTTCCCGATCAGGCGTGCCATCCCGGTCGAACCCACAAGGTTGGACCGCGCTTCCATCTTCGCGAACGAGGACAGATCCGGGAGCAGGTCCAGAAGCCCGGTGATCGGCCCCCGCGCATTCTCCGTATGCCGGGAGGGCCAGTGGGTCATGATGACCAGGGTGGAGGTTGGGAGCGAAAGCGACAGAGCCCCCGCGCGGCGTAGGTCCCGGAGTTCCCTGCCGTAGCCGAGCGTTACGGTATCGTAGATCACCATCAGGTCGTTCGCGTCGGTGAGCCACCCGTGCGCGTAGATGATCACGTCCGACAACGGTGCCGCCACGCGGGCCCTGAGGAGCTGCACGAGGCGCGCCTGATCCTCTCGGGTGGCGCCCATTGAGCCGGTGGGGCCGAATGGGACAGAGAAGTTCGTGACATCGGCGGAGGTAGATGGCGGCGCCGCTGCGAGGGCGCTGCGTGCGCGGGGAGGCGGAATCACCTGGGCTACCATGGCCAGCCCGGTGGCGAGCCCCGAGAGTAGCGAACGCCGTTTCATTGCAAGTCTTCCATCACCGCTTGTGCCCGCAGGGAGCATCTTGCAGACCAACGTAAGCGGCCCATTCCAAGCCCGCGAAACGCGCCACACCGTACTCTCGGATCGAGGTGCCGAGCACCGCGCATCCGTGGCTCTGTCTATTCGGTCATGTCTTGGCTGGAACTGTGACGGCGATGCCGTGGCGAGCAGAGATCGGAGCCCGGACAGGACACTGGGCCGCCCGCCGGCGTGTCCTCAGGGCGCTCCTGAGGGTTTCGGCGTCCTTCACGCGTGCCGGGATGCGGAGCCCCCCAGTCACGGTCTCGCATCTATTTGAGGCAGATCGACATCATCGCGCGTCGACGGCAGGGGCAAGATGATCCAGCGGGAAGTCTCGAAGCGACGCGAGCACCTGTGCCGCGTTCACGAGTGCTTTGGAATCGATGTAGCCGGTGGCGAGGCCCAGTGCCGTCAATCCTGCAGCGTGCGCGGCCTCGATCCCGACTGGGCTGTCTTCCACGGCCACGCACTCGGCGGGCGCGATGCCGAGGGTACTTGCCGCGCGAAGATAGACGTCCGGGGCGGGCTTCGGACGGTCCACCATGTCAATGGACACGATAACATCGAACCGGCCTTCGAGTCCCGTGGCACGGAGCATCGCGACGATCCATGCCAGCTTGGCGGAGGAAGCGAGCCCCACGCGGCAGCTGCGGCGGCGTATCTCTTCAATCAGCCACACGGCGCCGTCGCGCGGGGGAAGCGGGTGCGCCAGCCTGCTCAAAAGGTGCTCGTGATAGCGAGTCTCATACGACTCGACCGTACCGGGCAGTCCGTAGCGACGCACAAGCGTCTGGAGCATGTCGTGCACGGGGTGCCCCACGAACTCGCGAGTTAGGGCCGCGGGATCATCACGCTCTATCGAGGTAAGGGTCTTGCACGCGACCTCGAGGTGCACTGGCTCGCTGTCGACGAGCACGCCATCCATGTCGAAGATCACGGCTCGCGCCCGCCAGGTGTTCACGTGCGGCTCCTGCTGTCGGTGCATTGGGACGGCCCGTGCCGCTTCGCGTCGTCCGTCCCGCACGATAGCGTCGAGCTCAACTTCTTGTCCTTCCCGAAGCGTCGGGTGGTCTGGCACGCTGATCGCAGCCTCGGACGGGGCCACGACCGGTCGGTGCGGCGCGGATGAAACCGAAATCCGTCGCCCAGTTGTGCCCATGTGACCGCGCTCGCGACTTGTCTCGTAAGAGCCGAGGCCTGTCCTGCCACGCGGCCTTCCCCGTTGAAAGCATAGCATGATTGGTTGCGACCCTGCATCGGGCAGTGCCCGGGCGTTTCCTCCCGGTTTCGCAAATCAGGCGAGCACCGGATACTCCGGCGACCATCTGAACGCTATCGTGTGATGGGCTTCGTTGTTCCGGGGCGCCGCGATTTCGCCCACAGCGCGAGTCGGAACGGGTTTTGAGTGGCCCACGTTCGGAGACGCCGCCTGTGGAATTTGTCTGGCCAGCAATGCTCTGGGGACTCCTGCTGCTGCCGGCGTTCATCGCCTGGTACGTTTTCGGCGTGCCGCGCGTGCGGAGCCGCGCGGCAGACCGGTTCGCAGAAGCGCCGCTGTTCGCTCAGCTCGCGGTCCGACTCCCGATGTTCCGGCGCCACGTCGCCATGGGGCTGTACTTTCTCGCGCTGGGGCTGCTGCTCGTCGCGGCGGCGCGGCCGGTGATGGGGATCCCGATGCCGGTGGACAAGGCCGTCGTCATGCTCCTGATCGACACCAGCGGCAGCATGGAGGCGCCGGATATCCAGCCGACGCGGTTGGATGCGGCGAAGGCCGCGGCGAAAACGTTCCTGGAGAACTTCCCCTCGGGCCCTAGGGTCGGGCTTGTGACCTTCAGCACGTACGCCACCCTCAACGTGCCGCCGACGACGGACCGTCAGGCGGTGAAGGACGCGATCGATGCGTCGAGGCCGCAGGAGGCGACCGCCATCGGCGACGGGATCGCGGCGGCGCTCAAGGCGATCCCGGGACGCACCGCGCCCCCGTCGAACCAGTTTCTCCCATTCGGCCGGTCGCAACCGCCCGGGGTCACGCTGCCCCTGACTCCGCCGGCCCCGTCCGGGGATCTCGTGCCCGCGGCGATCATCCTCGCAAGCGACGGCGGGGACAACTCAAGCCGGAACGATCCGATTCGGATGGCCATCCTCGCCAGACAGCAGAAGGTCAAGGTCTACACGATCGGCCTGGGGACGCCTGGGGGCGGAGTGTTCATGTATCAGGGGCAGATGGTGCTCGTGCCGTTCGACCCGGCGCTGCTGCAGCAGATCGCGGCGATCACCGACGGGAAGTTCTTCTACGGGCCCTCCGCCACCGATCTCAGGCAAGTGTACCGCGATCTCGGACGGACGATCGGATGGGAGGTGCGCAAGACCGAGGTGTCCGCAATGGCCGTCGGCGTCGCGGGCCTGTTGATGCTCGGCGCTGGGATCGTCTCACTGCTATGGATGGGGCGCCTGCCGTGAGCTTTTTCCGACCGGTCCTCGGCTCAGGGTGCACATCGAGGCAGAATGTGGCGCACGTCGTCCGCGGACGTGGCGCGTGGCCCCTCAGAATTGGTTGCCCCGCAGCAGGGGAAGCAGGCGACGTCCGTTTCGGTCAGGAAATGTTCGGATGCAGGGATTGGGTGCAAACCCTTGAAAACAAGGGTGTGCCGCATCCGAGGGCACCGATTGGGGGTCGGCCGCAGGAAGCCGTGGCTCCGAGAGTTGCGAGTTCTGGCCCCGCCGGCCACGCTGTCCTGCGTGTAGGAGGGTTTCGATGCGAGACGAGAGCCGGATGGTGATGACTGGCGTCGATGTGCAGTTCGACTCGGTGTCCGGCCGATGGAGAGCCGGTTGCGATGACCCAGCTGGGGAGGCAAGACTCCTCGTGTTGGCGGAGACCAGGGAACGCGCCGAGCGGCTGCTCGATGAACGCTGGCGCGCGCGCATCGAGCAACTGGACCACGACGAG
>DASPUZ010000064.1:0-27292 GCA_035622635.1 bacterium | reverse complement strand
ATCCGCCGGCAGATCCGCGAAGATCTTGCGAGCCTCCAGCTCCTTGATCTGAGATTCGCTCTTGATGTCGATACGCCATCCGGTCAGCTTTGCCGCCAAGCGGGCGTTCTGGCCCTCCTTCCCAATCGCAAGCGAGAGCTGGTTATCCGGGACGATCACCAGCGCGGTCTTGGTCTCCTCGGTCACCTCGACGCGAATCACCTTGGCCGGGCTGAGCGCGCTCCCGACGAACGTCACCGCATCGGCCGCCCACGGCACAATGTCGATCTTCTCGCCACGCAACTCGTCCACGATCGACTGCACGCGCGATCCTTTCGGACCCACGCACGCCCCGACCGCGTCCACGTTCCGATCCCGCGACACCACCGCGACCTTGCTGCGGGCGCCGGCCTCGCGCGCGATCGCCCTGATCTCCACAATACCTTCGTAGATCTCCGGGACCTCCAGCTCGAACAACCGCTTCAGCAGTCCCGGATGGGTGCGGCTGACCACGATCTGCGGGCCTCGCGTCCCCTGCTTGACCTCGACGACGTACGCCTTGACTCGATCGTTCTGGCGGTACCCTTCGCGGGGCACCTGCTCCGTCGGCGGCAGCACAGCCTCGATCCGTCCCAGATCCATGTACACGTTCCGCCGCTCCACCCGCTGCACCGTACCGGTCACGATGTCGCCCTCGCGATCGCGGAACTCCTTGTATACCATGTCCCGCTCAGCCTCGCGGATCCGCTGGACGATCACCTGCTTTGCCGTCTGTGCGGCGATGCGGCCAAAGTCCTTGGGAGTCACCTCGACCTCGACGATGTCTCCGACCCGGCTCTCTGGGTCCCATGTCTGCGCTTCAGCCAGCGGAACTTCCGTATTCGGGTCGCTCACCGTCTCGACGATCGTTCGTACGCTGTAGACGTGCTGCTCGCCGTTGGCCCGGTCGACTTCAACCCGAATGTTCTGCGCGGCGGCCCCGAAGTTCTTCTTGTAGGCGGACAGCAACGCCGCCTCGATGGCCTCGACCAGCACATCGGTGCCGAGTCCCTTTTCCTCCTCCAACTGCCTGATCGCCTTTACCAGCTCAGCGTTGTTCATCCGGCGTCACCCCCACCGTCCCCCCGCAGCCCCAATTGCCGCGGGGCACACCACCCTCCGACCAGGTTTGTGAGACGGTCCATCCGCCTCGTCTATGACCGCCTCAGATCCTGACGCAGATCCTCCATTTCCACGACGAGATGTGCTTGCGCAATCTCCTCGGTCCCGAAGCGGACCTCTCTCCCGTCCTCGAGCCGCACCGCCACCCGACCATCCACCAGGCCGAGCAACCGCCCTCGAAACCGCCGCTGCCCGTCGACCGGCGCGAACGTGGTGACCGCCACGGCCCGCCCGGAGAACTGGATAAAGTGCTCCGGCTTCCGCAGGGCCCGGTCGAGACCGGGAGACGATACCTCCAACGTATACGCCCCCAACGGAAGATCATAGAGGTCGAGCTCCCGGCTCAACGCCTCGCTCAGCCGGGCGCAATCCTCCACGCCGATCCCTCCAGCTCGATCCGCGAGCACATGGAGCACCTGATGGCGCCCGCCTCCGCGCAACTCGACGTCGACTATCTCAAGCCCCATCCGGGTCCCGATTGGCCCGGCGAGCGCCGCGACGTACCGGGCAACCTCCTCGCGTCGCATTGATGCTCCTCTTTACGCACATACGCCCCAGCCTTCGGCGCCTCCTGAAGAAGCGAAAGAGTGGGTTTCGAACGACCCACTCCCCCGAACGCGCCAAGATTGGGGCACCGGTCTTGCCCTAACACTCTGAACTATAACATAGCTCCGGTAGGCTGACAAGGACCGCCACGCATGGACGCATGGACGATCCCAGCGGCAGGTATCCGGCGTGCTCCGGCGGCCTCGACCGTTCGGTTCGCTGAAGCGCCAGCGACGACTCCCTGCCGTCAGGGATACAGCCGGTTGATCAACCTCGGAAACGGGATCGTCTCCCGCACGTGCTCGAGCCCGCAGATCCACGCGACCGTCCGCTCGATCCCGATTCCGAACCCGCTGTGGGGCACCGACCCGTAGCGCCGAATGTCCAGATACCATTGATACTCGGCACGGGGCAACCCCATCTCCGTCAGCCGGCGCTCGAGAAGCGCCGTGTCGTGGATGCGCTCGCCCCCGCCCACGATCTCCCCGTACCCTTCCGGAGCCAGCAGGTCGGCCCCCAGCACCACCTCGGGACGCGCGGGATCGGGTTGCATGTAGAACGCCTTGCACCGGGCCGGATACCGGTGCACGAATACCGGTCGGTCGAACTGACGGCTCAGGACTGTCTCCTCGTCGCCGCCGAAGTCGTCGCCCCACGTGATCGCGGCGCCCTGTGCGTGCAGACGTTCGACCGCCTCGTCGTACGTGATGCGCGGGAACGGCGGCCGCACCGCCTCCAGTGGTGCGGGATCGCGCTGCACGAGCTCCAGTTCCGCGCGCCGTCGTTCCAACACGCGGCGCACGACAGCCGTGACCAACCCCTCCGCGAGGTCCATGTAGCCGTCGAGCTCGAGGTACGCGGCCTCCGGTTCCAGCATCCAGAACTCCGTGAGGTGGCGGCGCGTCTTCGATTTCTCGGCACGGAACGTCGGACCGAAGCAATAGACGCGCCCGAGCGCCGCGGCGGTGGCCTCGTTGTACAGCTGACCGCTCTGCGTGAGATAGGCGCGCCGCTCGAAGTACGGCGTCTCGAACAGGGTCGTCGTGCCCTCGCACGCCGATGGGGTAAGAATCGGCGTGTCCATTCGGAGATAACCGAGGTCGTCGAGATAGTCGCACATCCCCCGCTCGACCTCGGCCCGCACCCGCATGATGGCCCATTGGCGCTGGCTGCGCAGCCACAGATGCCGGTGATCCATCAGGAATTCCACGCCGTGCTCCTTTGGCGTGATCGGATACGGGTCGGCGAGGTGCACCACGTGAAGCTGTCGGAGCGCGACCTCGTATCCGCCCGGCGCTCTGGGGTCCCCGCGCACCGGCCCGGCGATGATGATCGCGGATTCCTGGGTCAGTGTGCCCGCCAGCTCGAACACATCCGCGGGCAGGTCGCTGCGCACCGCCACGGCCTGCACGATCCCGCTGCCGTCACGGACGAGGAGAAAGTGCAGCGCGCCGCTGCTCCGCAGATTGTAGAGCCACCCGCGGATCTCGACCTCTTCGCCGACGTGCTCGCCGATGTGCTCGATCGTCACCCCGTCCATTCGACCGCTCCCATCACAGATGATCCCGCGCGGCGTCCACCGCGCGCTCGATTGCCCCGAGCTCCGGACTGTCTGCGAGTGTCGGTGAAGCCTCCACCTGCCCTCGTTGCACGATCAGGACGCGGTGCCGCCACGGTCCCGTGAACGGAATCACGATCCCGGACACGCCGTAGAGCCGCTGTCCCGCCACGTCCAGATCCTGCGTCCTCCAGATCGTCACATCCACCAGGTCCTCGTTCATGCGGAGGTTCGCCAGCAAGCGCGGTCCGCCGGGTTGCGGAGTGACCGCGGGGATGACGCCGAGGACCTCCCAGACTTGGTCGAGAATCGGCCCCGAAGCATCCGGCCCAAGGCGCACCGCGTTCCGTCGCCTCACAGTCACGAACGCGGTAGAGGTGCCGAGCCCACGGACCGCCGCAGTGCTCCGCGGCGCGGGCGAAGATGCCGGACCCGGCCCGGCCGCCGGCCGCGGACGTTCCCCGCATGCTGTGGCGAGTGCGACCACCGCCAGCACGAGTACCAGCCCGCTCCGGGCGCGCGCATTCATGGTGTGTCGCGGAACTCGCGAAGCGACTTGCAGGCGCGAGAACCGGCGCACATGCGCCGCGCTCGACGAGCCGTCATGTGTGTGGGTACGCCGGGCCCGCGTGCTTCTCCTTTGCGGCTCCGCGGTTGCGGATGAGCGACGACGCGTCGTACAATTTGTGACATGATCCCGCCGCAGCGCGTTGCGCTGATCTTCGACATGGACAACACGCTGATCGGCTCCCGCATCGACTTCGTGGGAATCCGGCGGCACTTGATTGCGCTGCTGCGGACCGCCGGGGCAACCAGTGATCCCGACGACGTGCTGCTGCGCCGGGCGATCCCTGAGCTTGTCGCGTGCGGCGCAGCACACGACAGGGCGCACCGCACCGCGCTCGTTCCGGAGATGTGGCGGATCATCGAGGTCCACGAAGCCGCCGGCCTCGCGGACGCCGTCGCCCTCGACGCGGCGCCGTCGGTGCTGCGCACGCTGGCGAGTCGAGGGTACCGCGTCGCGATCCTGACCAACAACGGCCGCACGGCGGCGGTCGCGGCGATTCGCGCGGCCGACCTCGCCGATTGCGCCGAGACGCTCGTGGCTCGCGGCGACGTGGCGGCGCTCAAGCCAGCGGGAGACGGCGTGATCGAGGTGATTCGCCGGCTCCAGGGCGTGGAGCGTGCCTACGTCATCGGAGATTCGTGGATCGACGGCGCGGCGGCCGCAGCGACCGGCGCACGGTTCATCGCCTACCGGCGGCCGGCGGACGAGTTGCGCCGGCGGGGCGTGTCCCCGTGGCGCACGATCCACCATCTCCGTGAGATGCTGGACCTCGCGCTCACCGACTGACCCGGGGGCCTTCCGGCCGGCACCCAGCGCTACCAGAAGTGCTTGTATTTCGCCGCGAACCTCCGCTCGAGCGTCTCCTGGTGGAGATGGTACACCGGGCAATTGCGCATGGCGCATACCTGCAGCGCCGTGTTGCAGTGTGCGTCCGGCACCCGCCAGCACTCGGGATTGATGAAATAGGCCGCGCACACGCCGTGACGCGTGTGGACCTGCCGTGGGTCGACGCCGTCAAGCGCCCACCGCTCAGTGGGGCGCCGGCGAGCCGGCTGGGGCCCGCGCCGGGACGCCGCCCGCTTCCGGGAGGCGCGGTCCCGTCGCCGGACCGTCCGCTCGAGCGGTGCTGCCGGTGCCTCGGGCGCGGCCTCGGCCACCGCCTCTGCGCCCGCCTGGGGCTCCCCGGCGCGAACAGGCTCCGCCGGCGCCTGGTCCGCCGCTGGTTGCTCCCCTGATGCGCCCGGCTCCGGAGGCCCCGCTCGTTCCGTCAGGGGCTCGACGCCCAGGGGCCCCCACGACGGCACGGCAGTGCTACGGTCTCCGTCGGCTCGGTCGGCCTCACGCGCCGCACCTCCGGGCGTCGCCTCCGCCTGGCCGACTCGGGCGACCTCCCGCACTTCGACCGCCAGCACCTCCGCCTCGATCATCACGGAGCCGGCGTCCTCCGACCGGTCGGCGGTAGGCCCACTCCCCGCAGCAGCCTGCACGTCCGACTCCTCGGCGGGCCCAGCGGTCGAGCGCGCCGAGCCGGCCCGGGCCTCGCGTTCACGCTCATGGACGGCGTCGCCGACCGGCGCCTCCTGCTCCCCCGGTCGCGCCTCGGACGGCGCCTCGCGTCCCTCGAGGTCGGCCAGTTCGCGGGACGTCTCCTGGATGAGCGATCTAATTCCCCGCCGCAGCGCCTCGCGGTGCTTGCTCAAGCGCCATCACCTCCCTTGCGAGACTCATGTACTCCAGGGCCCCGCGTGAGGTGCGGTCGTGCGCGAACACCGGCACACCCACCATGCTCGACTCGACGAGCTTGATGTTCTGGTGCACGACGCTCTTGAACATCTTGTTTCCAAAGTAGTCCTTGATGCCCTGCAGAATCTCCTTACTGATGCTGGTCCGGGCGTCGTACATGGTCGGCACCACGCCGGCGATCTCGATCTCGTGCCCGACTTCTTCGCGCACTACCTTGATCGTACGGAGGAGTTGCCGCATCCCGAGCAGCGCGTAGTAGTGAGTCTGAATCGGAATGATCACCTCGTAGCAGGCCACGAGGGCGTTCAGCGTGAGGAGCCCGAGGGACGGCGGCGTGTCGATCAACACGTAATCGTACCGGTCGCGGACCGGCGCGATCTTCTTCCGCAGCATGTTCTCGCGCCCGATGCGCGAGGACAGTTCGAGCTCCGCGGCCGCCAGGTCGATCGATGAAGGAACGAGGTCCAAGTGCTCGACGTTGGAAGGCGTGATGACGCTCGCCATCTCAACACCTTCGCTGTCGTCCCTGGCATCGTCCACCAGGACCTGGTAGATCGTGCGGGACAGGCTTCCCGGGTCCACGCCCAGGCTCACGGTCGCGTTGGCCTGAGGATCGAGGTCGATCAACAACACGCGGCGTTTGTGGACGGCAAGGCACGCGGCCAAGTTCACGGCGGTAGTGGTCTTGCCGCACCCACCCTTCTGATTGACGAGCGCGATCACGCGCGCCGTGGTACCCGATAGTCCCTGCAGGATGCCGCCTCCCGCCGCGGAGTCGCGTCGGGGCGCGTCTTCACGGAGATTCGCACCGGACTCCTCGCGGCCCGAGTAGTTCCCCTCGCGGGTTCGACCATGCGAGCGAGATCTCCTCCGGCGGCGCCGCCCGCAACGGCGCGCTACGGCTCGGCTGCAAGCCGCCTAGCCAGCGCGATCGCCTCCTCGCGGTTCCGGATGTGACCTTCGAGGCGGGCGTCGTCGAGCGAACGGAGGATGTCGCCGACACGGGGACCCGGGGGCACGCCGAGCGCCAGCAGGTCATCGCCGGTAACCAGCCGTGGAGGAGGCGGTGGTTGTGAAGCGATCTCGGCCCGCCGCCGGCGCACCCACTCATACGTGGAGAGATCGCCGTGGCTCGCCATGCAATCGGCCCGGTGAAGGTCCAGCAGCTCCTCGAACTCCGGCGCGTCAAGAAGTCGCCGGAGCCGCGCCTCCCGCATCCTGGGTACGTCCTTGAAGATCATGTGCTGGCGGACCAGCGACGCCACGCGGTCGACGTCGCGGCGCGGGAACCGCAGTCGTTCCATCACCGCGCGCGCCAGCTCGGCGCCGACCTCGTCGTGACGGTCGAACCGGATGCGCCCCGCCCTCACGAGGGTCGGCGGTTTGCCCACGTCGTGCAGCAAGGCCGCCATTGCCAGCGTCGGTGTGGGGGCTTCAAGGCCTCCCACTACGAGCCGGGTGTGCTGGAGGACGTCCCCCTCGGGATGGAACTCCTCGGGTTGTGGCACGTTTGCCTCCGCGGCCACCTCCGGTAGCACGACCTCGAGCAGCCCGGTAACGTGAAGCAGGCCGAGTGCGCGCGCCGCGTCGGGGCCGGTGACGATGCGGACGAGCTCCTCCCGGACACGCTCGGGGCTGATCCGCGCCAGCCCATCCCGCATGCGCCGGATCGCCGCAAGGGTCTCCGGCACGATCTGGAACCCTAACTCGGCGGCCTGCCGCACCGCGCGCAACATGCGGAGGCCGTCCTCGGAGAACCGGGCCTCGGGGTCGCCGATCGTGCGGATGAGCCGTGCCCGAAGGTCCGCCTGCCCTCCCACAAAGTCCAGCAGGCGCTCGGGCGAGGGGTCCCAGAACATGCCGTTCACGGTGAAATCGCGCCGGAGAGCGTCTTCCCGTGCCGTGGCGTACCGGACGGACGACGGGTGCCGGCCGTCGAGGTACGGACCCTCCGTCCGGAACGTCGCCACCTCGTAGCCCTCGTGGTCGACTACCACTTGAACGACGCCGAACGCCGCACCGACCCGCACGGTCTCGCAGAACAGCGCGCCGACCTCGTCGGGCTTCGCCGCCGTGGCAACGTCGTAGTCCGACGGCGCCCGGCCGAGCAACATGTCGCGCACGCAGCCGCCGGCGAGGTAGGTCTCGAATCCCGCCTGGCGCAAACGCGCGACGATCTCGGTGGCAGTCGTGCGGGAGGGCATGGAGTCTGGGGTGATCAGTCTCCAGTCACGGACGGCCGCCCCGCAATCGTCGCCCGCAGCCTGGCCAGGGCGTCCCGCAACACGCGCGAGACGTGCATCTGTGAGATCCCCAACCGGCGGGCGATCTCGGCCTGGGAGAGATCCTCGTAGAATCGGAGCCGGATCACGTCGCGCGCGCGCTCGGGAAGACGTCCGAGCGCCGCGTCCAGCGTCGTCCGGTCTTCCAGCATCTCGAGGGCCGGGTCCTCGGCGCCGACCGAATCCGACAACGTCGTCCCGTGGTCGTCGTCTCCGTCCGGCATCTCCGCATCGAGCGACGCCAGGCTGTACGCACGCCCAACCTCCATGGCCTCGAGCACGTCGTCGAACGGGATGCCGGTGGCGAGGGCGATCTCGGGGATTGTCGGCGACCGGCTGAGCCTCTGGGACAGGTCCTCGACGGCCCGCATCAGCCCGTAGTTCAACTCCCGGAGCCGCCTGGGTACCCGGACCGCCCACAGCTTGTCCCGGAAGTGCCGCTTGATCTCGCCGACGATCGTCGGCGTGGCATACGTCGTGAACTCGATGCCTCGCGTCGCGTCGTACCGGTCGATCGCCTTCAACAAACCGATCTGCGCGACCTGGATGACGTCCTCGAGCGGTTCGCCTCGGTCCGCAAACTTGCGCGCCAAGTAGACTGCGAGGTTTTCGTGAGCGAGCACAAGCTCGTCACGGACCCCGGGATCTCGCCCAGCGTGGTATCGCTTGAACAGCGCGTGGATCTCCGCCTTCGCGGGGATCGGGCGCGTTGGACGGCGCGAGGCCATCGAGCTACCCTCCATGCCGCTTGACGAGCCGCACCCCGGCCGTGCCGGCCGCGACGTCCCGGCGTGCCTCCACCTCGTCCACGAGGCACTGCATCAGGAACACCCCCAGACGGCTCTCGTCCAAGGGGACGTTGCCGTCGGGAGCGCCGGCGTCCAGCACGATTCCGGGTCCGTACCCGTCGATGCTCACCTCCAGCGCGCGACGGCCGAGCGCGAATCGCACGACCAACGCCGATCCGGCCGCGACGCCGGCGGTGATCAGTGAGGTGCACGCTTCGCTCACCGCGATCTTGAGGTCCTCGATCTCGTCATACACCAGCCCCTGGCGGGCTGCCACTGCGGCGGTGGTCAACCGCACCACACTGACGAATTCCGCCCGGGCCGGGATCGTAACCTCGACATGCTCCGCATCGTCCGATCGCGGTTGATCCCCCACCTTACGTCTCCTGGTCTCCGGACACTACGTCGTCCCCTCGCCGAAGGATGCTGTCACGTCCAGACTCGAAGGCATCGCGGAGTCGCCCAGTCGTCTCATCGAGCGCGTCCCGGCCACGATCGAGCACGTCCCCCGTGGTGGACCGCATGCGTGACGCGACCTCGTTGGCATTGGCGCGGATCCGGTCCGCGACCTCATCGGCCGTCCGGCGCACTTGGTCGATCACCCGGTCGGCCTGGTCACGTGCACGGCCGCGCAGACTCTCGCTCTCCCGCCGCAGGCGTTCCCGCGTCTCCTCTCCGGCGGCAGGCGCGAACAGTATCCCCAGAGCCACACCAAACAATGCCCCCAACAAGACTCCCGCGACAAAATCACGACGCTCGTTCATTCACCGTCCCTCCTCCTGTCCCGTCTCGGTCGCGCCCATTCCATACCCTCGCGGAGCACGGATACCAGCCCCGCGATGTTGGCCAGCGAAGGCATCACCATGTGACCGACCTTTTCCAGAGCCCCGTCGACGATGCGAACGGTGGAACTGGACAACCGCTCCAGGCGTTCCACCGAGGCAGCGAGGCTGGCGACCGTGTCCGTCGCCCGATTCAGCTTTCTCACGAGATCCTCGAGCTCAGCCAGGAGCTCCGGCAGTGCGGCGTGTACGCTCTCCAGCACCGCCTCGCCCTGCCTTGCGGTCCGTCGGAGTTGCAGCAGCGCCGGCACCAGCGCGGCGACCGCCACCGCGAACGCCAGGGCGATCACGGCCAGACTCACTTCCGCCATACTAATACCGGCCATCGGCGTCCCTCTCTTGAAGACAGTATATGCTCTACCCCTTTACCACGTGTTCACTCCCGTCGATCACGCCGCCTCCCAGCACCACGTCGCCCTCATAGAAGACGACCGCCTGCCCGGGCGCTGCCGCGCGGGGCGGGTCCGGGAAGCGCACGCGAACTCGTCCGTCGGCCGCTGGCGCGATCACCGCGGGGACGTCCGCCGCCGAGTGACGGATTCGGGCCGTCACCCGGCGCTCCCCGGTCAGACACGGTATCGCGATCCAGTTGACTTCGACCGCCTGCAACTCGACACACCCCAGCGACATCTCGTCACCTACGACGAGCGCGTTCCCCGAAGCATCGATGGTGACGACGTATCGTGCATCAGCGCCGGACAGCCCCAGGCCTCGGCGCTGGCCGACCGTATAGTGGGCCACGCCCCGGTGCTCACCGATTTGACGCCCGGTGAGGTCGTAGATGGGCCCCGGCCGCACCGCAGCGGGCTCAAGCCGCGCGACCACCTCGCTATAGTCCCCGCGGGGCACGAAACAGATCTCCTGGCTGTCGGGCTTGTTCGCCACGCTCAGGCCGTGTTGCCGTGCGATCTCCCGCACCTCGGGCTTCGTGTACGCGCCGACCGGGAACCGTACTCGTGCGAGTTGCGCCTGCGTGAGCCCCGCGAGCACGTACGACTGATCCTTGCGCACATCCACCGCCCGCCGCAGGCGGTACCGTCCGTCCGGTCCGAGCTCTACGCGCGCGTAGTGCCCGGTGGCCAGCTCGTCGATCCCGAGTGCGAGGACCCGCTCGAGGAGGAGCCTGAACTTGATGGCGCGGTTGCACGCGATGCACGGATTGGGCGTACGCCCGTGCGCGTACTCGCCCGCGAAGTAACCGATCACCTCGCGTTCGAACGCATCGCGGAAATTCAGCACGTAGTGCGGGACGCCGAGTGCGCGCGCAGCGGCGCGCGCGTCGTCGATCGCTCCGATGCCGCAGCACCCTGCACCGCCCTCGGTCTGGGGCACCCAGGACGGCCACAGGTTCATGGTGAACCCGACGACCTCGTGCGCGTCCCGCACGAGGAGCGCCGCTGCGACCGCGCTATCGACCCCGCCGCTCATCGCCACGGCCACACGCGCCATGCCTACCTCCTGCGCCCCCTTGGGTGCTATGACGTCTCGCCCCGGCAGTCGGCCCGGTTCCTACGATCAACGGTACCGCTTGATGCCCGACCACCACTCGCGGAGCCGGCGGGACACGTCAGCCTCGTACCCCGACTCCGTGGGCTCATAATATATCCGATCCTTCACGTTTTCGGGAACGTACGGCTGCACGACGAACCCGCCGGGATGGTCGTGGGGGTACAGGTATCCTTCTCCGTGGCCGAGGGAGCGCACGCCCGGCACGCTTGTGTCGCGTAGCGGGAGCGGCACCGGCCGGGCCTCCTCGCGCGCGACGTCCGCCGCCGCGCTGTCGATCGCGCGCACCGTCGCGTTGCTCTTCGGCGCGACGGCGATGTAGACGGCCGCCTCGGTCATGGGGATCCGGGCCTCCGGCAGTCCGACGAGCTCAACCGCCTGGGCCGCCGCGACGGCCACGAGCAGCGCCCGCGGATCCGCGAGCCCGACGTCCTCGGCCGCGTGCACCACCATGCGACGAGCGATGTACCGCGGGTCCTCTCCCGCCTCCAGCATCCGCGCGAGCCAGTACACGGCGGCGTCCGGGTCCGAGCCGCGCATGCTCTTGACGAACGCCGAGATCATATCATAGTGGGCGTCGCCCTCGCGGTCGTACAGCAGCGTGCGGCGGCCTGCCTCCTCGGCCGCGGCCGCGGTGATGCGGCGGTGGCCGGTCGCGTCCGGAGCCGTCGCCGCCCAGGCGAGCTCGAGCACATTTAGAGCCGTCCGGGCATCGCCGTTCGAAACGCGGGCAACATACGCGAGCGTGTCGTCGGATGCGTCCACGCGCTCCTCGCCGAGTCCGCGGGGATCGGCGAGAGCCCGCCGGAGGATCACCATGACCTCGTCCGTGCTGAGCGGCTCGAGGGCGAACACCCGCGACCGCGATACGAGCGTGGGCGTCACGTCGTGAAACGGGTTGCCCGTAGTGGCGCCAATCAGCACAACCGTCCCGTCCTCGACGTGCGGCAGCAGCACGTCCTGCTGCGCTCTGTTCAGGCGATGGATCTCGTCCACAAAGAGGATGGTCCGCACGCCGTGGAATCTCCGGCGGTCCCGGGCCTTCTCGATCAACCGCCGGATCTCGGCAACACCGGTGGTCACGGCATTCACCGGCTCGAAGTGCGCCCGAGTGGTCCGCGCGATCACGTAGGCGAGCGACGTCTTCCCGGTACCGGGCGGGCCGTAGAAGATCGCCGACGTCAGCAGATCGGCCTCGATAACGCGACGAAGCAGGCGGCCCGGCCCGAGCAGACGAGACTGCCCCACCACTTCCTCAATCGTCCGCGGCCGCATACGGGCGGCCAATGGGGCTCCGCGGTCGCTCGCATACGCATCGGCCAGGGTGAACAAATCCACGCCCCCATGATGCGCGTGCCACAGGACGGTGTCAAGCAACCCCTAGAGCAGTGCTACGGGTAGATCCCTCGCTTCTGGAGCGCGTCGGCGACGCACTTCACCGCGAAGACCAACGCGCCAGTGCGCAGCGATACCTCCTGCTCGCTCGCGAACCTCACCACCTCCCTGAAGCTGTGCACCATGAGCCGCTCGAGGTTCGCGTTGATCTCGTCCTCGGTCCAGAAGTAGGCCTGGAGATCCTGCACCCACTCGAAGTACGATACGATCACGCCGCCGGCGTTGGCCAGAATGTCAGGCACGATGGTGACCCCGCGTGCATTCAGGATCTCGTCGGCCTCGAGAGTCGTCGGCCCGTTCGCACCCTCGACGATCAGCCACGCCTTGACCCTCGCCGCGTTGGCACCGGTGATCTGGCCCTCGATCGCGGCCGGCACGAGCACGTCGCACGGCAGCTTGAGTAGTTCCTCGTTGGATACTGTGTCGGCACCGGGATAGCCGGCGAGACCGCCCGTCTCCTTGAGCCGGGTGAGCGCGGCGTTCGGATCGATCCCGTCCGGATTGTAGATGCCCCCGTGGATGTCACTGAGGCCGACGATGGTGCATCCTTGCTCGTGCAGCAGCCGTGAAGCCACCCCGCCGACGTTGCCGCTTCCCTGCACCACGATGCGGCTCCCGGCGAACGGCCGTCCGAGATGCCGCGCCGCCTCGCGCGCCGCGATCATGACGCCCCGGCCCGTCGCCTCGTGACGACCGGCGGACCCGCCGATGACCAGGGGCTTCCCTGTGACGATCGTGGGTACCGAGTAACTCTCGTGCATGCTGTAGGTATCCATGAACCAAGCCATGACCTCGGCGTTGGTGCCGACGTCCGGCGCGGGGATGTCCTGATACGGTCCGATGAGCGGGCTGATCGCCGTCGCGTATCGGCGTGTCAGCCGCTCGAGCTCAGCCGCCGAGAGGAGCGCCGGGTCGCACGTCACGCCCCCCTTGGCGCCCCCGTACGGCAGGTGATTCAGGGCGCATTTCCACGTCATCCACATCGCGAGCGCCCGAACCTCGTTGATCCGGACGTGTGGACTGTACCGCACCCCGCCCTTGGTCGGACCCAGCGTATCGTTGTGGATGACACGGTATCCGGTGAACAACCGGACCGAGCCGTCGTCCATCCGCACCGGGAAGTTCACCGTGAATTCCCGGTGCGGGCGGCCCAGCACCTCTCGGATCCCGCGACTCAACGCGAGACGGTCGGCGGCTTGCGCCAACTGACGCAGCGCCATGTCCCACGGGTCGTCTGTGAGGGTCTCTGTCGCGGTCACCTGCGGCTTGCGCGTCATCACCGGGGGTCACGCCGGGGAAGCGTCCTCATTTTGCCACTGTCCCCCTTTGTTGCATCATCTGTCATGATAGCATCGAGCGCTGCGAGGGTCCAATTGAGGACGGTTCATTCCCGCCGGATTTCGATGTGCGCTTCCTCGAGGGCCGCGGCCTCGATCTCTGACGGCGCGCCGGTCATGAGGTCCGTCGCGCTCTGCGTCTTCGGAAACGCGATCACCTCCCGGATCGACTCGTCGCCCGCGAGCAGCATGACCATGCGGTCGAACCCGAGGGCCACCCCGCCGTGGGGAGGCGCCCCGTACTGGAATGCATCGAGCAGGAATCCGAACCGCTCGCGCGCGACGTCGGGGGAGATCCCGAGGACGGAGAACACGCGCTGCTGCAGGTCGCGCCGGTGGATCCGGATGCTTCCACCTCCGAGCTCGACGCCGTTGAGTACGAGGTCGTAGGCTTTGGCCCGAACCGCGAGCGGATCGTGATCGAGGTTCGCCAGGTCCTCGTCCAGCGGCGCCGTGAACGGATGGTGCACCGCGGCGACGGTCCCGTCGGCGGCGCGTTCAAAGAGGGGAAACTCCACGACCCAGAGCAGCGACAGCCGGTCGGGATCGAATTCCACGCGTTCACGGAGCTCTGGGCGCAGCCGTACGAGCTCCAGACGCAGGCGCCCCAACGCCGTGCTCGCCGTCGCGGGCTCGTCCGCGGCGAACAGCAGCAGGTCCCCGGTCCCCGCGCGGAAGCGTTCCCGGAGCGAGGCGTCGGCCCGCGGCGAGAGGTATTTGGCGATCGGGCCCCGGACGGCCCCGGCGTCGAGGTGTGCCGCCACGAGTCCACGTGCGCCGGCGGCCCGGACCGTGGCCTCCAGTTCTTGAATCTCGCGGCGGGTGTACCCGGCGGCGCCAGGCACACAGATGCCGCGCACCACGCCGCCCGCGGCCAGCACCCGCGCGAACACCTGAAACTCGGTCCCTTGAAACACTGACGAGCAGTCGACGATCTCCATGCCGAAACGCAGGTCCGGTTTGTCGCTGCCGTAACGCTCCATCGCCTCCGCGTACGTCAGGCGCGGCAGCGGCAGCGTCACCTCCCGTCCGAGCGTTTCCCGGATCACCGACGCCATCATCCGCTCTCCCAGCGCGAGCACGTCGCCGCGGTCGACGAACGACATCTCGATGTCCACCTGCGTGAACTCGGGCTGCCGGTCGGCACGGAGGTCCTCGTCCCGGAAGCATCGCACGATCTGAAAGTAACGCTCGACGCCGGCCACCATGAGGATTTGCTTGAACAGTTGCGGGGACTGCGGCAGCACGTAGAACTTGCCGCGCTGCAGCCGGCTCGGCACGAGAAAGTCACGCGCACCTTCCGGCGTGCCCTTGATCAGCATCGGCGTCTCGACCTCGAGAAATCCCTCGGCCGAGAGGAAGTCGCGGATCGCCTTGGCGGTGCGATGGCGCAGGCGGAGCCGTCGGAGCATCGCCGGACGCCGCAGATCCAGATAGCGGTACTTGAGCCGCACCACCTCGTCCACGTCGCTGTCGTCCGCGATCGGGAACGGCGGCGTTTCGGAGGAGGCGAGCACCCGGAGTTCGCGCGCGCGTATCTCGATCTGTCCGGTCGCAAGCTTCGCGTTCTCGGTCCCGGCCGGCCGGACGGCGACCACGCCGCGTACGGCGACCACGTACTCGCTGCGAAGCTGGGATGCGACGGCCGCGGCGCCGGCGCTTTCCTGCGGGTTGCACACGACCTGGGTCACGCCTGCGCGGTCGCGCAAGTCGATGAAGATCAGGCCGCCGAGATCGCGGCGCGACTGCACCCATCCCATCAGCGTGACTTCGTGGCCGACGTCGCGCGGCCGCAGGGAGCCGTTGTCGTGCGTCCGCCGCCAGGTCCCTAGCTCGGTGCTCATTCCCTCTCCTTCCCCGACACGCGCGGCCGGAGTCGCTCCAGCACTGCACGTACCGTCCGCTCCACGGTACCCTCGTCTCCGTGTTCGAGCGTGCTGGCTTCGGCCGGACTCGCCGCGAGCGCCACCTCCTCTGTTGTGCCCATGTCTCGCAACGGCAGCCGGGAGGCGTCCACGATCAGCACGAACCGCGCGCCGATGCGATTGGCGTGCTTCATCTGCGCACCCAGGCTGCGTTCCATGACGTCGGCGTCGACATTCAACCCGGCGCGCCGCAGCCGATCCGCGAGCGCGTGGGCGGTCACCGCCAACCGCGCTGCCTGCTGCGGGTCCTGCGAAGGGCCGGTCGCGACGAACAGGTCGGGCGGCGCGTTTCCGGGGACGGCGACTCCCTCTTGCTCGAGAACGAGCAGCACGCGCTCGAGTCCCATGCCGAACCCGACGCCCGGCGTCGGTCGGCCACCCAGCTGCTCGGCGAGCCCGTCGTACCGGCCGCCCCCGAACATCGCGTTCTGAGCTCCGATCTTGCCGGAGAAGACCTCGGCCGCGGTGCGTGTGTAGTAGTCTAACCCCCGCACGATGCTGGGGTCCACCCGGTACGTAAGCCCCATTGCGGCAAGATACTCCTGTACGCTTTCGAAATGGGCGCGGCACGGATCACACAAGTGGGCGAGTATGTGAGGGGCCCCCGCGGCGATGCGCCGGTCGTGCTCGCGCTTGCAATCGAGCAGGCGGAGCGGCGCGATCTCGAAGCGCCTCCTGCAATCATCGCACAGCTCCCCGAGGTGCGGCCTGAAGTAGTCCCGCAGGACCTCGAGGTACCGGGGCCGGCACACGGCGTCGCCCACGCTGTTCACGTGTAACTCCACCCCGCTGAGGCCGAGGGCCTCCAGGCCCCGGACGGCGAGGCTGAGCACTTCCGCGTCGGCGGCCGGTCCCGGGCTCCCGATAATCTCGGCGCCAAATTGGGTGTGCTGGCGATAGCGCCCGGCCTGGGGCCGGTCGTAACGGAAGATCGGACAGACATAGTACACGCGCACCGGCAGGCCCCCGGCGCCCAGATTGTGCTCGAGGAACGCCCGCATGACCGGGGCGGTGCCCTCCGCCCTCAACGAGAGGCTGCGGTTGCCTCGATCGAGGAAGGTGTACATCTCCTTCTCGACGATGTCGGTACCGGCGCCCACGCCGCGCTGAAACACCTCGGTGTGCTCCACCACCGGCGTTCGGATTTCCCGATATCCGTATCTCCTGGCGAGATCGCGCAAGACGCCTTCGACGTGCTGCCACCGCGCGGTTTCGCCTGGCAGGACGTCCTGCATTCCCCGGGGAGCCCTCAGGTTCACTGCATCACGCAGCCTTCCGCCGAGTGTCGACCGGCGAGGCGCCGGCCCGTCGAGCCGCCCAGGCCGCCCCGGCCGCGCCCCCGATGGCCACCGCGGCAAAGAATCCATTCGCCTCCGGTCGGTCCAGCACGTAGCTCAGCGCCACGAACTGTCCGTGGGCGCGCCACCACACCACGGCGACGGCGGCGATGGCGAGCGGCAGCGCTGCCGCGCCCAACGCCCGGCGCCGGACGAGCCGTGCCGCGATGAGCAGCCACCCGGCCACCAGCACGACCGCGAACGCCGGGATCAGGACGTTTGGTGCGGTCCTGGTAACGATCGCGACCGTGCGCGGAGGCAGCCGGCGGACGCCGTCGAGGATGGCGAGGCCAAACACCGCCAGCGCAACGAGCGTCCCGAGGACGCTGGCGAACGTGGCGACCCCCGCCGTCCTGATCCGGCGGCCGCCGAGCCACGCGAGCGCGAAGCCCTGGACGACGCACGGCACCAGCAGCAGCGCCGGGATCAGGCCCCACGTCACCGCGTCCCAGCTCGCGCGGGGAAACATCTCCAACAACAGGCGAAGCGTACCCGTCCGGGCCGCGGCGGCGAGCGCCCACACCCCGGTGCCGCCGAGCGCGACCCCCGCCGCAGCGAGCTCCCAGAACGCGGCCCGGGGCGTCATGGCGGAAGCGGCGCCTCCAGCAGGATCGTCACAGGACCGTCGTTGTGGATCTCGACGGTCATGTGGGCGCGAAACCGTCCCGCCACGACCTGCACACCTGCGGCCGCAAGGCAGGCGTTGAATCGCAGGTACAGCGGCTCCGCGCGCTCGGGTTCCGCCGCGTCCACGAAGCTCGGCCGGCGGCCGTGGCGTGTATCCGCGTACAGGGTGAACTGCGGGATGCTGAGCACCGCTCCTCCCACGTCGACAATGGACCGGTTCATCCGCCCGGCATCGTCCGCGAAGATCCGCAACCCGGCGACGCGCCCCGCCAGGGTCTCCGCGTCACGGGACGTATCGTCCGTGCGGACGCCGAGGAACACCACGTAGCCGTGCCCGATGCGCCCGACCGGTTCCCCGGACGGGTGACTCGCCCCGTCGTCAACAACGTAGACCGACGCGCAACAGACGCGCTGCACGAGCGCCCGCATCAGGCAGTCCGTCCTCCAGCAAAAGTGGGAACCCGGGCAGACCCGCTACGTCTCACCTGCGCCGGCGACCAGTGCGGGCAACGGCCACGGGCGACCTCATAGAGCGTACCAGGAGGCCGAAGTTCGGGCAACGCGCGGTTGGGGCGCGACGTCGGGGATACGTCGCGCGAAGAGCTTGGTCCCAGCAAACCAACCAAGAAGCGAGAGGACTCCCTTCCTTTGTCAGCGTCCGGTCGCCCCCGTCAACTCAGGTGCCGGCGCAGCGACGCCGGGACGCGTTCGATATCCTTCGCACCGCTGTGGAAGTGCAGCGAGACCCGACCCGCGCTGGCCCGTCACCCCGTCCTGACCCGCGTTCACCTCGGGCGGCGGCAAATCAGTGCGGAACCACGCGTTCCACGGTGTAGACGTCTTTGACGCGGCCGATCCGGTGCATCACCGCGGTCAACTGGATCACGTTCCCGATGTCCGCGACGATGTTGACCACGGCCACCTTGTCCTTGCGCACACGGGCGTTGACCGAGACCAGGTTGGTCTTGGTCTCCGTGAGCGCCCCGAGGATGTCCTTCAGCATCCCCACCCGATCGAGCGCCTCCACTTCGATCTCCACCTGATAGGTGCCGTCGGGAGACGCTTCCCACTCTACCTCGAGTAGCCGCTCCGGCTGCGACCGGAGAAACTGGATGTTGGGGCAGTCGGCCCGGTGGATGCTGACGCCCCGTCCCCGTGTGATGTATCCGAGGACACGGTCACCCGGCAGCGGGCTGCAGCACCGTCCAAAGCGCATCAGCACGTTGTCCACGCCCCGGACACGGATTCCCCGCGCGGTAGTCGGCGGAGGCGGCGCCGACGGCGGGGGCGGTGCCTCCTCCTCGACCGCGGGCTCGCCGCGCAGCGCCTGGACCACATGCAGCAGCGACACGTCCCCGTTGCCGAGTGCAGCGTACAACTCCTCTTCGTTCGGCAGGCTGAATCGCGCGGCGACCTCGCGAAGGCGCTCGAGCTTCGCAAGGGACGAAGCTCCCGCCCGGCGCAGTTCCTTCTCGAGCAGCTCCTTGCCGCGCGCGATGTTCTCGTCGCGGCGCTCCCGCTTGAACCATTGCCGGATCTTGGTCCGCGCGTTGCTCGTCTGCACGAACGCCAGCCAGTCGCGGCTCGGACCGGCGCTGGCCTTGCTCGTGATGATCTCGACGATGTCCCCGGACACGAGCGCGTGGCTCAGCGGGACGAGACGGCCGTTGACCCGCGCGCCGGTCGTGCGGTACCCGACGTCCGTGTGGATCCGGAATGCGAAGTCCAACGGGGTCGCCTGGGCGGGAAGATCGATGACGTCACCCTTCGGGGTGAAGACAAACACCTCGTTCTGAAACAGATCGATCTTGACGGAGTGCATGAACTCCCGCGCATCCTGGAGCTCTTGGTGCCATTCCAACAGCTGGCGCAGCCACGAGAGCTTTTGCTCGAACGCCGGCTCGGCCTTGCCCCCGCCTTCCTTGTACCGCCAGTGGGCGGCAATCCCGTGCTCGGCGATCCGGTGCATCTGCTGGGTCCGGATCTGGATCTCGAGCGGCTGGCCCTCGTAGAGGACCGCGGTGTGCAGAGACTGGTACCCGCTCGTCTTGGGATTGGCAATATAGTCGTCCATCTCGCCCGGGATGGGCTTCCACAGCGCGTGCACGATCCCGAGCGTCTGGTAGCACTCCGGGATATCGTTCACCACCACCCGTACCGCGAGCCGGTCGTAAATCCGTTCGACTCCCTGGCCGTGGTACTTGGGACGCTGCATCTTCTGATAGATGCTGTACACGTGCTTGGGGCGTCCCGTGATCGCGCCCCGGTCCACCCGGATGCTGGCGCGGCTCATCTCGGCCTGGAGCGTGGCCACCACGCGCGCGAGGAGCGCATCCTGCTCATGGCTGCTCCGCTCGAGCTGGCTCGCGATCTCCTCGTACGCGTCCGGTTCGAGCACTCGGAACGCGCGGTCCTCCAGCTCGCGTTTGATGCTGGCGATCCCGAGCCGCTCCGTGAGCGGGGCATAGATCTCCAGGGTCTCGCGCGCCGTGCGCTTCTGCTTCCATTCCGGAAGATACTCGATCGTCCGCATGTTGTGCACGCGGTCGGCCAGCTTGATCAGAATGATCCGGATGTCGTTCGCCATCGCGAGGAACATCTTCCGAAGGTTCTCCGCCTGCCGTTCCTCGCGCGTCTTCCACTCGATGAGGCCGAGCTTGGTCACGCCGTCCACAAGCCCGGCGATCTCCGGCCCGAACCGTTCCTTGATCTCGCCAAGGGAATGCGCGGTGTCCTCGGGCACGTCATGGAGCAGTGCCGCGGCGATGGTCGCCGAGTCCAGCCGGAGGCCCACCAGGATGTCTGCGACTGCGACGCTGTGATGCACGTAGGGCTCGTTGGACGCACGGGTCTGCCCGGCGTGGGCGTCCCGGGCGAACACGTACGCGCGCCGAATGAGGTCGCGGTCGGCGTTGGGAATCGTCTCCCGGACGCGCCGGAGGAGCGCCTCGGCCTCGTCCGGGAGTGTCTCCTCTGCGGCGCGCACGAGGTGGAGCCGCTTCATCGCCTCGGCCACGACGTCCGCCGGCCCCGGTGCCTTGGCGCCTCCCGGCTGCTCCGCGCTCATGACATCCCCCACACGAGGCTAGGCGAGCGCCGCACGTTGGATCTCCGACGGCGTCGCCCGCTCCACCCACGCCGCGAACCCGTCGAATGCCTCGCGCTGACGGGCGCCCTCTCGGAATCGCAGCGAAGCCGCCAGGTTCCGCCGCGTCTCCACGGGCACGAACCGCACCAGCCACCCCGACCCCGCACTCTCGCGCACGGCCAGCCCGGCTTCCTCGAACACCGCACACGCTGCGCCCACCGTGGTTCGCGAGGCCTCCGGCACGCACCCGTGGACGCGCGCCCACGTCGCCTCGTCCGGCCACGCAAACGGCTCGCTCCCCCGCCACTCGTGCAGCACCCGGTAGAGCCTGACCAGCAGGTCGCGACTCGGGCAGCGAGCGTCGATCGCCCGGCCGCGTGCCGCCCGGCCGCCCGCGCCGAACGCGAGCGTGATCGTCGACGGTCTCCGGTCCAGGCTCACCGTGGCACATGCCGCCAGAAACTCCCGACGACCGCTCGGAAACGACGCCAGGACCGCTCGGCGCAGGTCCCGAGGGAGGGTCTCCTCGCACAGCACCGTCGTGACCAGCACGCTCAGCCGTCCCTCCTCGAACGCGCGCCCCACCACCTGCCGTACCAGTCCAGGCAGCCCTTCGTGGACATACCCGATCCGCACATCAGCGCCCACCCGCTCCCGCAGACGTACCGCCAGGCGAACGCATGTCTCGGCCGAGGCAGCATGAACCACGCATTTCTCGGAGCCGTCCACCACTTCCTCTACCACCGCCGCAGGATCGGCCGCATCCCGACGATCCTCGAGCCGAAGAAGCGGACGCGCCGGCTCGTCGCGCAGGATCGAGGCTCCTGGAAGACCGCGCGCCAGCGCGGAGGCGTCGGCCGGCTCCGCCAGAGCCAGGCGCGGGCGATCCAGGAGCGCCGGCGGAATCCGCTCCACGTCGCCGGGGCCGATGCCGTCGAGCACGACCACCGCCACCCGGTCGGCCCAGGATGCCGCCAGCATCCCGTCGCGCATCGCCTCCATGCTGGTCACCGCCACATCGATCTCGCCCGCGGCGAGCGCGGCGAGCGCCTGGCCACGTTCACCGACGTCCAGGAGCCCGTGCACCGCCTGAACGCGAAGCCCGAGCGCGCCGAGTCGTGACGCCAGCTGCTCGGATCGCCGGGCGGCGTCCACCCACAGCGGCTCGAGGACGACCGCACCGCGAGCGCCGCCGGACGCCTGCGCCGCCGCCGCGGCGATCGCCGTCACCCATCCCCGCCCCGGCGGAACAGCCAGCACGACCGAGCGCCCGCTGGAGATCTCGCCCAGCGCCTCCACGTGCGCGGGACGCAAAGGACGGCCTTCGTTGACGTAGATCGGCAACCGGACCGCGGCCGCGCCGCGATCCAACGCGCGCCAGGCCCGCCGAGACGCCGCTCGCGGCGATGCCGGCTCGTCGTCCTGGCGCCGAACGCAGATGTTCACGCCCAGCGTGCGGTCCCCGCCGCCGGTCACCTTCGAAACGACGACGTCGTACCGGCCGCCCGCATCCATTGCAGGGGCGATACGTCCCGCAACGCGCCCGCTCAGATACCCGACCGCGCGGCCGTCGGCGGCGACGACCCGAACGGCATGCGGATCGTGCGGGTTCCCTGGCTCGCGCCGCAGCAGCAGCCGGTCGCCCGCGGCGAGCGTGGCGAGCACGGCCTGGCGGTCGTCGAACGTCACGCCCACGATCTTTGTGTAGAATTCGGGCCGGTTCTCACGGCCGTCCTCGGCCTCGCCGAGATAGTCGTCCGCTCTCCGAAACAACCTGTCCACCAACAGGCCAGTGTCCGAAAGCACAGCCTCCAGGTCGACGCCCGGCACCTCCAGTGCGCGCAGCCGGAGACGGACCCGGTCCGGTTCGAACCGGTCGATCTCAGGGACGAATGCCAGATCCACCGGGGCGTCCGTGAAGCTCAGGATCTCCCCCAGTGAGGCCATCGAGAACCCGATGGTCTCGACGAACACCGCCCCATCGGTGACGCCCATCCGGAGATGCGCCCCATCTCCCACGAGCCGGCGTGTCACCGCGTGCACGGATCGCACCGCGCACACGGGCTGCGGATTGCCCGGTCCAAACGGAGCTAGCATCCCAAGCCCGGCCACGAACGGAACGGTCACGTCCGCGAGCGACACCTCGGCGTCCACCTGAAGGGGCGTCGCGGACACAATCGCGTGCTCCCTCGCCACCGCCTGGAAAGCCCGCCGGAACTCTTCGATGGCGGGCGCGTCGATCGACAAGCCCGCCGCCATCGCGTGCCCGCCGAACCCACGAAGGTGCGCGCGACACGCCGCAAGCGCTTCCACCAGATGAAATCCCTCGATGCTGCGCGCCGAGCCGCGCCCGGCCCCGTCTGCCACCGCCACGGCTACGGCCGGACGGCCAAACTGCTCCACCAGCCGGCCCGCAACGAGACCAACGACCCCGGGATGCCAGCCCTCGCCGGCGACCACCAGCGCCGCCGCGTCCGGATCGGGCCCCACCTGCGCCAGCGCCTCGCCCAGGGCCTGCTCCAGGATTGCCTGCCGTTCTCGGTTGGCCTCGTCCAGCACCTGGGCGAGGCGGCGTGCCTCGGCGGGATCGTCCGTAAGCAGCAGGTGCAGCGCGGGTGCAGGATCGCCCAGCCGGCCGGGAGCGTTCAGGCGAGGACCGAGCTGCCAGCCGACGTGCCACGCCTCGATCGGTCCGGTGATCCCCGCGAGCTCGGTGAGCGCCCTCAGGCCCGCAGCGGGCTCCGCGTTCAACCGCGCCAGCCCGCACGCGGCCAAGCGCCGGTTGTCGCCCAGCAGCGGGACGACGTCCGCGATCGTCCCGAGGGCCGCGAGCGGCGTCATCTCGACCGGTGCCGCCCGACCGGCGTGTCTCAGGAGCGCCCACGCGAGCAGGTACGCCAATCCCGAGGCGCACGGCGCACACGTGTGGCTGTCCTCCGGCGTGCCAGTGCTCGACCCGGGCGCCACGATGAGTGCGGGAGGACGATGGGGCCCCGGTGTGTGGTGGTCCACGACGATGACATCGACTCCCAGCGCCCTGGCCCGCGCGACCGCCTCGACGTCGGTGATACCGCAGTCCACAGCGACGAGCACTCGCGCGCCTTCGGACGCCAGCGACTCCACGGCGCGCACACCCAGACCGTACCCGTCCCGCGTCCGGTGCGGCAGATACCACAGCGGATCCGCGCCGAGCCCTCGCAGCGTCCGGACGAGGATTGCCGCCGCGCAAACGCCGTCCACGTCGTAGTCGCCGTGGATGGCCACCCGCTCACCCGCCGGGAGCGCGGCTGCGAGGCGGTTCACCGCCTCCCCCATTCCGGGAACGGTCAACGGGTCGGCAAGGCGGTCGAGAGACGGGGCGAGGAAGTCGCGTGCGGCCCCGGCCGTGAGGACGCCCCGGCGCCGAAGCACTCCTGCGACGATTGCCGGCACTCCGGCTTCGCGCGCGAGGGCATCTGCCTCTGGATCGGGAGGCGCCACCACCCATGGGAGACGTTCGAGCCCTGCCATGATCTGATTATAACGCGCGCAGACGTCGATCTTGCGGGCGCCGTCGTCCGGCGGGGACATGCCGGTCTGCCGCGCCGACGGTCGACTAGGGGAATCTCCTGGTATCGTCGGGCCCGAGGCCCGCGCTCATGGAACCGGGGTTCGGCGGCTGTGTGCGCCCAGACCCCTCGTGCGCGCGCAGACGCTGTTCGAGATCGCGGATGCGGCCGCCGAGACGCGTCCGCTGCGGCACCGACGACAGGAACGTCGCCAGCGCCCCGAGCACGCCGGCGCCAATGATCGCGAGCGCAAGCGAGCCGTCGTACAATTGCCACTGCGCGAACTTCACGGTGACGGGGGTGTTGTTGCTCAGCGCGAAAATCGTGACCGCGACCAGGAGCACGAGAAGCCACAGGAACATCGCCCGCATCCGCGACTCCTACCGCCGGCGGCGGCCGCCCCGCCTGCGACCGCGCGCCTGCCGGATCGGCGCGTTGAGGATGGGTGCCGCCAGCGCCTCTTCGCCTTGGCCGTCTCCCGAGGGCACCGGCTCCCTCACTTCGGGAGCCGGGCGGGGCGCACTTGTCGCCGCGGGCCGGCGCTCGGTCAACCGGTACCAGTCCACGAGGATCGGACTGGCGTTGAAGATCGATGAGTACCCGCCGGTCAAGATGGCGACGACGAGGCCGAACGCGACACCGCGGATCGTCTCGCCGCCAAACACGTAGACCGCTCCGATCGCCAGCACCGCGGTCATCGCCGTGTTGATCGACCGCACGAGCGCCTCGAGCACGCTGCGGTTGACGAGCGGCTCGAACGGCTCGCGCGTCCGCATGTTCAAGTTCTCCCGGATCCGGTCGAAGATGACGATCGTGTCGTTGATGGAGTAGCCCGCGACCGTCAGCAGGACTGCCAGGAACGAGCTGTCCACCTCGAACTGAGTGAGCGCGAACGCTCCGATGACGACGAGCAGGTCGTGCAGCAAGGCCACGTCGGCGGCGATCGCGAACCGCACCGACTGGAATCGGATCGAGATGTAGATCACCTGGAGTACCAGGCCGATCGCAACCCCCGTGACCGCCGCGTTCCGCAGCTCCGCGCCGATTTCCGGACCGACCGTGTCTTCCCGAAGCATCTGGGTGTGCGGGAACTTCGCCCGTACGGCATCGGTGATCTGGTTCATCTGGAGCTGGGTCAGCGGGCGTGTCTTGATGAAGACTTCGTTCTGGCCGGACCGCTGGATCACCGCGTCGGCCAGTCCGAACCTGGTCAACACGGCACGGACGTCGCCGTCCGAGAACGGGTCGTTGACCTGTAGCTCGAGCTGGTTGCCCCCGGTGAAGTCGACGCCCCAGTTGAGCGCGTGATGGTCCCGAACATGGTGCACGTACAGCGCGATCAGCCCTGGGATGATCACCGCAAGCGACAGCAGGTAGTACCAGCGACGGTGGCGGATCAGGTTGAAGGTCTTCTCCTGCACGCGCCTACTCCCCCACTCCGCCTTCGGCCGCCAGCGGCCGGCCCCGTCCGAGAGAGGCCATGTGCCGAATCCACCCGCCGAACGTCGGCACGTCGAGCGCCACGTCCACGAACACGCGGGTCACCACGATGGCCGTGAAGATGCTGGTCAGGATCCCGAGGATGAGGGTCACCGCGAAGCCGCGGACCGGCCCGGTTCCAAGCCAGAGCAGCACGAACGCGCCGATAAGAGTCGTGGCGTTGGAGTCCAGGATCGTCACGATCGCGCGGCTCCAGCCCGTCGCCACTGACGCGCGGAGCGTCTTCTGCGCGCGCATCTCCTCCTTGACCTTCTCGAAGATGATGACGTTCGCGTCCACCGCCACACCGAGGGACAGGATGAACCCCGCGATTCCCGGCAGGCTCAGCGTCGCGCCGATCCCGGCCATGAGCGCGAACAGTATCAACGTGTAGACGACGAGCGCGAGGTCGGCGAGGAGGCCCGCGAACCGATAGTACAGGAACATGAACAAGGCGACGAGCACGATCGCGATCTCGCCGGCGCGCACGCTCCGGTCGATCGAGTCGCGGCCGAGCACCGGCCCGACCGTCCGATTCTCGACGATCCTCACCGGCAGCGGCAGCGCGCCGGCCCGGAGCAGCACCGCCAGATCGCGCGCAGAGTCCAGCGTGAACCCGCCCTCGATCACGCCCTTCCCGCCGGGAATCGGGCTGTTGACCACCGGCGAGCTGATGACCCGGTCGTCGAGCAGGATCGTGAGGTACTTGCCGACATTCTTGGTCGTGTAGTCGAGGAACGTCTTCGCGGCCGTGCTCTTGAATGTGAATCCGACCTGCGGCCGGCCGAACTGGTCGAACGTCACCTGCGCGTTGCTGAGGTCCGCACCGGTCAGCAGCACGTTCTTGTGAAGCGTGATCGTGGACTTGTCCGGCAGCACGACGGTGTCCGTCCCGCGCCACTCCGCGCCGGCCGGCAGCGACTGCGTTGCGGTATCCACGAACTCGAGCAGCGCGGTCTTCCCGATGATCTCGATCGCCCGCTCGGGATTCTGGATGCCCGGGAGCTGCACCTGGATCCGGTTTGGGCCCTGACGCGCGATGTCGGGTTCGGCGACCCCGAGCTGATCCACACGGTTACGGATGACCCGTAGCACGCCGTCCATCGCGTCGTTGCTGATCGGGGTCTGCGGGGTCGGCTGGGCCTGCAGGACGATGTTGCTGCCACCCTGCAAATCGAGACCGAGATTGAGATGCGGCCGGGGCGCGCCAAACACGGGCGTCGTGCCTTGCATATGGACCGGCTGAAACCCGACGACGAACGCCGCCAGCGCGATTACGAGCACCCCGATCAGGCGGAGCGGGTGACTCAGCTTCAAACGCGCACTCCCTCCAGCACAAACAAAAAAAGCCTTGCGAACCGCTCCTCATTATATCGGCCGGCCGGACGCGATGTCAAACCAGCGCTGGCGGGCCCGGAGGGCCGATTGCGGTCGGACTGGACGCGGATCATCCCGCGGGCGCTGCTGGCCGGAACGGGTCCCGGCGAGCCGCGCGCCGGCCCGCCGGCAGGTCGCCCTCGTGCCCCGGAGCGGGACGATAGTGCGCCTCGAAGAATCGAAGGGCACCTTCCGAGAGCAGATGA
>DASPUZ010000063.1:0-21595 GCA_035622635.1 bacterium | reverse complement strand
GTGGCACCTGCGCTCATCGAGCAGGCGATCCGGGAGGCGTTCGGCGGACAAGACTACTCCGTGATCGAGGAACGCAATGCTCGGACATTGATCGAACAGCGTCTCCGCGCGTACCATCACCTGTCTTCCAACGCTCGTGTTCGGCGCCTGGCGGGGCTCCTTGAACGGCGCGGGTTTTCCACCGCCACGATTACCCGGGTGCTCCGGGCCGTGCGACGGTCGACGGTGAAGGACGCTCTTGATGACTAGCCGTCGAGGGTCGCGGGCGGCCGCCGACCAGCTTGGTCTCGACCTTGCCGAGGAACAGGAGGACCAGACGCCGCCGGCCGCGTCCGATTCCGCGGACCCGTCGTTGCATCGCGGCGCGCTCGGTTCGGACGCGGTGGCCACCGGTGCCATCGCACCTCCGCCCATGGGTGCCGGTTCGCGCGAGGTTGCGGCCACTCACAACCCCGCCATCCCCCTAGTGGATGATGTTCCTGCGCGCCACACGGCCGCGTCTGACGCGGTGCTTGAGGGCCTGACCGCCGATCAGCGCGACGCCGTGACCCACGCCGACGGCCCCCTTCTGATCGTCGCAGGGGCAGGCACGGGAAAGACGACCGTCATCACGCGTCGCATTGGCCAGCTGATCACGACGCGGCGCGTCCGTCCGGAACACATTCTGGCGCTCACGTTCACGGACCGCGCGGCCGCCGAGATGGAGGAGCGCGTGGACCGCCTCGTGCCCTATGGGTTCACGCAGGCCTGGATCAGCACATTCCACGCGTTCGGCGACCGGGTCCTCCGGGATCACGCGCTGCATCTCGGTCTGCCTCCCGACTTCCGCGTGCTCAACAGCGCCGAACAGGCCATTTTCATCCGAGAGCGTCTTTTCGAGTTCCCGCTCGATCACTTTCGCCCTCTTGCCGATCCCGCAAGATACGTGGATGCCTTGATCGGACTCATCAGCCGTGCCAAGGACGAGGACGTCACACCCGAAGAGTACGCCGCCTACGCCGACCGACTTGCCGCGAGCGCCGCGACGCGGCCGGACGACCCCGTGCTCGCGGAGCAGGCCCGGCAGCAGCGCGAACTCGCCGCCGGATACCGTGCCTATCAAGACCTGCTCACCAGGGAGGGGCGTCTCGACTTCGGCGATCTGATCGTGGCGACCCTCCGGCTGTTGCGCGGGCACCCGGATGTGTTGAGGCACTACCAGGAACAGTTCCATTACATTCTCGTCGATGAGTTCCAGGACACCAACTACGCGCAGTTCGAGCTCGTGAAGTTGCTCGCCGGCATGCGACGCAACCTGACGGTTGTCGCCGACGACGACCAGGCCATCTACCGTTTTCGAGGCGCATCGTACAGCAACATCACGTTCTTCACCGAGACGTACACCGATGCCCGAACGGTCGTACTCACGCGGAACTACCGCTCGACCCAGTTCATCCTGGATGCGGCCTACCGCCTCATCCGCCACAACGATCCGGAGCGGCTCGAGGTGCGGGTTGGAATCGACAAACGGCTGGAGGCCGTCGCGGGACCCGGCGCGCTGCCGCACCACCTGCACTACGAATCTCTCGGCGCGGAGGCCGACGGCGTCGCGGACCGGATCGCCGAGCGCGTCAACGCCGCGGTGTGGCAGTATCGCGACGTGGCGATTCTCGTCCGGGCCAACAGGGACGCCGATCCGTTTCTCCGGGCCCTCAACATGCGCGGGATCCCGTTTCAGTTCTCCGGGACGCGCGGGCTTTACGACCGCGAGGAGATTCGTCTCCTCACGTCGTTTCTTCGCGTCCTGGCCCATCCGGAGGATAGCCTCTCACTCTACCACTTGAGCGCATCGCCCCTGTACGATGTGCCCGCCGCGGACCTTGCAACGTGCATGAGTTACGCGACCCGCAAGCGCCGCTCGCTGAGCCACGTGTACCGCTATCTCGGGCGAATCGAGGACATCGAGGTGTCGACCGAGGGACGCAGAGTGATCGACCGGCTCGTCGCCGATCTCGACGAGATGAACGGTCTCGCGCCGCGGTACCCGACGGGCCGGGTGCTCTATGAGTACCTCGTCAACCGAACCGGCTTCATCGGAAGGCTTGCGTCGTCCGGTCGTCTCGAAGACGAACACAAGGTGGCCAATATCGCCAAGTTCTTCGACCTCGTTGCCCGGTTCGGTGACGTGGCGCCCGTGGATCGGGTCCCCGCGTTCGTAGCATACCTGGACTTGCTCATCGACGCGGGCGACGATCCACCGACCGCCGACTTGGAGGTGGACGCAGACGTAGTGCGCGTGCTCACGGTCCACAAGGCGAAGGGATTGGAGTTCCCCGTCGTCTTTCTCGTGAGTCTCGTCACGGACAAGTTCCCGTCGCGGCTGCGTCGCGACCCGCTGCCGCTCCCGGACGCACTGATGAAGGACATGCTCCCGGCCGGAGACTTTCACCTCCAGGAGGAGCGGCGCCTGTGCTACGTCGGGATGACCCGTGCCAAGCGCGAGTTGTACCTGACGAGCGCATCCGACTATGGCGGCGCGCGCCCCCGGAAACCGAGCCGATTCGTGCTCGAGGCGCTCGACGTGCCCCGCGTAGCTCCGGAAACGGTGCGGGCTTCTGCCGCACAGGCGGTGGAGCGGCATGCGCCGCCCGTGCAGCCGGACGCGCCGCCCTTGATCCCGCTCGGCGACGACGCGGTGCTGCAACTCTCGTTCCGGCAGATCGACGACTACATGACCTGTCCATACAAGTACCGGTATATCCATCTGCTCCGGGTGCCGGTGCTCCGCGACCACCGGGTCGCGTATGGCGCGGCCCTGCACGAAGCCGTTCAGGAATACAATCGCCGCCGCGCGCGGCATCAGCCGGTGACGGCAGACGACCTGATCGCCCATTTCGAGCGAGCGTGGGTCAATGAGGGATTTCTCAGCCGCGAGCATGAGGACCAACGAATGGAGGCCGGGCGCGGCGCACTGCGGCGGTTCTTCGAATATCAGCAGGCCAGCGGGACGGTGCCGACGTTCGTCGAGCGGGAGTTCCGGTTCTCCGTGGAGTCCAATCTCCTTCGAGGGCGCTGGGATCGCGTCGACGTCCGAGGCGGCGAGGTGGTGATCATCGATTTCAAGAGCACCGACGTGCGCACGCAGCAGGATGCGGATCGGCGCGCGAAGGATAGTGAGCAGCTCTCGATCTACGCGTTCGCCTATCGGGAGATGTTCGGACGCCTTCCCGACCGGGTAGAGCTGCACTTCCTCGGGCGCGAGGTGATCGTCGGGCAGGCCATGAAGGCTGACCGCGACGTCGATGCCGTACGCGAGATGATCCTCAAGGCCGCGGCCGGCATCCGTGCGCAACAGTTTTTGGCGACGCCCGACCCCTATCGCGCGTGTCCGTACTGCGCGTTCAACCAAATCTGCCCGTTCACGGCCTCTCCCGAATGAGCGTGCGGCTTCTCCACACCTCGGACGTACATCTCGGGGCCACGTTCAAGGTCCTCGGGGAGCGCGGGAGCGACCATCGCCGGCAGCTCCAGCGTACGTTCGCAAACGTCGTCGGGCTCGCGCTCCAAGAGCGCGTCGACGTCGTCTTGATCGCGGGGGACCTCTTCGACTCCGTCGCGGCGGCCAGGTTGCAAGCGTCCTTCGCCGCTGACCAGTTGAGCAGACTGGGAGAGGCGGGCATCCCTGTCTGCGCGATTGCGGGCAACCACGACCCGCTTGAAGCGGGAAGCGCGTCGATCTGGCAGGGACTTGTCGCCCGGTGTCCGCATCTGGTCGTGTTCGGGCCCGCGCCGGATGCACATGTATTTCCTGAGCGCGACTTGGTAGTGATCGGCCGGTCAGTACAGGACCGCTTGTCCTCCGAGAGCCCTCTCGGGTCGCTGGCGGCCGCAGGGTTATGGCCGGCGAGCACAGCGGGTCCGTTGTCCGGGATGGCGGACCGGCCTGGTTCGCGCCGAACCGCGTGCGTGGTCGGTCTGTTCCATGGGAGCGTGCAGCGCCCGGACTTCGACGCTAAGTTCGGACTGATCACACCGGAGGAAATCGCCGCGAGCGGCGTGGACTACCTCGCCCTCGGCGACTGGCATTCGACGCAGAACGTATCGGCCGGTGGCGTGTCGGCGTGGTACAGTGGTGCACCAGAGATGATCGGCCTGGACGAGCCTGACTCGGGCAACGTCTGCCTCGTCACCGTGCGCGGTCCGGGCGACGTCGAGGTCGTTCCGCGGAGGGTGGGCCGGCGGCGAGCCGCGTCGATGACGATCGATCTGGCTATGGCCGGCGGGCAGGACTCGGTCGCACGGGCGATCGCCGAGCGTGCCGACGACGACCTGGCGCTAGTCGTGACGCTGACCGGCCTCGTCGGGCTGTCCGATCGTGTCATGGCGGAGAAGCTCCGCGAGGACCTGGCCGCCGAGTTCTTCCGCCTGGAGATCCGGGACGAGTCCCATCTGCGGTCGGGGGTCGTCGATCCCTCGCGGTATGCTGAGAATACGGTGCTTGGCCGGTTCGTACGCCAGATGCATGAACAGGTTGTGAGCCGCGAAGGCGACGATCGTGCGCTCGCCGAGGACGCGCTGGCCTACGGCGTGGCGCTGCTTGAGGGCAATACGGAGATCTTGGGATGATCATTCGCCGGGTTCGGGTTCGGCGGTTCCGCAAGCTTGTCGATCAAAGCCTGGAATGTGGCCCCGGCCTGAACGTCGTTCGCGGCCGGAACGACGCGGGCAAATCCACGCTCCACTTGGCGTTCTCGGCGGCACTCTTCCCGATCCGGCCATCCGAGGCCCGCTCGTTTGGACCGTGGGGCAGCGAGGACGGGCCCGGGGAGATCACGCTGGAGTTCGAGGCCGATGGGAGCCGCTACACGCTGCACAAGGACTTCACCTCCCGGCGCGTCTCGCTCACCGGCGGTGGGCGGTCGTGGGACACTCCCAAGGAGGTGGAGCGGCGGATCGGCGAGTTTCTGGGGTTTCAAACCTTGGCGTTATTCCGGGCCACCGCGCACATCGGTCAGTGGGAGCTGGCGCAGGTGCAGAAGGAGAAAGAGATCATCGGGACGCGTCTGTCCGCGATCATGACCGGCGGTGACGAGGACGCGGCGCGGGTGCTCAAGTTGTTGGAGGAGCGCATACGAAAGATGGAGCTGGGTCTCCGGCGTCCGTCCAACACGCCCGGCCCGCTCAAGCGTGACGAGGATCGCATGCGTCACCTGGCTGCGGAGCAGCAGCGGCTCGCCTTGGACGTCGCGGCGATCGAGCAGGCGGCGGCGGACCGTGCCCGAATCGCGGCCCAGATCGTCGCACTCAACCAGCAGGTGAGGGAAGACGCGGTCCTACTGCAGGCCAACCGGGACCTGCTCGACCTGGACCGCGGCGTGGAGGTCCAACGGCGGCGGGTCCTGGAACTGCGCTCGCTGTCGGACCGACTTGACGCGGCGACCCGCGAACTCGACTCCGCGAGCCGCGATCCATCGCTGAATCTGAATCCGGTTGCGCCAGACGTGCTGCAGACACTGCAGACCGCGGCCCTGCGGGCCGAACTGTTGAATCGCGATGCTCGCGGCGCCGAGCAGCCGGAGTCCTCGGCGGCTGCGGATCCTCGCAAAGACGCCGCGCGTTCGAGCGGGGGCCGTACCGCGGGCCCTGCTTGGGTACCGATCGGGATCGCGGCCGCCGTGGTGGCCGGCGCCGGAGGCATCGTTCTTCTCCTCGATCGCCACGTGGGCGCTGGGTTGGGTGCGGTGGCGCTGGCGATCGCCCTGGGTGCAGCCGCGGTCGCGGCCCGGAGCCGGGCCCTGGCGGCCTCAATGGCGATCGAACGGACGGCACAGGTCGAGGCCGCGCGCCGTGCCGATGAGGCTGCGGCGCGCTTGGCCTTCCTCCGCAAGGCGGCCCAAGAGGCCGACGAGGCGGTCCGGCGGCAGCTGGACGTCCTCGGGGTCACGTCGGTTCCGGAGGCGCTCGAGCGGCAGGAGCTCGCCGTGGCCGCGCGGCGGAGGTGCGAGATGGCACGGGCGGTACTGGAGCCTCTCCTTGGTGAGCGCACGCGGGAGGGGATTACCGAGGAGTACCGGCGGGCACTCGTCGAGCTCGCCGCCATGGAGACCAAACGAGATGCGCCCGATCTCGCCCTGCGACGACTCGAGCCCGCGGCGTTCCAGCGCCTCGTGACCGAGGCGGAGAGACGGAGGACGGAGCTTGAGGACCACCGGGTCGAGCTTCATACGCTCGACGGGCGGCTTGCAGGTAGATCCCCCCATGAGGAACTGGCCCGCGTGGAGGAGGAGCTCGCGGACGTGCGGGCGCGGCACGCGCGGACGGCGCGGCTGGTCCGGGTGCTCAATCTGACCCGTGAGGTCCTAGGGGAGGCACGAAGCCATACGATCGTGCCTGGCCGGGCGTTGCTGGAGGAGCGCGCGAGCGAGTACGTGAGGCGGCTTTCCGCGGGCGCGTACGAACGCATTTCCGTGGACGAGCAGACGCTGGCGCCCCGCGTCTGGGTCGGACCGCCCAAGAAGTGGGCCGACGTCTCGGCGCGAGAGATCGGGAGCGGGGGAGTCGATCAGTGCTATCTTGCGCTCCGTCTCGGCCTCGTCGATCTTCTGTGCGAGGGCCGGCGCCCGCCGCTATTTCTCGACGATCCGTTTCTCGCCTACGATGAGGACCGTCAGGCCGCCGCGCTGCGCTTTCTCAGGGATCTGGCCCAGCGCAGCCAGATCTTCCTCTTTACGTGCCGCGGCGTGTACGACGCCCACGCGGACCATCTCGTGATCTTGGACGAAGCAGCCGCAGTTTCGGGACCGCAGGACTTCTGATATGGACGAGCCGGTCAAGGGGTTATTGTCTTGACCACCTCCTTTGAAGAGCCGGGCTGATCCCGGAAGCGAGGCAATTCGCGACGGTGAATCATTCTGATATTCGCGGATTACCTACCCGAAGGCAGGCAGAGCACGCATGATTGTGATCCGTCGGGAGCTGCCTCCATCTAGCGACGTGGGTCGTTTCAGCGCACGCGCCGAGCGCCACATAGAAGTCTCGAGGGGGCTCCGTACCGTGGCCTCGCCTCCAGGATCAGCCCGTCCGCTGGCGGATCGAAATGGGTTACGGCACAGCCGGCCTTGGAACGTGTTGCGCAATGGCCCACACAAACCCGGCCAACTCGCGGGCCACCGCCACCACGGCGACCTGCGAGGCTTTCCCGCGGCTTACCAGCCGCCAGAACTTTCGGTGCAAGCGATCCTGCGCGCGCTGCGCAATTTGAAGCACTGGGGTTGGACAGCCCTGCCGGCGCTTGGCCAGCACGGCACTGGGAGTGTTGCGCCCGCGATAACTCCAGGCCGCTTCCGGTCCGATGACCGTGATAGACTGGTCCATGAGCCGGCACCTCCGTATGTGGATAGGTCCACTTTCGGGTGGGCAACCCACGACTTTTTACGCAGGTTGCCGGCTCGTCCATCTTATCTAGCGCCTCGCCAGGGCGCGGATGTCCGCGACCAGATCCTTCGGATCGAAGTTCCCAGGAAGAAAGACCATGATCTTGCCTGCCGGATCGATGAGGTACACGATTGCCGTGTGCTCGACCTGGGCGGGAGTAGGTGTAGCGGCGTTCACCGCCTCCGGGTGGTTGACTTCCTTGGCGTCGCTCCCTACGTAATACTGAGTCCACACTGGCCTGAGTTGGGCGAATGACCCGCGTAGATACGTCATTTCGCCTTGGAGGTGGTGGCCGGCGATGAAGCCCCGAACCGCCTCTGGCGTGTCGCCGGCCGGATCGACACTCACCGCGACGAAGGCCGCTCGTGCCGCCGTGGCGGAGTCGAGTTCCGTATATGTTTTGTGAAATTCATCGGCGATCAACGGACATACGTCCGGGCAGTGCGTGTACAGGAACGTCAGCGCGACGACTTTTCCGCGGAGGTGTGCGAGCGAGACGGGACGGCCATCCTGGTCGGGGAGCTCGAACTCGTAAGCGGTCACCGGTGGATTCAGGACCGCGCCGGCGAGTGCTGGCGGTGACAGCCGCGCCCGGACCGCCGCGGTGGTTGCCGCCACGGCGGCGGCGACCACTACCGCGAGCGCAAGGTACAGCCACCGAGCACCGGCAGGCGGCGTAGCCCTGGCAATTGTCTCATCCTGGCCTACCGTCCCGACCGGCGGCCGGCCGGGAATGTGCCCTGTCATTTTCCACCTCTCTCTCGAATTCACGGAATTCACGCTAACAGCCATGCCCAAGGAGTGTCAAGGTGCTAATCACCGTTTTTCCACCATGCCCGTGCTACGCCGCCAGGATCCGGCGGATCGCGCCAGCGGGTTTGGCCTTCGGCTGTTCCGGCCGCCCTTTGCTTGACCCCCAGCGACTACGCACGTTAAAATATAGTGAAAATTTGCTACTTCATCGAATGCATCCCAGTATAGCGGCCCGGTAACGGGTCGGGACGGAGGGCTTACAGGGACGCACCACAATCGACAACAAAAAAGGGGGTGGCCACCACGAGCGCCTTGACGTATGTGTTCGCGGGCGCAGTCGCGTTGGCGGTCTTCCTCCTTGGGTACCTTCTGCGTAAGTTCGCGGGCGAGGCGAAGATCGGAACGGCTGAAGTAGCAGCCCGGCGGGTCCTGGAAGAAGCGAGAGCCGAGGCGCACAGGGAGGCGGAGGCAAAGAAGCGGGAAGCGCTCCTGGAGGCCAAGGACGAGGCGTTTCGCGTCAAGCGGGACGCCGAACGCGAGGTTCGGGAACAGCGGGGCGAGGTGCAACGCCTCGAGCGGCGGCTGGTTCAACGGGAGGAGAACCTGGAGCGCAAGCTCGAGACGCTCGAAAAGCGTGATCAGACGCTCGCGAATCGTGAGCAGGAGGTTGTCAGGCTCAAGGAGGAAAGTCAGCAAGTTTACCAGACCGCTCGTGCGGAGTTGGAACGGATCAGCGGAATGACGGGAGAGGAGGCGAGGCAGGAACTCCTGCGGCGGGTCGAGACTGAGGTACGGTACGACGCTCTCCAATTGGCTCGAAAGGTCGAGGCGGACACACGGGAAGATGCCGATCGGCGGGCGCGTGAGATCCTAGCGCTTGCTATTCAGCGTTGTGCGGCAGATCACACGGCGGACGTGACCGTGTCCGTGATCCCCCTGCCGAACGATGAAATGAAGGGACGAATCATCGGTCGGGAGGGCCGGAACATTCGGTCGCTGGAGAGTCTTACTGGCGTCGATTTCATCATCGATGATACGCCGGAGTCGGTTACACTGTCCTCCTTCGATCCTGTCCGGCGCGAGGTCGCCAAGATGGCGCTTGAGAAGCTGCTGACGGACGGCCGCATTCACCCTGCGCGGATCGAGGAGATGGTCGAGAAGGCTCAGCGCGAGCTCGACGCGCGCATCCGGGACGCCGGTGAGCGCGCCGCGTTCGAGTCGGGTGTCCACGGCCTGCACCCCGAGGAGCTCAAGCTCCTCGGCCGGCTTAACTTCCGATTCAGCTACGGACAGAATCTCCTCCAGCACTCCATCGAGGTGGCGCTGCTCTCGGGATTGATGGCGACCCAACTCGGTGGCGACGCGGAGATCGCACGCCGTGCCGGGCTGCTTCATGACATTGGCAAGGCGTTGACACACGAAGTGGAAGGCACGCACAGCGCGATTGGCATGGACATCGCCCGGCGGTACCACGAGCTGCCTCAGGTGCTCAACGCGATCGCGTACCATCACGGGGACGCCCCGGCGGAGTGCGTCGAGGCGGTCTTGGTGGCCGCGGCCGACGCGATTTCGGCGTCGCGGCCGGGTGCCCGCAAGGAGACCGTGGAGATGTACGTCAAGCGGCTCGAGAACCTGGAGCGGATCGCCACGTCGTTCCCCGGCGTTGAACGCGCGTACGCCATTCAGGCCGGCCGCGAGATCCGGGTTCTCGTCAAGCCGCAGGAGGTCGACGATCCCACCGCGGCAGCGATGGCGCGAGAGATGGCGAAGAAGATCGAAAGTGAGCTTGAATATCCCGGGCAGATCAAGGTGACGGTGCTTCGCGAGACGCGCGCAATCGAGTACGCGAAATAGCGGAAGATACCGCGCGGGCGGGGGGCGGGCGAGGAAGCCCGTCCCCCGCCCGTGTGCCTTCGGAAGGGGAGCGATTTCCGTGCGAATTCTGTTTATCGGCGACGTGGTCGGAAAACCCGGACGGCGGGCCGTCGCCGCATTGCTGCCCGGATTACGGCGGGAGTTGGACATCGATCTCGCGATCGCCAACGGTGAGAATTCGGCGGGCGGATTTGGGATCACACGCGAAACCTTCGAGGACTTGCTGCGTGCCGGCGTGGACGTGGTGACCGGCGGCAACCACACGTGGCAGATAAGGGAGAGCGTGGCCCTGCTCGAGAGCGAGCCCCGGCTGCTTCGGCCGGCGAACTACCCGGCGGGTACGCCCGGGCGAGGGTCCGGGGTATTTCGTATCGCCGGAGCGACCTCTGCGGTGGTCGGCGTCCTCAATCTTGAGGGGCGCGTGTTCATGCAGCCGCTGCTGTCACCTTTCGAGTTTGGACGCGAGGAAGCGAGACGGCTCCACGGTGAGGCGGCAGTGGTCGTCGTGGACTTCCACGCGGAAGCGACGTCTGAGAAGGCCGCCCTCGGCTGGTACCTCGACGGGAAAGTGTCCGCAGTGATCGGCACGCATACACACGTGCAGACGGCCGACGAACGGATGCTGCAGGAGGGCACGGCATTCATCACAGACGCCGGCATGACCGGCCCACGCGACTCCATCATCGGAATGGGTCGGGACGAGGTCATTCGACGGTTCTTGACGCTGCTGCCGTCCCGCTTCGACGTCGCCCCCGGTCCCGTGCAATTCAACGGGGTCGTGATCGAGGCGGACACAACGACGGGACGTGCCTCCCGGATTGAGCGTGTGGTGCGCTTGCTCGAGTAACGGTGGGCCGGGACCGCGCGGCGTCAGCTCCCGAGTTCGCCTCTCGTCGAAATCTGGCGGGCGTATCCTACGGTACCGTGCAATGTGACCGGTCCTGGTCGGGGGGAGTGGGCGTGGGGCGAATTGGGGGCCGGATGCCTTGCTGGTGGCCGCGCGACGGAGCCCCCCGGTTGGGCTGCGCGTCCTCCTTCGGATGAACGGGGAGGCAGGATTCCGGCCGGCCCCCGCGAAGGTGAGGAGTCCGCCGGAGGTGCATTGGTCAGATAGCCCGAAATCGACCGACTCCGCCGAGGAGGCATCGTGCCAATGGACGTACTCAAAGTGGCGGCCAAGTCCAACCCGACTGCCGTGGCGGGCGCGTTGGCCGGCGTAGTTCGCGAAAAGGGAACGGCTGAGTTGCAGGCGATTGGCGCGGCCGCGATCAACCAAGCTGTCAAGGCAATCGCTATCGCCCGGGGCTATGTCGCGCCGGCCGGAATGGATCTCGTGTGCGTGCCGGCGTTCGCGGACGTGCAGATCGACGGCGAGGATCGGACCGCTATCAAGCTCATCGTCTCTCCCCGCGTCCCCCGCTAGGAGCGGGCACTGCGGATCGATCTGCACGTCCACAGTACCGCATCGGACGGCCTGCTGGCCCCGGCCCGGCTGGTCCGCGAGGCTCGGGAGCACGGCGTCCGTATCCTCGCGCTCACGGACCACGACACGACAAACGGCGTCGCCGACGCGATCGATGCGGGGCGCAGCTATGGGGTCGATGTGCTGCCGGGCGTGGAGATCAACACCGACGTGGGGCCGCACGAAGTGCATGTGTTGGGCTACCTCGTGGAATACACGCGGCAGCCGTTCCAAACGTTTCTGGGCCGGATGCGAGAGGGCCGCATCGCACGCGCCGAGGCGATAGTGCGACGGCTGCAGGGACTCGGAGTTCCGGTCGAATGGGAGCGCGTGCAGGCCTTTGCGGCCGGAGGCGCGGTCGGCCGCCCGCACATCGCCCGGGCGTTGATCGAAGCCCGGCGCGTCGCCACGCTGCAGGAGGCGTTCGAACGATACATCGGCCGCGCGGGGCCCGCTTACGTTCCCCGGCCGAAGCTCACGCCCGAGGAGGCCGTCGAGCAGATTCTCATGGCGGGCGGGGTCCCGGTCCTGGCGCACCCCGGCTGGCCGCAGAGCGGTCCCATCATCGAGCGCGTCCCACAGTTGGTGGAGCACGGACTCGCCGGAATCGAGGTGTACTATCCGGATCACACGCCCGAGATGGTGGCGTTCTACGTCGACGTGGCGCGCCGGCACGGGCTTGTTGTAACCGGGGGCACGGATTACCATGGTGGAGGGATGGCAACGCGGGCTCCTCTGGGAAGCGTTTCGGTGCCACCCGCGGCGGTGACGGCGCTTCGCGCATGTTGGGAAGCTCTTCGGGCGAGGCGTGGGGATGCGGCGTCGTCCCCGAACTGCTCGATCATGTAGAGACCGGTGGATCTGGAGGAACAGCATGCGGTGTCCGAAGTGTGGGACCGAGAATGTCGAAGGCAAGATCCTGTGCCGGGCCTGCGGCGCAAGGCTGCGCGCCTCCGCCCAGGGCGGGCGGGCGCTACCGGTACGTGAGAGCGACCCGGAGCTCCGGCGCCGCGTATCATACGACCTGATCCGCGTCGTCTGGGTGATTGTGGCGGTGATCGTGGTCGGCGCGGGGCTGGGGCTTCTTCTGAAATAGGCGGGCCGATGCACGGCGATCCCGAGCGCCCATCGTTCAGGCGTATCCCGTCGGTGGAACGTTTACTTCAGGGACTCGACGCCTCGGGCGTGGCCGGCCGGCATCCGCGGCGCCTTGTCGTGGCGTGCGTCCGGGACGCGGTCGAACGGGCTCGCCGGCGCCTCGCGGAGGGCCGTGCGTCCGCCGATGCGATCAGCGTCGACGCGCTCGTCGCCGACGCCCGAGCGCTACTGGAAGAACGATCGGCACCAAGCCTCGACCGCGCGGTCAACGCTACCGGCATCATCATTCACACAAATCTCGGGCGTGCGCCGCTGTGCGGAGACGCTCGGCGCGCCATCGCGGCCGCATCGGGTTACTCGGTGCTGGAGGTCGATCGGGCCACGGGTGAGCGCGGTTCCCGGCAGGTCCACGTCACCGAGTTGTTGCGCGAGTTGACCGGGGCCGAGGCGGCGTTCGTGGTCAACAACAACGCCGCGGCCGTCCTGGTCGCCCTCGCGGCGCTCTCGGCGGGCAAGGAGGTGGTTGTGTCCCGCGGCGAGCTCGTGGAGATCGGTGGGAGCTTTCGGATGCCCGACGTGATGGCAGCGAGCGGATGCCGGCTCGTCGAGGTCGGCACGACGAACAAGACCTACCTTGCGGACTACGAGGCCGCGTTGACACCCGAAACTGCGCTCCTCGTCAAAGTCCATCGCAGTAACTTCTCGATGCGGGGATTCGTGCGTGAAGTGGCTCCGCAGGAACTCGCCGCGCTCGGACGGCGCGCTGGCGTGCCGGTTTTGTTCGACATGGGGAGCGGGGCGTTTCTTGACCTCACTGGACGGGTGCGGTGTACCGCAGGGTGTGGCGGCCTGTCCGACGAGCCGACAGTGCCGAGAGCCGTCGCCTCAGGCGCGGACCTGGTCACGGCAAGCGGCGACAAGCTGCTTGGCGGGCCACAGGCCGGCCTGATGCTCGGGCGTGCGTCGGCAATCGCGCGGATCCGTGCGCACCCGCTCGCGCGCGCCATGCGAATCGACAAGTTGGATCTTGCCGCGCTGGAGGCGACGCTGCGCGTCTACCGCGATCCCGAGCGCGCATGGACCGAGATTCCGGTGCTCGAGATGCTCGCTAGGCCCGTGGAGGCACTGGAACGCGCAGCCGCCGGCCTGGTCGAGCGGCTTAGGCCGATCGTGGGCGACGCAGCCGATCTGAGCCCGTGCCCGACCGTGACCGAGGCCGGCGGGGGCGCGCTTCCCGGCGTGGAGCTGGCGTCTTGGGCCGTGGCGGTGCGTGCCCGCCGCGGCACCGTAGACGACTGGGAGCAGCGGCTCCGCCGTCACCGACCGCCGGTATTTGCGCGCATTGCGGACGGCCGATTGTTGCTCGACCTCCGCACCATCTGCCCCGAGGACGAGGCAACGATCGCCGCCGCGCTCGGAGCAGCCGCAGGAGCGCGTCCGGCTGCGTCCATGTAGGCCGTCCCACGGACGATGCCGCCTCACCGCCCCACATCCGTCCCTCCCTCTGTGGTGCGCTACGCCGTAGTGGGCACGGCCGGCCACATCGACCACGGCAAGAGCGCGCTCGTTCGCGCCCTCACGGGGACGGATCCCGACCGCCTCGAGGAGGAGCAGCGGCGGGGAATGACCATCGATCTTGGGTTCGCTCATTTCGATCTTCCGAGCGGCGTGCGCGTGGGCATCGTCGACGTGCCGGGGCACGAGCGCCTGGTCAAGACCATGCTCGCGGGCGCTGCGGGCGTGGACCTCGTGCTGCTCGTCGTCGCGGCGGACGAAGGCATCATGCCGCAGACGCGTGAGCACCTGGATATACTCCGGTTTCTGCGGGTCCGCCGAGGGATCGTGGTGCTCACCAAGATCGACCTCGTGCCCAATGTGGACTGGCTTGCGCTCGTCAGGGAGGAGATCGCCGGCCTGGTACGGGGCACGTTCTTGGAGGGAGCTCCGGTGATCCAGGTGTCGGCGCGCACCGGTGCCGGGCTTGGGGATCTCGTAAGCGCGATCGATCGGGCGTTTACCGAGGTGCCGCGGGCGGATCCTGACGCGCCGGTCCGGCTCCCGGTGGACCGGAGCTTCACGATGACCGGGTTCGGGACCGTGGTCACCGGGACGCTTTGGGCCGGAAGAGTCCGCGCCGGCGACGTGTTGACGCTTCTCCCGTCCGGGCGAGAGGTGCGCGTGCGACAGGTGCAAAGTCACGGCCAGGTCGTTGTGGAAGCGAGCGCGGGTCAACGCGCGGCCCTCAATCTCGTCGGGGTCGCGAAGGACGACGTCACGCGAGGGAATGTGCTGGTCGCGCCCGGGACCTACCGGCCGTCGAGGATGCTCGACGTTCGCCTTCGGCTCCTGGGCAGCGTGCCGTCGCTTCGGCACCATGACCGCATCCGGTTGTATCTCGCTGCGGATGAGGTGATCGGCCGTGTGCGTCTGCTGGACCGGGATGTGCTCGTACCCGGCGGCGAGGCCCCAGCGCAGTTGCGTTTGGAGCGCGAGACCGTGGCGGCCCGGGGCGACCCGTTTGTGATCCGCCGGTACTCGCCGATGACCACCGTGGGTGGAGGCGAGATCATCGCGGTGGACGCTCCCACGCGCCGCCGCGGCGCTGCAACGGCGGCGGCGATCATCTCCGACGCGGCCGCGGGGTTCGACACGCGAGTACGGGCGGCGCTCGAAACCGCTGGGCGCGCCGGCACCACCGTGGACGAGGCGGCGAGATCTCTCGACGTCACGAAGGAGCGAGTCGCAGAGCAGTTCGAAACGCTGGCGCGCGCCGGCCGCCTCCTTGAGGTCCGCGGACGCTTCTTCTCGGCGGAGACGGCGGACGAGATCCGCCGAGACGTGCTGGCGATCCTCGAGGCTCATCACACCGTTTCGCCGTGGCGCGGAGGCATGCCTCGGGAAGACCTCAAGCGGCGCGCTTTTCCTGGCGGAGACGACCGGTTCTACGGTGCGGTCCTTGAGAGCCTCGCTGCCGCCGGCGAGATCTTGGTTGACAACGCCCTCGTGCGCCTGGCGGCGTTCACGCCGGCAAGGACGGCCGCGGAGCAGGCGGCCGCCGAGACGATCGCCGGGGCCTACCTGCGCGGCCGTTTCATGCCGCCCGCGCGGGAGGAGGGGCTGGCGCTGTTTGCCGACCGCGGCACGGCCGAGCGCATGTTCCAGGCGCTGCTCGACGACGGTACACTTGTCGATGCGGGGGGCATCGTCTTTCATCGTGATGCGGTCGCAGAGATCGAGGCGCGGGCCGTCGCCCACCTCCGGCAACACGGCGAGCTCACGGTGGCCGCGCTGCGAGACCTGCTTGGGAGCAGCCGGAAGTACGTGCTCGCGGCGCTCGAATACCTCGATGCGCGTCGTGTGACCCGCCGGACCGGCGACAAGCGTGTGCTGGCGAGGCCGGCGGACGATTGAGGCGGTGCCGCGTCTCTGGAGGCGCCGGACGGGCGGGGACAAGCCGCGATCACCTCGGGGCTCTCTGTCAAACGTGGCGGGGGAGTGGTGGTGGGCATCCTGCGCCCCATGCCGTTAACCTCGTGGTCCGTTCCAGCGCCGGATGTCGCTACGTGCCGGCGGGCTGACCGACGGGTGTGATTGTCGGCGCCTCGCGCGGCGTCGGACAAGCCGCCGCGATGCTCCTTGCTCGCCACGGCTGTGCCGCGTCTTCGGGACTTCTAGAACGCTGTCAGTTGCAACGACGACGGGCACGAGATGCGGCCGCTTGACGTCACGTCGGATGGATCCGTGCGGTCGTGCATCTCGGTGGCGATCGACCGCATCGGGCTGGCGTCGTTCCTACAATCGAATCGTGTCGAAATCGTGGACGAGCGTCGCGCCGGGCGGGAGATGGTCTTGGGCGATGTGCTGGTAGTGCGTGACGAGGATGCGGGTGGAAGCGGGGAGGAGGCGGCGCAGCGTGTGAATGGCCTCGAGATCGAGATGATCTCCGTGCGCGCCGCTGTGGTTGGTGCACTCGACGATGAATACGTCCGCCCCGCGGGCGAGCTCGAGCACGTCGGGGACCATGGTCGTGTCCCCGGAGTAGGCAATCGTTTGACCGCCTCGGGTCAGGCGAAACCCAAAACTGTTTAGCAGCCTCGGGTGGTGCTTAAGCGGGATGGCCTGATACGCCAGGGCCCCCACGTTGCCATCGGCCCTCCCGCGGAGCTCGTGGAAGCGGAGTCCGAGGGGAAATTCGCGCGTGGGGATGGCCTCCTCCGGCCGGGGATAGCTCAAGTCGTACAATCGCTTCACGTGTTCCTGGATTCCCGCGGGCCCGACGACGTCGAGTGGGACCGGTCGCCTGCGCTCGAAGTTGAACTCCAGGGCCAGGAATACGAGTCCGAACACATGGTCCGCGTGAAGATGCGTCACGAAGGCGCACGTGAGCATGTCACTGCGGAGGTCGAGTCGGCGAAGGTGGATCCCGACGGTGGGAGGCACGTCCAGGAGGACCTCCCCGTCCAGGACGAAGCCGCTCCAATACCGCGGCACGAACAGTCCCGTGCCAGAGCCGAGGACCGCGAGGTCGTGAAAGCGATGATTCACGAAGCGTTACTCATCTTGGGGCTCACCGTGCTCGTGCCACTCCGCGAAGAACCGTCGGAGGAACAGTTCCATGAAAGCATGCCGCTCACGAGCCATGCGCCGAGCGGTCGCCGTATGCATCGTTGACTCGAGCTTGAGGAGCTTTTCCTGGAAGTGTATGATCGATGATCTTTGCGGAGGCCGGTGGGCGGACCAGGCGCCCGGACGTTCCTCCGGGTCCCAGAGCGTCAGGCCGTGCGCGCCCGAGAACATCAAGGCGCGTGCGATTCCGATGGCCCCCATGGCATCGAGCCGGTCGGCATCCTGGAGGATACGTGCTTCGATGCGTTCAGCCTCCGGATCGCCAGCAAATGCATAGTGCTCGTGCACCTCGATGCAATACAAGACGGCGGGGATTTTCTCTCGGGGAAACCCCACGATCACCAGGAGGTCCCGCATGTACGCCTGAGCCTCTTGGCCGATGTGAAGGATGCCCCGCGCGTGTTCCTCCGGTCGGAAGACGTCATGTAGCAGTGCCGCCGCCTCCACGACCTCGAGGTCACCGCCCTCCTCGCCCGCGATGGCAAGCGCGAGGTTCCGGACGCGCGTCACATGCCAGAAGTCGTGCCCGGTGATGTCCGATGACAGTTTGTCGCGAACCCGGCGCGCGAGCTGCTCCAGCGGCTGTCGGTGGCCCCCGCTCATGCGTACCGCACCCGCGGGTCGAGCACGCCGTACGCGACATCGACGACGAGGTTGACAAAGACATAGGTCACCGCAAACACGAGGATGGTCGCGAGCACGACGGGGTAGTCCCGATTGTAGATTGCGTTCACGGTGAGCAGGCCGATGCCGGGCCACGCGAAGACGCGTTCGACCACGACGGCACCGCCGAGCTGATAGCCGAAGATCCAGCCGCTGACGGTAACGGTTCCCACCAGGGCGTTCCGGAGCACGTGTCGGACCAGCACCACGCGTTCAGCGAGGCCCTTGGCGTGAGCGGTGCGAATGTACTCCGCGTGCAACTGGTGGATCAGGTCGGCACGGAGCGTGCGTATCAGAATCGCTGCGATCCCGACGCCCTGGGTCAGCGCCGGCAAGACGATGCTGTCAAGGCTGGGGACCCAGTGCAGCCGGATCGCGAACACCAGCATCAACAGGATGCCGAGCGCGAACGTGGGGAAAGAGATCCCCAACAGCGCGGTGGCGCTGCCGAGCACGTCCCAGACAGTGCCCTGCCGCGTCGCGAGTAGCACCCCAACCGGAACGGCGACCAGCGCCCCGACCCCGAGGCTTGTCACCGCCAGCTCACCTGTGCGCGGCCATGCGGCCTGCACGAGCCATCCGACAGGGCGTTGCGAGGTGATCGAGGTCCCGAAGTCGCCTTCGAGGACCCTCTCCAGCCACATGAGGTATTGCGCGGGCAGGGGCCGGTCGAGCCCCAATTGCTTCCGCAGCGCGATTTTCGCATCCGCGGTCACCGAGGCGTTCGGCGGGAACAGTGCGTTGACGGGGTCGCCCGGCACCAGATGCAAGCTCGCGAACACTGCGATTGAGACGAAGAACAAGACCGGCACCGTTTGCAGGCTGCGATACATCACAAACCGCGCCATCACCGAGTTCCCCGCCACGCTTGCCTGTTCGAGTTGAGCGCGTCGGACAGCCCATTCCCGAGGAGATTGAATCCCAAAATCGTCACCGAAATCGCCAGTAACGGCATGAGCGAGACAAACGGGGTCAATTCCAACAGCCGCTGGCCTTCAAACACCATCCGCCCCCACGAAGGGACTTCCGGTGCGGCACTCAAGCCAAGGTAGCTGAGCGTCGCCTCGGAGAGAACGCACAGCCCCAGACACAGGGTCGCTTGCACGAGCAGTGTGTCCGCCACGTTGGGAGCGATGTGGCGTCTCAGGATGTGCGCCACGCTCCCGCCGCTCGCCATCGCCGCGGTGATATACTCCTTTTCGCGCTCGACCAAGGTGCTGGCCCGAATGGTGCGCGCGAACAACGGCGCGAAGCTGATCCCAAGGGCAACCACCACCGAGCTTGAGCTTGCGCCGAGCGTGGCGATCAGTAGGAGCGCGAGCAGCACGCCCGGGAAGGCGAGTACGCCATCCGTCAGTCTCATGGCGACGGCGTCGATCCACCCCTGCTGATATCCGGCGACCAGGCCGACGGGCGCGCCCACGAGGACGGCGGCCGCGGTGGAGAGCCCGCTGATGGCCAGTGAGACCCGAGCGCCGTAGATCACCCGGGCTAGGATGCTTCGACCCAGGTCATCGGTCCCCAAGAGATAGGGGCCGCCGGGCGGGGACAGGAGGTAGTGAAAGTCTTCATGCTGCGGATCCTGCCTGACCACGAGCGGTCCGAACAACGCGAGCAACGCCATGATCAGTACGATAGCCGCGCCGACCGACAGCGCCGGTCCGCCCCGACGGTACCGCGTCCCGATGGTCGTCAACACTCAACGTGCTCGCCCGGCGTAGCTACGGCGTCACCGACGTGTACGCAAGGCCCGCGCCGCTGTAGTGGAAGCGTTGCGTATCACCCATATAGAAGCCCCTGAGGCGTGTCCGGTACGCCCACACCTCGCCTTGTCCCGAGTAGATGACCGTCGCAACCTTCTGATACTCGATGAAATCGAGCGCAGCGCGGAGAGCCTGCTTGCGGGCATCAGGGTCGGAGGCCGTGCGCGCGGTCACGAGCATCTGATCGAGTGCGGGGTCGCTGAACCCGCCGCGATAGATCCCGGACGGGCTGCCGGTTTCCCAGAACCCGAAGAGCTGGCTCGGATCGTCTCGCGGATACCCGGTATCTGAGAGAAAGCCGTAATCGTACTTCATGAGACGTGCCTGGAAGCTCGCGAAGTCCGGAAGCGAGGTCACCTTGACGTCGATCCCGATCGGGCGCAACTGCTGCTGGATGACCAGGGCCACGCGCTCGTAGGTTTGGAGCGTGATGAGCTCGGTCGAGAACGAACCCGCGCCGGCATCGCGGAGCAGCGCCTGAGCCTTTGCCACGTCGCGCGTCGCGAAGGCGTCGGGCAGCGGCACATGCCAGAACTCCCCGGGCCGATACATCTGATCGTTAACGACCGCGCTGCTCGACTCCCGTGCGCGGACGAGCTGCGTTTTGTCGAGCGCGTAGGCAATCGCGCGTCGCACACGAACGTCCGCGAGCGGGCCCTGGGGGTTCTTCATGTTGAACGTCACGTGCCCGTAGATGGTCGTTTTGGCGCTCTCGACGTGCAACGCGGGGTCACGGGCGAGGAGGGGAACGAGCGCTGGTTCGACGTCGGTAATGAGGTCCAGATCGCCCGCACGGACGCCGTTGACACGTGCGGTCGGATCGGAAATCATCCGCACGACCACGGTGTCCACCTTGGGGAGGCCCGGCTGCCAGTATCGTGGGAATCGCTGGACGATCAGCCGGTCGCCGGGCGCCCATTCGGAGAACTGAAAGGGACCGGTTGCGATCGGTTTCATGACCTTTCCGTCGGTGCCTACGGATTCGGGGGCGATGATGAATACGCCGACGAGGATGGCCGGGAACCCCGCATTGGGTTTGTCAAGCGTGATCTGCACCGTGTGGGGGTCGATCACGGTGATGGATTGGACGAGCCGCATGTCGGCCTGCCTGAATGCGGCTGTCGCCGGATTCTTGACTCGCTCCAACGACAACTTGACATCCTCGGCGGTCAGCGCCCGCCCGTTGTGAAAGAGCACGTTCGGACGCAGCCTGAACGTGTAGGTTCGGCCGTCATTTGAGACAGTCCAAGACTGCGCAAGAAACGGGACCACCTTCCCGGTCGGGTCTTTGCTCGTGAGTCCTTCGGCGAACAGATACAAAGGAGGCAACTCGTTGCTGACTTGCGGGTCCGCGCTCGTAATGTCCGGAGTGAAGCCAACGGTAATGGTCCGCGCCGATGCGCTGGGTTGCGGGGCTCCGACGGTTGCGAAGGCGAATACGACGAGGACGACGAGCACGCCGGTCGCGAGAGCCTTGGTTGCCAATGCCACCACCCCCAGAGTGTGCGCGCGTCCGTCTCTAGGGGGATCGTACGAAGCGCCGGTTAATCCGGCGTTAAGGAACGGACCGTCGGATTTCGCAGATTTTATTAAGGTTCTAGCGCGACGGGAGGGTGAAATCGGTAGTGTGTTGGTACTGCAGGCTATGAATCCCACAGAAATACGGGCTTTTCAAGCGGAAGTGGCTTAGGGGTTTGGCCAAACCAGTTTACCACCGGACATTGGCGTTTGGTGCATGTCCGGTCCGGTGGTAAGAGAGTCCGCACACCCGTGTAGAGTTCTGAAATCGCAAAACCATCAACCTCGTTGCGACTCGGTATATCCAAAGGCCCGAGGTGGTCCCGCATCCGTGCGTGTTCTGTGGCGGACAAAGAAAGAGGGGCGGTCTGGGATTGCCCGCCCCTCCGAGAGTGAATCAGTTTTGGTTTACAGTTTCACCTTG
>DASPUZ010000062.1:0-3556 GCA_035622635.1 bacterium | reverse complement strand
GGGCACGCAGCCGGGCGGCTTCCGCTGGCGAGGTCGGCCTTGACAATTTCATGTCTGTCTATAATATTATAACCAGATAGCGTGCTGTCAAGCGCATACGGAAGGGGAAGCTCCGTGGTGCGTTCAAACACGCTCCGGCTTCCAGGCGGATGACGGGTCTGCTCCCCGCTGGCCGGTCTCCCCGCACCGCTCCAGCGGGTGCCGTGCACCGAACTCACCACCTCGGCCCGCATCCCATCATCACGTACTTCCTCGAGCGCTTGGCCCTGGAAGCCGTCATTCGGAGCTGTGTCGGCGGCGCACGGCAAGGAGTGATCGATCACGCGCGGACGCTGGCCGTGCTGGTGCACAATCTGCTCGTCTCCCCCGGCCCGCTGCAGCGCTGATGTGCCGGGCTATTATCGCGCGAAGAGCGTCCAGGCGATTCAGCAGTACTTGAATACGCTCGCGACAGCCAGAGAACATGGGGTGCTCGTCGCGGTGGGCGGCGATGGGTGGCACGGAGATCCCTGTGCTGAGGCGAAAGCGCTCGTCGCTAGATAGGATGGACGAGCCGGCAACCTGCGTAATTAGACGTGGGTTGCCCACCCGAGAGTGGACCTATCCACATACGGAGGTGCCGGCTCATGAACCAGTCTAGCACGGTGGTCGGGCTTGATGTCCATAAGGAAAAGATCACGGTCGCGATCCTGCCTCCTCGAGCACCACGTCCTTCGGAGGTGCTGACGATCGAAAATCACCCGAAAGCCATTGCGCGTTTGGTCAAGCGCGTGGCCGCCAGGGGCCACCCCTTCTTTGTCTACGAAGCCGGGCCGTGCGGCTACGAGGTGCAGCGGCAGATTGCACAGATAGGCCATACGGCTGTGGTCATCGCCCCAGCATTGGTGCCTCGTCGGCCCGGTGATCGCGTGAAAACCAATCGGCGCGATGCGGAGAAACTGGCGCGGCTGTACCGGGCCGGAGAGCTGACGGAGATCCGCGTGCCGACCCGGTCGGAAGAAGCGGCCCGGGACTTGGTACGCGCGCGGGAAGACGCACTCAAGGATCGGTTGCGCGCGCGCCATCGTCTCAGCAAGTTTCTCTTGCGCCAAGGCCGGGCCCATCACGAGACGAAGGGCTGGGGCGCCGTGCATCGCGCCTGGCTCCGCGCGCAGCAGTTTGACTCGCTCGTGCTGCAATCGACCTTCGAAGCGTACATGCACGCACTGGAGGACGCCGAGGTGCGGCTTGAGAGCCTCGACCAGCAAGTGCTGGCCCTCGCGCAAACTGAGCCCTATCGGGTACCGGTCCAGTACTTCCGCTGTCTCAAAGGGATCGATACCTTGGGCGCCATCACGCTGGTGGTGGAGACCCAGGACTTCCGGCGTTTCCCGAACCCGCCGGCGTACATGAGCTACACGGGGCTGGTGTGCTCGGAGCACAGTACGGGCGCGAACGAGCGTCGCGGGCCTATCACGAAAGCCGGGAATGCGCATCTGCGTCGCATTTTGGTCGAAGCGGCATGGAGCTACCGACACCGCAACATTACCGGTCCTGAGCTCCGGAAGCGACGCACGGGCCTTCCTTCCGAAGTCATCCGAATCGCCCGACGGGCGCAAGATCGGTTGCACCGGAAGTTCTGGCGCCTGATGAGTCGGAGTAAGCTGAGCCAAGTCGCCGCGGTCGCCGTGGCACGGGAACTGGCTGGGTTTGTGTGGGCGCTTGCCCAACAGTGTCCGCAATCGATGTCGGCGTAGGCAGGAGGGACAGCGTGGCGGAGCGTTCTGGGCCTGGAGGCGAGGCAGCGGAACGGAGCATCCTCGTCGACACTATGTGGCGCCCAGGCGGACGTCTGGGCTGACCCACGTCCCTAGATGGAGGCAGCTCCCGACGAATCACAATCATGCGTGCTCTGCCCACTTCGGTGGGTAATCCGCGAACATCAGAGTGATTACCGTCGAGAACCGCCTCGCTTCCAGGGCCAGGGCGCTTCCGTCGCAACCCGAGAGGAGCATCAACTATGGCATGAGAGATTCACCGTCTTGACAGGCTCGTCCATATCAGTGTCCTGAGTTAGAAATATGTTGAAGAACTCTGTGGTCCGTGGTACGGTGGACGAAACCCTCCGAGGTGCCCCGATGGTGATGGGACGTCCACTGACTCCCCTGACCGTGACGACCGACGAGCGCGAGACCCTGCAGCGCTGGGTACAGCGGCGCACGACCGCGCAGGCCTTGGCCCAACGCGCGCGCTTGGTGCTGGCCGCGGCGGAAGGCAAGTCCAACCAGGAGATCGTGATGCTGTTGGGCGTGACCCCGCAAACCGTGAGCAAATGGCGCCGGCGCTTTCTGACCCAGCGCCTGGACGGGTTGCTGGATGAACCGCGGCCCGGGGCGCCACGGAAAATCCAGGATGCCGATGTGGAACGGGTGGTGACCCTGACGCTGGAGAGCACGCCGACGGATGCCACGCACTGGAGCACCCGCTCGATGGCGCAACAGGCGGGGATGAGCCAGAGCGCGATCAGTCGGATCTGGCGGGCCTTCGGCCTGCAACCGCACCGCAGCGAGACGTTCAAATTGTCGGAGGATCCCCTGTTTATCGAGAAAGTCCGCGACATCGTGGGGTTGTATCTTCATCCACCGGACCACGCGCTCGTGGTCTGTGTCGACGAAAAGAGCCAGATCCAGGCGCTGGATCGCACGCAACCGCTGTTGCCGATGCGCCCCGGGCAGATTGAACGGCGGACGCACGATTATCAGCGGCACGGGACGACCTCGTTGTTTGCGGCGCTCGTGGTGAAGAGCGGGGAAGTCATGGGCCGCTGTCAACGCCGTCATCGGACCGGTGAATTCCGGCGCTTCCTCAACGACATCGACGACAACACGCCGGTGGGTTTGGACATCCATCTGATCATGGACAACTACGGGACGCATAAAACGGCGGCTATCCAGCGTTGGTTGCTCCGGCACCCGCGGTTCCATGTACATTTCACGCCCACTGGGGCAACTTGGCTGAATCTCGTGGAGCGCTTCTTCGCCGCCCTGACGGAAAAGCAGATCCGCCGAGGTGTGCATCGCAGTACACGCGAACTCGAGAACGCGATCTACCGGTACATCGAGCACCAGAACGACCACCTCAAGCCCTTTGTCTGGACGAAGACCGCTGACCAGATCCTCGCAAGCGTAGCTCGATTTTGTCAGCGAATCTCTGACTCACCACACTAGCGGCTTTACGCCCGCCGAGGCGCTCACGGCGTTGACGGCGGCGGCGGCCCGGCTCTTGGGACTCGAAAACCAGATGGGTCGGCTCGCTGCCGGCTGCGCCGCGGCAGTTTAAGACAGGCTCACGGGGTTTCTATGGCCAAGGCAAGGTGCAGGGTATCGACGCCCGACGAATCCAGGTCAGCGTGAACGTCGTCGAAATCGGGAGGAAACTAAGAGCCTATCCCAAAACCGACAGTCGGTAGACGATGAGTGCACATGCGAAATGCACCAGCCCCCGGTAGTTCTCCATCCGCTTCTCAAAGCGGATGAGGAGTTTCCGGAACCGATTGTGCCATGACCCGGTGCGTTCG
>DASPUZ010000061.1:0-15875 GCA_035622635.1 bacterium | reverse complement strand
CCGCACGCGTCCGATGACCTGCTTTACGAACGTCGCTAGTTGCGAGCGGATCATCTATGCGATCTTCCAGGCTACGAACAGACGCCAGGCGCGACGCTCTCCCTTGCGGGAATCTACACAAAACACTTGACAGTACCAAGTCCGTTCTCACCCGGTTGGGCTGTGCCAACGGCGTGGGCCAGGGCCGCGATGCCCACTGCGACGACGCCGGGGGTGACGATGCGACCGACTGTGCCGAGTCCGTTCCACCCGTCTCGCGGACGCCCATGAGCGATAACACGGGGGTGATGACGCGACCTCGGCCCGTGTTGACTTCGGCGCACGCACGTGCCAGAATCGTCCCGGCGCCCTGCTGAGCCGGAGGGGGTTGCGACACGGGCAGAAACGATCGTAGACGGCCCATCACCCCGGCCGGACGGCGGTATCCTCTAGCGATTCCCCAGACCTGACAAGCCTTCCCCGGCCGCGAGAGACGCGGTCCACCGGTCCGGCGGGCCGCTGTCCTATCGGCATCGGCCTTGTTTGCCCAATTGCACGGACGACGTGGTGCCCGTGGAGACGCTTCTCGAAGTACACAACCTGGTCAAGGTGTTCCACGGCCGACCGGCCGTGGACGGTGTGTCTTTTACTATCCCCAAGGGACGCATCGTGGGGCTCCTCGGCCCGAACGGCGCGGGCAAGACGACGACCATTCATATGCTGCTCGGCCTCATCACGCCGACATCCGGCCGCATCGCGTACTTCGGGCGGGAGTTCTCGCGCCACCGCCGCGAGTGTCTAGAACGCATCAACTTCGCGTCGTCATTCAACACACTGCAGGGTCGGATTTCTGTGTGGGAGAACCTCGCCGTGTTCGCCCACCTGTACGGCCTTCGCCGGCCGCGGGCGAAGATCGAGTCGCTGGCCTCGTACTTCGGGATTACCGAGATGCTGCACGCTCGGTACTGGGACCTCTCCGCCGGCCAGCGCACCCGCGTCAACCTCATCAAGGCGCTGCTCAACGATCCTGAGCTCATCTTGATGGACGAGCCGACGGCCGCGCTCGATCCCGACATCGCGGACAAGACGCTGGCGTTGATCGAGGAGATCCGCGACACGTCCGGGGTATCCATCCTGTACACGAGCCATGACATGCACGAGGTCACCCGTATCTGCGACGACGTGATCTTCCTCGACCGCGGCCGGATCTTCGCCCACGACTCTCCGCTCGGGTTGACCAAGCGCATTCGCACAGCGACGCTCACGCTCACGTTCGACGGTGACCAAGCGATTGTGGAGCGGCTTCTCACGGAACGCGGGCAGCGCTTCCGTTTCACGCATCCGTACGCGGTCTCGATCGAAACGACGGAACAGGTCATCCCGAGCCTCGTCTTCGACGTGGGCGAAGCGGGCGTCTGGATCACCGGCATCGACGTCAAGAAGCCGACGCTGGAAGATGTGTTCCTCAGCATCGCTCGCGGAGGAAGCCGTGTCGGGTGAGCGCATCAAAGGGATCCTGCTGCAAGAGGCGTACATTACTCGGCGGTCGCTCGAGGTCATCGTGGACTTGTTCTACACGTCCGCGATCACCGTCGTGGCATTTGGATTCGTCTCGCGGTTTCTCGTCGGAGTGACGAATCCCCACACCGGGTCGTACCTGATCCTCGGCCTGCTCCTGTGGGAAGTCATCCGCGTCAACCAGTACTCTCTGTCCGTGGGCAGCCTGTGGAACATCTGGTCGCACAACCTGAGCAACATGTTCGTTGCGCCCTTGTCGGTCACCGAATATATCGTGGCCCACATGCTCTCGGCGTTGCTCAAGACGCTCGTGACGTTCTGCGGGATCTGCATGATCGCGGCCTGGGGGTTTCACTTTGACGTGCTGCAGATGGGTGTGGCGAATCTGATGCTGTTCTTCGCGAACCTCACGGTCTTCGCATGGTCGGTCGGACTCGTGCTCCTGGGCGTGATCTTCCAGATCGGCCCCCGCATCCAAGCGCTCGCGTGGGGGACGGTCTTCCTGTTCCAGCCGCTGACCGCGGCGTTCTTCCCGTTGTCCGCGCTCCCGCCCGCCGTCCGTGCGGTTGCGTACGCGCTACCGCCGACGTTCGTATTCGAAGCCGCCCGCGGGGCACTCGGCGTACCCGGCACCAATTGGCTGTACGTGGGGATCGCCGCAGCCGAGAACGTCGTCTATTTCGCACTCGCCGCGTCCGCGTTCGCCTGGATGCTGGCGCGCTCCCGCGCCTCCGGGCGGCTCGCGAGGGCCGAGGGGTGAGCCGGCGGCGCGTTCAGGCCCGCTGCGCCTCTTCGAGAATCCTCCACAACTCGTCGCGGGCCGGAGGCACGAGCGGTACTTCGCGGCCCCCCCGCCGCATTACGGGTGACGCCGCGGCCGAGAGGAACGCGCCGATGACTGCGGCGGACACCCCGGTGGCGGTTACGGCCGCAACTACCCTCGCCGGCTCCGGCGTGGCGACGAGCAGTGCTCCGCTGCCGATTAGCGCCAGCGGGTCCGCGCCCAGGTGCGCACAGATGGCGGCGGTTTCGTCCGGCACCGGCACCCGGTCGGCGTCGAGCGAGACGCTGACCCCGGATGCCGTCGCCATCTCGTGGACTGCCGCGAGCACGCCGCCTTCCGTGACGTCGTGCATCGCGCGCGCTCCGGCCCGCGCTGCGGCGCGTCCCTCGGGCAGCACGCTGATCCGGTGCCGGAATTGCCGCGCGCGTTCCACGACGGCTTCGCCGAGTGCGAGCCGCAGGCGCGTCCCCAGGTCCGCGGCCAGGATCGCCGTCCCCTCGATGCCGGCGCCCTTCGTGAGCACCAGCGCATCACCGTCCCGAGCGGCCCCGCTCCGGAGAACCGCTCTCCGCGGAGCGCGCCCGAGCGCGGTCATCACCACGATGGTGCGGTCGATGCCTGAGGTGACCTCGCTGTGCCCGCCGACGATCTCGATACCCAGGGACGCGGCGGCGCGGCCGGCTTCCTGCATGACCCGCTCGAGCTCTCCTAACGGGCGTCCCGGCGGGAGGAGCACGGTGAGCATCACGGCGACCGGCTCGGCCCCCGCCGCAGCGAGATCGTTTGTCGCGACGAACACCGCATACCAGCCGAGATCCGCTCCTGCACCGGTGATTGGATCGGTCGTCAACACGGCGACTTCGTCGCCGAACTCCACCGCCGCGCAGTCCTCTCCGATCCCGGCTCGCACGAGCACGTCCGGGCGCTGCACGCCGAGATGAGTGTAGACGAGCCGCCGCAGCACCTCGGGTGGAACCTTTCCAACCGGCAACTCCGTCATCGTGACGTTCCCGGGCGGCTCCGCGGGACGGGCTGTGCACAGGACTCGACCACGAAACGGAGAATCACGTCGGTACAATGGCCGAAACGGCGTTTCTGTTGATCAAGCTCGACCACAACACTCCCGCCGAGGTCGCAAGGCTCCTGCGTGCGCTGCCGGGCATCGATGAGGCCCATGCCGTCATGGGGCAGTACGACGTACTCGCGGTGGCTCGGACCAACACCACGCGCGACATCGCCTTGCTGGTGGATGCGCACATTCGCACGATCGAAGGGGTTACGCAGGTCGTCACGTGCGTCACGGTCCCGGCGTAGCGCCTCGCCGGTGAGGCGCCAGGCGGTCACGTCTCCGAAGGCCCGTGAGAGTTCTCGTCGGCTCCGGTGCACCTAGACGGCGACTCGCGGGGTGATCAGCGTCATCCGCTCCAGAATCCGTTGTGCGACCTCGAGTGCGCGGAGGCCGTGCTCGCCGGGCACCAGCGGCCGCGCCTCGCCCCGCACGCAGTCCACGAAGTGCCGCAGTTCGGCCCGTAGCGGTTCCTCGCCTTTCACGATGGTACGCCCCTGCTTTCCATTCCGTCGGACCGTGATCTGCTGGGTCAAGTAGTTGAGTTGCACGAGCCCGTCCGGCAGCGTGATCTCGAGCTCGGTCGCCTTCACCGGGGAGATGCGGCTCGCGACGAAGCTCGCCAGACACCCGTTGTCGAGCGTCAAGTGCGCAACCGCGAGGTCCTCGTCGTCGCCGTGGACCGCAGCGCCGATCGCGCTGACCCTCGCGACGGACGATCGGAGCATCGTGAGGATGATGTCGAGATCGTGGATCATCAAGTCGAGCACGACGCCGACGTCCATGACCCGGCGACGGTCCCACGGCCGAACCCGGCGGACCTGGACGAACAGCGGCTCCGTGACCTGCTCCCGGAGCGCCTGGACCGCGGGCTTGAACCGCTCGACGTGGCCGACGAGCAGCACCAGGCCGCGCTGCTGAGCGAGATCGACCAGCTCCGCGGCCTGCTCGACCGTGGTGGTGATCGGCTTCTCCACCAGCACGTGCATGCCGTGGTTCAAGAACTCGCGCGCCATCTCGTAGTGCAGCGCCGTCGGGGCCACCAGGCTGACGGCGTCCGCCTTGCCGAACAACTCGCGGTAGTCCCGGTACCCTGGAGTCTGGTACCGCCGCGAAAACGCGTTGGTCACTCGTGCAGCCGTGTCCACGACGCCGATCAGATCGACGTCCGGCAGATGATGATAGATCCGCACATGATGTTGGCCCCACTGACCGAGTCCCACCACGCCGACGCGGATCCGCGCGTTCATCGGTCCCTCCTCAGCCTCGCGGGACGAAGCTGCGGATCGCATGGATCACCCGATCGAGCGCTTCGTCGTCGAGAGCTGGGTGCACGGGGATGCTCAGGACTTCCTCGGAGGCGCGCTCCGCTTCGGGGAATCGCCCCGCCCCGTAGCCCTCGCGCTGATACAGTGGAGTCCGGTGGATCGGTATCGGGTAGTAGACCCGGTGCCCGATGCCGTGCGCGTCGAGATGCTGAATCAAGCGGTCGCGCACCCGCGGCACACGAATCGTGTATTGATGGTAGACGTGCAGGCACCCCGGCGGTTCGTACGGGAGCACCAGCCAGTCGAGATCGGCCAGGGCGGTCGTCAGGCGATGCGCGTTTTCCCGCCGGCGAGCGTTGCGCGCGTCGAGATACGCCAGCTGGGTCGCGCCGAGCGCACCCGCCACCTCGGTCATGCGGAAGTTGTACCCCAGGACCTCATAGACGTACTGGGTGCGGCTCCCACAGTTGACGAGGAGCCTCGCCAGATCGGCGACCGCGTCGTCGTTCGTGACGAGCAGCCCGCCCTCCCCGGTCATCAGGTTCTTCGTCGGGTAGAGGCTGAACACGCCAGCGGTGCCGAATGCGCCGACCTTCCGTCCATGGAACGCCGCCCCGTGCGCCTGCGCCGCGTCCTCGATCAACGCAATTCCGCGCGTCTTGGTCATGTCTACGAACGCGTCCATCCGGCACGGTAGGCCGTACAGGTGGACCAACAGGACGCCTTGGACGTTCGGCGTTCGGTCGAGCGCTTCCGCGACCGCGTCGGGATCGAGGTTGTACGTCCGGGGATCGATGTCGGCAAATACGGGTCGTGCGCCTCGGTGCAGGAGCGCGTTGGCGGTCGCGCCAAACGAAAACGGCGTCGTGATCACGCTCGCGCCCGGCGCGATACCGGCGGCTTCGACTGCCACCATTAGACCGGTAGTGCCTGACGACGTCGCCACCGCGTGGGCGGCACCGACGTACGTCGCAAAGGCCTCTTCGAATCTCTTGACCCATCGGCCGGCCACGAGGTACCCCGACTCGAGCACCTCGATCACCCGGCGCTTCTCCTCTTCGGTGACCTGAGGCTGCGCGATCGGGACAGTGCGCTGAGAAGTCGTGTGCATGGGACCCGTCCTTCCGCGAGCAATCCGCGGCATGCTTCTGCACGAGGCGGCCGTTTCCTCTCGCGCCCTACCGCCGCACCTCCTCGCGCCCCTGGTGGTATCTCTGGCAAGCACGGGGCTAGGATGGGCTTTCAAGCCGTCCCCGCAGCGCCGTGAGCATGCCGTCGAGGTTTTCCTTCATTTTCACGCGCAGAAGCTGGCTGAGGAGCCCGCCTATCAGGGGAATGCCGAATTCGAACTCCACCGTGATCGTGGTGCGCGTACCTCCGTCCTCCGTCTCAAACGACCACGCTCCCTCGTAGCGCTCGAAATCTCCGTCCCGTTGGCGGAACCGGCAAACGTGGTGCGCGTCGTCCCAGTCGTCGTCCTCCGTCCACCGGATCTTGCGTCCCTCGACCACGCCGACCCATTCGGTGGCCGTGGGCACGTCGCCGTTGCGCTCGAGCACGGTCACGCGCTCGAGGTCCGGCATGAAGCTTGGAAAATCTTCGACCCGCTTGGCCACGGTGTAAACGTGGTCGAGTGGAGCCCGGATTACCGTGGAGGCTTCAACCCGCGCCATGCCGCCACCCCCCTCTTCTGCGGTCTCGCGACCCCGCGCGACGCTCCGTACGCCCGGGCGTGCAGGAGCCCGTCACACGTGCAGCTCGAGCACGTCGCCGTCTTCGAGAGCATGCTCACGCTGCACCATTTGACCTTCGAAGGTGCGCGCTCCCCAGATTCGGGCATACTTGAGCCGCTCGACGAAGTCCTTATGGACGGCCGCGCACGCATCCGCCACGGTTGCGCCTCGCGGCAGGACGAACGGCACGGAGCGGTCGGCGCGCTGCCCGGGGGCCTTGGTGTAGACGCGGATCACACGCAGCAATTGAAACAAGCGCTGCCGCAGTGCCTCGAGCCCAGTACCGGCATCCGCGGACACGGGCACGATCTCGAACCGCTCCGCCCACGCTTCCTGGAGGATCTCGAGCCGCACCGCGGCCCCCTCGGCATCCAGCTTGGACGCGACCATCAAGGTCGGGACGGTGTCCTCCTCGTCCTCTCTGCCCAACCGCACCCGGAACTGCGATGCGATGTCGAGCGTCGTTTCGATGCCGGAGAGGATGTCGTCATCGGCGAGATCCGCGACGAACAGCGCGCCGTCCGCCTGCCTCACGAGCGCGAGTAGCCACGGCTCGGCGGTCTCGTGCGCGATCGGCGGAAGATCCACCACTTGGATCTGGACGTCCTCGAACGGCACCATGCCTGGAAGGGGCATCCGCGTCGAGAACGGGTACGGCGCGACGACCGGGGTGGCGTTACTCAGAGCCGCGAGCAGCCTGGACTTGCCCGCGTTCGGCGGCCCCACGAGCACGATCTGACCGGCTCCCTCCCGGGGCACGTGATGCCACGTCGGTCCTTTCCCGCCCGCCGTCTTGCGGCGCGCGACTTCGGTGCGCGCCTTGGCCATCCGCCGCCGAATGTCCGCGCGCATGTGCTCCGTCCCCTTGTGCTTGGGGATGGTGGCCATCATGGCCTCGAGGGCATCGAGCTGCTCCTCTGGGGTGGTGGCCTGGCGGTACCGGCGCTCGGCCTCGAGATACTGCGGCGTGAGGTTCGCGGGCATCTGGTGGCCTCTTGTGGGCCTATTGTAGCAAAGGCCGGCGGTGCGGGAAATGTCACGTCCCGCTATGCTGTGTGACGGGCCTGCGTGCTCCGAGGGCCTGACACTCGTCCGCCGGGGATCCGTCTGGCGCGTCAACCGTGTCAGTCCCCGTGAATGTCCCCTCGAGTTGCGCGCTATCCGGGCGGTCGACCCGCCTTGAGGTACCTCGAGGGCAGCGTGTGGCCGAGTGGTGACGCCAGCGACCGTGACGCAGCGGCCAGCCGCTCCAGATCCACGCCGGTCTCGATCCCCATACCGTGCAGCATGTACACTAGATCTTCGGTCGCGAGGTTGCCCGAGGCGCCCGGTGCATACGGGCATCCGCCGAGGCCGCCGGCGGCGGCGTCGATCGTCGCCACGCCGCGAAGCAGCGCCGCGAGCACGTTCGCGAGCGCCGTGCCTCGCGTGTCGTGAAAATGGACGGCCAGCGCGTGAATCGGAAGATCGCGCGCGAGGTGGTCCAGCAGCGCCCAGACCTCCGTCGGCGTCGCCGCGCCGATGGTGTCGCCGAGCGAGACCTCCCGGCACCCCATGTCCAAAAGACGGCTGGCGACCTGACGGACGGCGTCCGGGCGAATGCGTCCTTCGTACGGGCACCGCCACGCGGTCGATACGTACGCACGGACCCGTATCCCGTGCGCCGTGGCGAACGCCAGGATCTCCTGGAATCCGCCGAGCGACTCGTCGATCGACATATTGATATTGCGGCGGGCAAATGCTTCCGACGCCGCGGTGAACACCGCGATGTCGCGCAGGCCGCACGCGATCGCGCGCTCCATGCCGAGCCGGTTCGGTACCAGCGCGGACAGCACGACGCCGCGGCACGGTCCGAGGCGGCGCACCACGGCGTCGGTATCGGCCATCTGCGGCACACGATCCGGCCGGACGAACGCGCCCACCTCGATCTCCGTGAGGCCCGCCGCCGCGAGGCGCGTGATGAATGCGACCTTGTCGTCGATTGAGAGCGCCGTGGCTTCGTTCTGGAGACCGTCGCGCGGGCCGACCTCCACGATCCGGACCCGCGGGGGCAGTCCTGCGGCCGGTGGCGCCGGCAGCCCGTCCGGTGGAACAGCGTGCGAACCCCTGTCCTTGGACATCGTCACGGCGCCTCGCCGAAAGACACCGGATCCAGCTCCGCGACGATCACGCCGCCTTCGACTCGGTCTCCGGCGGCGACGCACACGACGCGAACGACCCCGGGCCCGGCGGCTCGAACGACGTGCTCGATCTTCATCGCTTCGACAACCAGGAGCGGCTGCCCGGTCCGGACCGTTTCGCCGGCCCTTACCAGCACCCGGGCCACGACGCCCGGCATCGGAGCCCGCAGCTCGTTCGACACGGCCGCCGTACGGGGTGCCCGCCCGTCGCCAGCACGGGCGGTTTCCACGTCGACGGTCACGCCGTCGAGATGCAGGTACGTGTGGGTGCCCGCCGTCGCTACGTGGGCCAAGTGAGAACACCCCTCGTGCTCGATCAGCGCTGCTCCGGACTCGAGGAACGCGCAACGCAGTCGGTACGTCCGCGTCCCCGCGCGCACGACCCACACCTCCCCGTCCCGCGATACCGCGCACGGAACCGCGACGCCACCGGCTCGAAGCGTGAGATCAGCCATCCACGTCGGGCGGCCCGGATGCCGCCATGCGCCACGGACCGATCCGGGACCACGGATCCCACATCCCGTCCGGATGCGGCACGCTGGTCCCCTCGCCGCCCGGCGGCCCTGTCACGTGTGCCGCTCCTGTACCGCGCAGTTCCGCCAGAACCGCGGCCACCGCGACGGCCGGTCCATCCGTCTCGCCCCTCCAGCCTGCGAAATGTCGCTCGATGAACCGCGTCGAGGTCTCCCCGGCCCGGAACGCGTCGTGCCGCACCACGGCCCGCAGGAATTCCAGGTTCGTTTGACAGCCAAGGATCACATAGCGGCCGAGAGCTTCCGCCATTCGCGATACCGCCCCGTCTCGCGTCGCGGCGTGGACGATCACCTTGGCCACCATCGGGTCGTACTCCACCGGCACGCTCCACCCCTGACGCAGCCCCGAATCCACGCGCACTCCCGGGCCGCAGGGCTCCACCAGCGTCAGAATCGAACCCGGCGTGGGCCGAAACCCCCTCGTGGGATCCTCCGCGCAGATCCGACACTCGATCGCGTGTCCGTGCGCGTGCGTGGTATGGGCTCTGCCGGGTCCGGCGGGAAGCCGTTCCCCGGCGGCGACACACAGCTGTGCCTGGACGAGATCCACCCCGGTCACCAACTCCGTCACAGGGTGCTCGACCTGCAGCCGCGGGTTGACCTCGAGGAAGTACGACCGGCGATCGGCGTCCACAAGGAACTCGACGGTGCCCGCGTTCTCGTAGCCGGCGGCCGTTGCGATTGCCGCCGCAGCTCGCACGAGGCGCGACCGGAGGTCCGCGGTCACGAACGGCGAGGGTGCCTCTTCGATCAACTTCTGGTGCCGGCGCTGCACGCTGCACTCCCGCTCACCGAGGACCGCCACAGCGCCCGACCCGTCCGCGAGGATCTGCACCTCCACGTGGCGCACGTCGCCGAGGTGACGCTCGAGGAGCAGGTCGCCCCGGCCAAACGACGCGACGGCCTCTCGCCGCGCCGACGCGAGCGCGTCCGCAAAGTCGCCCGCCGCGTCCACGCGGCGCATCCCCCGGCCGCCACCGCCTGCCACGGCTTTGATCATCAGCGGAAACCCAACCCGAGTCGACGCGGCTGTGAGTTCCTCGTCGGACGCCCCGTCGGCGTCGTACCCGGGCACTCCCTGGACGCCCACCTGCTCTGCGAGCCGCCTCGCCGCGGTCTTGTCGCCCAGGCGCGCAAGCACGTCGGCCGGGGGTCCGACCCATACGAGGCCTGCCTCCCGAACCGCCGCGGCGAACGCCGGTGATTCTGCGAGAAACCCGTATCCAGGATGCACCGCATCCGCGCCTGAGCGGCGGGCAGCGTCGATGAGGCGACCGACGTGCAGGTAGGTGTCCCGCGCGTCGGACCCGCCGAGGGCCACCCGATCGTCGGCCAGACGCGGGTGGAGCGCGTCCCGGTCCGGCTCGGCATAGACTGCGATCGTCCGTACCCCGAGCTCGCGGCACGCGCGAATAATGCGCACGGCGATCTCGCCCCGATTGGCGACCAGGACGGTCCGCATCGCCACTACATCCGGAATACGCCGGGCCGCATTCCGTCCACCGGTGCGTTGAGCGTGGCGGCGAGCGCCAGGCCGAGCACGGTGCGCGTCTCGGCCGGATCGATCATGCCGTCGTCCCACAGGCGCGCCGTGCTGTAGTAGGCATTGCCCTCCTCCTCGTACTTCGCCAGCACCGGAGCGGCGATGGCTTCCTCCTCGGCCTCCGTGAGCGTCCGGCCTTGCCGCGCCAGTTGGTCGCGCTTGACCGTGACCAATACCGCCGCAGCCTGCTCCCCACCCATCACCGAGATTCTGGCATTGGGCCACATCCAGAGGAACCGAGGCGCATATGCCCGCCCGCACATCGCGTAGTTGCCGGCGCCGTACGAACCGCCCATGATGACGGTCAGGCGCGGGACGCCGCACGTCGCGACCGCGTGCACCATCTTGGCCCCGGCTCGCGCGATCCCCGCGGCCTCGTACTCGCGCCCCACGATGAACCCGGTGATGTTCTGGAAGAAGACGAGCGGAATGCGCCGCTGGCCGCACAGCTCGATGAAGTGCGCGCCCTTCTCGGCGCTCTCGACGAACAGCACGCCGTTGTTCGCGAGGATGCCGACGGGGATCCCGTGGATCCGCGCGAATCCCGCAACCAGCGTCGTCCCGTACAGGGCCTTGAACTCGTGGAACCGGCTCCCGTCGACGACCCGGGCAAGCACCTCCCGCGCGTCGAACTGGCGCCGCAGGTCGCGGGGCAGCACGCCGTAGAGCTCACGGGGATCGTACAACGGGTCCTCCGGCTCGGCCAGGTCCAGCGTCCGCGGTTTCACCCGATTCAGCGTGCCGGCGATCTCGCGGACGATCGCGATCGCGTCCGCGTCGTCGACGGCCAGGTGGTCCGTGACGCCGCTCCGGCGGCAGTGCACGTCGGCGCCCCCCAACTCCTCCGCCGTCACTTCTTCACCGGTCGCGGCCCGCACGAGCGGAGGTCCGCCGAGGAACACGGTCCCGGCGCCCCGTACGATCACGGCCTCGTCCGACATCGCCGGCACATACGCGCCGCCGGCAGTGCAGGACCCCATGACGGCGGCGATCTGCGGAATGCCCTCGGCAGACAGCCGAGCCTGGTTGAAGAAGATCCGGCCGAAGTGGTCCCGGTCCGGGAACACCTCGGCCTGCAGCGGGAGGAACGCGCCGCCCGAATCGACGAGGTAGATGCACGGGAGCCGGTTTTCGAGCGCGATCTCCTGAGCCCGCAGGTGCTTCTTGACGGTGGTGGGATAGTACGTGCCGCCCTTCACGGTGGCGTCGTTTGCGACGATCATGCACTCGCCGCCTCGCACACGGCCGATCCCGGTGACGATACCCGCAGCCGGGGCCTCACCTCCGTACATGTCCCACGCCGCGAGCGGGGCGATCTCCAGGAACGGCGACCTCGCGTCCAGCAGCGAATCGATGCGCTCGCGCGCGGTCATCTTGTTCTGCGAGCGGTGGCGTTCCCGTGCCTGGGCGCCGCCTCCCTCCTGCACCCGCGCAAGCCGCTCGGCCAGGGTCCGTGCGAGCCCCTCGTGGTAGGAGCGATTGTGGTCGAATTCCGCGGAGTGCACGTCGACGTGGGACTCAAGCACGCTCATAGACGACTGGTATTCCCCTCTCCCCGCGGCCTCACCTCCGGCAGGCATCGGTACAACTGCTGGCCAGGGTGTCCCTCCGGTCGCTGGCGGAATGGCGTCTCCGGTCATGACAGCCGGGTAACGCCGGTCGGGCGCGGGCAGGGTGGCACGGTCAGGCGGTCGGACCGCCCGCGTGCTCCAGCGCCGCGCGAATCTCCTGGCGTGCCTCCCGACCGAGCGGGGGGACCGGGGCGATGGGATCGCCCACCTCGAACCCCTGGAGTTCGAGCCCCGCTTTCACACACGCGGCGAGCGCGTACCGTTGAAACACCTCGTTGAGCGACCAGAGACGCCGTTGCAGTCGATCGGCCTCCGCCCATCGTCCCTGCCGGGCCAGGTCGTACAGAGCGACACACCGCTCCGGAAGCAGGCACGCCGGCCCCGCCATCCATCCCACTCCGCCGAGCCGGAAGACGAGCAGGGGCACGTGTGCGGACGCGCTGAACACCGCGATGCGTCCCTCTGCGTGGTTGAGGACCGTGAGGATCCTGCCGGTTTCCCCGGACGCCTCCTTGAAATACCGGACATTCGGGATCTCGCTGAGGGCGACGACCTGCTCCGGGGTGATCTCCGCGCCGAGAAGCTTCGGGTTTGAATACAGCACGATCGGGCACGACACGGCCTGCGCAACCGAGGAGAAGAACTCGAAGACCGCGGCGCGGGACAGCGGAAAGTACGTCTGCAGGATCAGGACGATGCCGTCCGCTCCCGCATCGATCATCCGGCGACCCTGTGCAATCGCATCGTGCGTGGCGTACGCCGCCACCCCCGGCACGACCGGCACCCGGCCCCCCGCCGCGTCCACGGTGATTCGTACGATCTCCTCGCGCTGCTGCGCGGTGAGGTATGGAAACTCCCCGGTGCTTCCGAGAGGACTCAACCCGTGGACTCCCTGCTCGATGAGATGGTCGACGAGCCGTCTCAGGACGCGTTCCTGGACCCGACCCGACGCGTCCAGCGGAGAAACCAGGTACGGGAAGATGCCGTGGAATGTTTGATCCATGTTGCCCCCAGCTCATGCCCGGCACCGTGTTTCCTCGGTCACCCGGTGCGGCGGCCCTGCTCTTCCATCCAGGATGTGTGGGTTCCTCCGAAAGGTCCGGCGCGGAGCCGCGGCGCGCCTCCAATGCCGTCAGGACCGGGCGGAACCCGACGGCCCGGTCTCGCGGTCCCCCGCTCAGGACCGAACACGACTGCCCGGCGGCTGGAGGCGGTGACGGGCGTCACGAGGTCGTAACATGTTGACGGTGAGGGGAAATTCCGGAGCGGCCGGTGGATGTTATAGATTGGGCGCGGATTCGCAGGCAGTGTGTGGTTCGAACTCCCCCCCGCCACGCACGTCATAGATGACGCGCCCTTTTCTCTTGTGACAGCCGCCCGGAGTTGCCGCGCGCTTGCGTCGGCACCCCGGGCGTCGTCGTTTCGGGGCGTCCGCGCGCGACACGCGGGTCCTGCCCGCGGGCTCTCAGTTACGGGAACACACACCGTTCGTCACCAAAACGGTTTCTCCACGGGACCGGAGCGCGATTCCTTCACACGCCACGCGCAGAGGGCGTTTCATCTGCGCGAACCCATCGTACTGTCACCGCGGAGACAATCGGGTGTCGACCCGATGCCCAATAACGGCGCTTGGAGCATATCCTGAAGCATATGATGAGGGTGGGCGAGCGACCTGGTTCTCTGGACTTCGCACAGCGGCCCCTGCTCGTCTTCTGGGAGACGACGCGCGCCTGCGCGCTTGCCTGCGAGCACTGCCGCGCGTCGGCGATGCTCGAACCGCTGCCGGACGAGCTGACCACCGAGGAAGGGGTGGCGCTCGTCGACCAGATCGCGCAATTCAACGAGCCGAGCCCGATCCTGATCCTCACCGGGGGGGATTGCCTCATGCGGCATGACCTCCTCCGGCTCCTCGACTACGCGGCCAGCCGCGGCATGCGGGTGGCGTTGTCGCCGTCGGTGACGCCGCGGCTTTCGCCCGCGCTCCTCGACCAGATCCGCGCCCGAGGGGTCCGAGCCGTGTCGATCAGCCTCGACGGCGCCGTTGCTGAAACCCACGAGGCGGTCCGGGGCGTCCGCGGCCATTTCGACGCAACGATCCAGGCGGCGACCTTGCTGGCCGCGCGAGGCTTCACGGTCCAGGTCAACACGACGGTGATGCGCCGCAATGTGGAGGAGCTCGCGGACGTGGGCGCTCTCATCCAGAGTGCGGGCGTCCGCATCTGGGAAGTGTTCTTCCTGGTGACGGTCGGTCGAGGAACCCGTTGCGACGAGATCTCCCCGGATGAGCACGAGGACGTCTGTCATTTCCTCGTCGATGCATCACGTCACGGCGTCATCGTCAGAACCGTCGAGGCGCCGTTCTTTCGCCGCGTCGTCGCCCAGCGCCGGGCGTATCACGGAGACGACGTGGCCGCTGCGTTCGCCCTTGGGCCGCTCTACCGGCACTTGTCCGGGCGGCTGCGCCATCTGGTGGGGACGCACGGCGGTAGCGCCGCAGCGCCAAGCGTGGCGACGCGGGACGGCAGCGGCGTGATCTTCGTCGCGTACAATGGCGACGTACTTCCGTCGGGCTTCCTGCCCGTGCCGCTCGGCAACGTCCGTGCCGCCTCGCTGGTGGACATCTACCGGCAGCATCCGTTGCTGCAGGCGATCCGTCGAGCGGAGTTTTCGGGGCGGTGCGGAACCTGCGCGTACGCCGAGGTCTGCGGGGGATCTCGCGCGAGAGCGTACGCGCGCCACGGCGATCCGCTGGCGAGCGATCCGGCCTGCCGATACACTGTCTCGGGTCGTGGTGCTACGCCACACGCCAACCCGTGCCCGTGACGCCGCAAGAAAGAGGCCTGACGCGACCGGCGGCATAGGACGCACCGGTCCGAGAGGAACGTGACGGACGGCACAGACAGCCGACGCGACGGCCCCGGCGTGAAGCTGCCGCCGCCGTTTCTTTATCTGACCTCATTCCTCGTCGGAATCGCGCTGCAGCACGCCCTTCCCATTCCCGCCCCTCTCCCGCTTCCGCTCGGAAGATTCCTGGGGTGGCTGCTGGCTGTCGTGTCGCTCGTCGTTGCCGCCCTGGGCGTGGGATCACTCCGCGCCGCGGGGACGACCATCCGGACCGACAAGCCCGCGTCCATGCTTGTCACGGTAGGCATCTTCGGAAGAACCCGCAACCCCCTTTACCTCTCACTCCTGCTCCTCTACGCTGGCATCAGCGTGTTCCTGAACCTCTGGTGGCCGGTCGTCCTTCTGCCTCTCCTCGTCCTCGCCATGAACCGCTTTGTGATCGCAAAGGAAGAAGCGTACCTGGTCGGCGAGTTCGGAGCGGCGTACCGGGAATACACGCAACGCGTCAGGCGCTGGATGTAGCCGTCGATTGTGGGACCCCGAACAGCCGTTGGCCGGTTACCAACGGCGACAGACCAGGGCCCTGGGCCACCGCTGAAGGCATTCCCCGGCCGCCCGCGAACGAAGACTCGCCCCCCACATACCGGCACGATCGGGCCGGGCGTGACGCTTGGCTGCGCCTTCGAGAGATGCTTGTGCCGGGCTCGGGTACGCCGCTAGATTCTTAGCCGTCCGCTCTTTGACAGCAGTGCTTCAGAATCTCAAGACCGGTTTGCCGAGTCACCCGCTCAGGCTGCCTTGAGCAGGCGAATGATGTCTTCAATTGCCGCATCCGCTTTGTGGTAGGCGGCTTCGA
>DASPUZ010000060.1:0-13334 GCA_035622635.1 bacterium | reverse complement strand
CTGATGGACATCCCGGCCAAATGCAGCCGAGCCGACAACCAAGTGCTCCTCAGCTTCCCGGCCCGGCACCCTTTGGCGCCGGCCCTGGCCCGCCTCTGACCCTGGGATACCGATGGCTTCGTGCAAAAGTTAGGTAGCTAGGCTACGGTGCATTCGCGCGCGTGCGCGACGGGCGTTGACTTTTACTGATGCTGCATGATCCAGGTTGAGATCTGATCCACGACTTGCGCCTCGATGCCGTAAAATCCATGCGGAGATAGCGCTTCACAGGGTTGCGACCTTGGTGGAGCGCCCCCCGACACGGTGACGACGTCCACGGTCTTCGCTTGCGTCAGTGCGGCCTTTAGCTTGGACACGTCGGAAGGGGGCGTCAGATTACACTTGTCGTCGGTGTTCGCCACGATCAACGTGGGAACGACGATGGCCTTCAAATTTGCGTCGAAGACGTTTTCTTTGAGCTCCGGTCGAGGCCCCGGGCGTGTAAGGGTCGAGGTGAGCACCAAGCCGGCGATCTCTCCGTGCGTGAGCACCGTGCCCGCGTTCGCGGCCGCGTTGGTCCCCTGACTTGTGCCGACCAGCCAAACCGCAGCCTTCGTTTGCGCGTGCGCAAAGTCCACGACCTTGCTTACCGTGTCGGCGTACGCACTCGTTAATCGCACACCGAAAAGCCCTTCCGGGTGATCGCTCGTTGTATCGGGGATCACTACCGCAAACCCCTTCTCGACCCATCGCTGGCGGGTCCGTACCAAGAAGTTGCCGGGCTGGTCGATCTTTCCATTGCGCTCGATCTTCAGGACGCCGTCTCCGCCCGAGAACAAGATGAGCGCAGCCTGCGGCGCCCCAGCGGGCTGGATGACGAGCACTCGCTGCGTGACGCCGCCGGCAAGCGGGATGTCCGTGACGCTCGCCGCCGCATCCGCCGCGCCGGTCGGGACAGGCGCTCCACCGGCGAGCACGGCGATAGCAGCGGCCGACATGAGAACGGCGGAACCGTGACGCACGACGACACCCCCCAACCTTCGTTTAGTCCCATCCCCCGGGTGCGCAACGCCTTTCGCGCTGCCCCGTTCCAGCGCCTCCTCCCCCCTGGCATAGACACGCGCTCGTCACGGACGCGATTCGCCGGGGGCTCGCCGGTGACATCACCCGAGAGATGCTGGAAGACGTCGAAATCGCGCGCACAAATCATTCATCCTGCCCCCACCCCCAAGCAATGACGACGATGGCGAATGTGTGTACTATGGTTCAGTGGGGTGACGGTCCACTCCGGTATGCCCGCAGCTGAACCCGACCCCAAACGTCTGCGACACCGCGCGAAAATTCGCCCGGACGAATCCGTTGCCTGAGTGTGTTAGATTACGCCGCGTCCTCGTAAATCGTCAACCCGCTGGGGTGTGTAGCCGAGTTCGCAGAGTACTTCTTCGGTGTGCTCACCGAGCTGCGGCGGCCGCCGCCGCAGCGGCGGCGCCTGCCCATCGTAGCGAATGGGGTGCTTGAGCACGCGGATTTTGCCGGCCTCAGGATAGTCAAACGTCATGAACGAGTCGTTCCACAAGACCTGCGGATCGTTCACGACGTCAGGCAGATCTTGAACGGGTGCACACCAGATGCCGTGCGTGCGGAATGTCTCGACCCACTCGCGAGTCGTCCGCGTGCGAGTCGCGCGGCCCAGGATCTCGGAAATCTCGTCGCGCCGCTCGTAGACTTCGCTCTCCTGGAACTCCGCGAGCTGTGACGCGCTGGTCGCTTCGGCGAGGGGCGTGAGATCGCTCATCGAGATCGCCATCGCGCCGTCCTGCGTGGGGTAGATGCCATACGGCGCTTCATGGTACGGGTCCGATACCCAGGCGTGACTGCGGCCTTGGAGCGGGGCACCGTTGAGATAGTACGCCAGCGGCTCGATCAGTAGATCGAGAGCGGACGATAGCAAATTGACGTCGACGCGACAGCCGCTGCCGGTGCGGTCGCGCCGCCGGAGGGCGGCCAGCACGCCGATCACGATCAGCATGGCGGAATGTTGGTCCACGACGGCCGCGCCGACGGGATTGGGCGTCGCGCCGCCGCGCCCGGTTTGTGCGGCGAGGCCGCTCAGCGCCTGAGCCAGTAGATCCTGGCCCGGCTGATCGCGGTATGGCCCGGTCGGCCCGTACCCGGAGCACGAACAATAGACCAGCCGCGGGTTCCGGCGGGCAACGGTTTCGTAGTCAAACCCGAGCCGGTCGAGCGCGCCCGGCCGGAAGTTTTCAACCAGCACGTCGGACCGCTCGATGAGCCGCCACAGGATTTCTTTGCCGTCCGCCACTTTGAGGTCGAGCCCGATGCTCCTCTGGTTGCGGTTCGCGAGCAGAAAAAACACGCTCGTGCCGTTCTTGAAGTACTGCGCTCCCGTCCAGGACCGCTCCCATGCCCCCCGCCCTGGCGGCTCGACCTTGACGACGTCGGCTCCAAGATCAGCCAGCACCTGCACCCCGGACGGCCCCTGAAGAAAATGGGTCAGACTGACCACTTTGACGTCGGACAGAAACCCTTCAGCGGCACGGTGTGTCGATGGCATGCGTCTCCCCTGGCGGACAGGCCGGCTATCTTGCGGCGGCCGGGACGCCGGCCTTAAGCAGGCCGTAACGTTCCACGGCCTGCCGGGCCCGCTCGCCTTCCCGCTCCCACAAGGATTGGTACGGCGGGCGCACATACGTGTCGCCCGGCTCGAGAAGCTCCATCGCGACGAGCGCAACCTTGCAGCGCGCCCGATAATCGCCGATGGGGCGCCCGTAGATGTAATCACAGAAGCCCTGGACGCGGCTCTGCAACGCCACTGCGCGGTCGAACTCCTTGCGCTTCACCGCTTGGAGCTGCTCGACGAGGAGCCCGACGCCCACAGCGCCGTAGCCAAGCAAGCCGCCGTCCGCTCCGAGAAGGAACGTCTCCAGCAGTAGGTTGTCGTTCCCAGTAAGCAGCACGAGCTTGTGGCTGGCGCGGCGGACGATATCCCGCGTTACCGTGAACCGCCCGGCGTCGAAGGACGCGTCCTTGATGCCGATGACCTCGGGAAGTTGCAGCACCTGCTCGAGCGCTTCGGGCGTGTAGTTGACACCGCCAAAGAGCGGTGCCAACTGAAAGATGATGAGGGGCATGCCGGACGCGTCCACAATCGCCTTGTGATAGTCGACGACGATCTTAGGGTCCAACGGATCGTTGAGAAACGCGGGGGTGGGAAACACCAGGAGCGCGTCGGCGCCCGCGTCTCGCGCATCACGTGCGTTCGCGACGGCGGCGGTCGTCGATGGTCCTCCGCAGCCCGCAATGATCTTGCAGCGTCCGCACGCCACCTCCCGGCTTACGCGGATCACCTCACGGCGCTCCTCCGCCGTCAGGTACGGGCCCTCGCCCGTATCCACGTTGACCGCGAGTCCTACGGCGCCCTGGCTGACCACCCACTCGATATACCGGCGGTACGCCTCGAAGTGGATGCTGTAGTCCTGACGCATGGGCACAATCGTAGCCGGAGTGATGCCGACCAGCTCTTCTGGTCTCATTGCTGTCACCTCCGCGGGTTCACGCATTCGTGGTGCCCCGTCGTTGTCAGGCGGCGCAGGCGTTCGAGACTCGCCCGCGCGGCCGCAATGCGGGGCCGAACGTGCGTCTCGACCGCGATACACCCGTTGTAGCCGTCGCGGACCAGCGCGTCGAGTTGCCCCCCCCAGTCGATCTCCCCATCGACGACGCTACGGACCGTCCCGTCAGGATCGCGCCGCGCGTCCTTGAAATGCACGTTGCGCACCAGATTACGGACCATCGCGTAGCCATCCGGAAACGGAATGTCGCCGGCGGCGAACGCATTGGCCGGGTCCCAGTTGAGACCCAAGCCCGGATGGTCAATCGCCTGCAGGATCTGGGCGGAACGCGCGCCGGTATCCGCCCAAAACCCGTCTTCCGTCTCGACCGCGAGCATGAGCCCCGCCGCGGCCGCGCGATCGGCGGCCCGCGCCAACGCGTCCAACACGCCAGCCGGTGTGGGGCCGGGCGGCAGGCCGCCGCGATGGAACCCAAAACAAATGATGAGCCGGGCGCCGACTTCCGCCGCGTAGTCAACGCTTCGGGGCAGTAGCTCATCGAGGTGGAATTGCAGCGCCTTCCGGGACGATTCCCAGGTATCGAAGAATCCGCGGTCCATCCACCCGAGGCTGCTGCGTTCCGGGTCGCCAGCCGGATACGGGATCTTGAACAACCCCGGAGAAATCGCGGTAATGCGGACACCGTAGTCCACGATCATCTCTTGCAGCCGGCGCCGCTGATACGTCGAGAGCATCGGGACGCGGTCTGTGAAGTACCCGCGCAGCTCGAAGTCTGCGATCCCCCACTCCCGGCCAAGCTCGAAGGCGACCTCGGGGTCCGCGCTGACTTCGTCGGTGATCAAGCTAATCCGCATCCGGCCTCACCTCGAAAACCTGGGCGGGCGCTTCTCCATGAAGGCACGTTGGGCCTCGGCCGCGTCTTCGCTGAGACCGACGTCCACCGCGAGGCGGGCTTCGAGCGCCATCGCCTCGGCCCAGCCCTGCCGCACGCCGGCAGCGACGCAGCGCTTGCAGGCCGTCACTGCCGCGGCCGGGCGTGAGGCTATCTCGACCGCGAGTTGGAGCGCGCGGGGATGGAGCTCTTCGTCGGCGACCACCTCTTCCACGAGGCCCAGAGACCGCGCCTCGTCCGCGGATACCATCTGAGCAGTTAACATCAGGTACAGCGCGCGGCCCCGGCCCGCATGTCGCAGCAGCCGCTGCGTGCCGCTCGCGGACGCGAACGCGCCGACCTTCACTTCCGGAACGCCGAACGTCGCCGATTTGGCCGCCACCCTGATGTCGCAGGCGAGCGCCAGCACAAGGCCACCGCCGAGCGTGTAACCATTGCATGCGGCGATCACCGGAAACCGGGCCGACTCGATCGCGTCGTGCATCCGGTTTTCCTCGAACTCGCTCTCGCATAGCCATCCGGTGTCCTGGCGGAACTCTTTGACGTCGGCACCGACGGAAAACGCCTTGCCCTTCCCTGTGAGCACGACGGCCCGGACGTCCGGGTCGGACTCGAGCCCGGCGATCACCGATGTGAGCGCCCGTTTGACCACCACACGGAGTACGCCGAGCGGCTTCGATGCCAAGGCCACGAACGCGACGCCCGGGCGCGGCCGCGAGACTTCGACACCTACCGCCTTCGCGTCTACCACCAGTCGTTGCCGGCCGTCAGGCCGCCGTCCACGAATATCGTCTGCCCTGTAATGAAGCGTGCCGCCTTTGAGGCGAGGAACAGCACGACATCGGCGACCTCTTCCGGCGTGCCGATGCGCCGCAGCGGCGTATTCGCGATCGCGGTGCGCCGTTTCTCGGGATGCTCGTCCATGTACGCCGCGGTGAGCGGCGTCTTGATAATCCCAGGCCCGACCGCATTAACGGTCACGCCACGCGGACCCCATTCCAGCGCCAGACTCCGCACGAGCCCGCTGAGCGCCGCTTTGGTTGCCGTGTACGGGACACGCAGGACCGTACCCTGCACCGCGGACACCGAACTTGTGACTACCACGCGCGCGTCCTCCCGGTCAAACAGCAGCGGCCCGAACGTCTGCAGCGTCGACAGCGCCCCGAGCAGGTTCGTGTCGACGATCTCGCGCACGGCCGTGGGCGGCAGGTCGAGCAGCGGTTTCCGGATGTTGAGGCCAGCGTTGGGGATCAGGATGTCGACTGGAATCATCTCGGCCCGAAGCTGTTCCCGAATGTCGTCCAAGGCGCTCTGGTCCTTCACGTCCGCCACGAAGCTCCGCGCCGCCGCCGCCCGACCGAATTCTACCCGTAGCTCGTCGATGATCCGCTCGGTGTCACGGTGCCGGTCGATCACGATCACCTGCGCTCCGGCCTGCAGGAAGCCTCGCGCGATGGCAAAGCCAATGCCTTGCGCCCCACCGGTGATCAAAGCAGTGCGTCCGCGAACACCCGGCCACCCCGCGGCGGCAGGCAGCGTGTCAGAGATCTCCTTGAGCGGACCCACGCTCATCGCCGCCACCTCAACGAAGGGCCTTCGATCGGAAACCCACTATACGACATCTGCACAAACGCCCCTTCGTCCGGCTGCCGCTCGACCGCCCCGGCCACCGAGCGGACGTCGTGTTTGTGCGGAGGATAGCTCGACTAGTTCCCCGGCGGGTTGATCGTCTCCCCAGCGATAAGGCGCTGCGCGCCCTGGTCGCGTCGATCACGTTGTAGACCGAGCGCGCCCAATTGGCTGCCCCTGCGTTGCGCCGTTCGATGTCATCCGGGCCGACCACCGCCACGGGCGCTCCGGACCCGCTGGGCGCAAACACCAGCGCGAAGCATCCGCCCTGCTCGGCCGTGAGACGGGCAGACGAGTGAGGTGGGAGGTAGATCGCCGCTGGCGGATCGGTGAACACGTCGCAGCGTGGTCCGATGTGAACCGGCTTCGGGAGACCGTCCACAGTGAGTGTGTCGGCGCCAGTCAGAAGACACAGCACCCCCTCGCGATCCCCGGTGGCCAGCACCTCTGCGCGCCTCGCGCCAACTCGACACAAGTCTCCCCGCCCAGGAGCGGCGATCCGAGTGTATGACGAAGTGCGTGGTGCCGACTTCACGAGGTATGACATTCAGACACCCCCCTGTTCTTGGAAACAGCTTCGCGACGTCGGCGGCTCGATCCGCCCGCGCGGCTCCCATGGTTCTGGAAACTCCGGCGGTATTCTGGCGAACATCCCTCTTAACGCTAGTATAATCTCGGATGAACGGGGCTTCACCGGAGAAGTCCAAGGTGCTTTGGGCTATGCGGTAAGACCGCTCGATGGATCCATGCCCGTACCCAATCTCATTGTGATTGTGGACGTCGCCCCAGAACAGCTTAAGGTCGGAGGTCATCTACGTTACCCTGAGGCTGCCCAGAGCCTCATCGTGAGAACTCAAGGTCGCTGCATGCTGAGAGCGTTGCCCGCGGAGCCAATGTCCAGGAAGAGATGCGCATTGGGAATCCGGCGGAGGATTGAAGCAGGACATTCGGGACTTATGGGCCCACGTAGTGCCCTGAATACCGCAAGAGCCTTACGTGCCTCCGGTACGACCGCCAGGACGTGTCTGGCAGCCAGCACCGCTGGGATGGTCAGCGTGATCGCGTGCGTCGGCACATCGTGTAGCGCGGCAAAATGACCTTCGCCGACCTGCTGACGGCGTGAAGCGTCAGCGAGTTCTACTACTTTCACCCACTTCGGATCGCTGAAATCGGCGAAGGGCGGATCATTGAAGGCTAGATGACCGTTCTCCCCAAAGCCGAGGACGCAGAGGTCGGACGGATGCTCATGCAATAATTGCTCATATCGGCTACAAGCCGAAGTGGGGTCGACTGTCTCCTCGAGGATCGGGAAGAAGGCCCTCGGCGCAATGTGATCAAGCAGATGGCGGTGCAGGAACCGTGAGAATGTCGCAGGGTGCTCTCGATCGATTTCAAGATATTCATCCATCGGGAAGATATTGACCTTTGACCAGTGGACTTCCGCTACACGACCGAGGGCGGCGAAGAAGGTCAGCTGCGAGTTCGCTGCACCGACGATCAGATTAGCCTCGTCCTTCTCACGAATCATCTCGCGAATGAGCGCGGATGCCTCCGCGGCTGCGGCCCCGCCCAATGCTGCATTCGTTGGGTAAACGCTAACCAAGAGATCTTCGACTCGTTCTTCGTGAAGCATCTGAGTCAACATCTGCAGCCCCTCGTCCAACCCCATGCCTTGCTTGTACCTAATCAGTTCTACCCGTCAGACACCAATAATGTAGAGACGGAGAACGCCAATAGCAAGCCACAGCATTTGCCTCATTCGACGTCCTCGGCAGCGTCACGCACTTCCTCGACACGTCCCATCTGTTCCAGCACCCCCCCGGTGATTCGCATGCGCCCGCCAGGGGTAGCGGCCCGAAGTTGCGGCGCTCCGAGCATGGTCACGGCCGCACTCGCGGAGGGTCTCGTACATGGCCAAAACGTTTTCGACGGGCACGCCAGCCTGCACGTTGTGCGTGGTGCTGAAAACGAACCCGCCCCCCACGCCAAAAATCTTCAAGCGCTCGCAAACTTCCTTCCGGACCTCGTCGGGCGTGCCGAAAGGAAGGGTGCGCTGCGTATCTACCCCGCCGCCCCAAAATGTGATCCGATCCCCAAATTCTTTCTTGAGCTCTTCGGGCGCCATCCGCGCCGCCGAGCATTGGACGGGGTTGAGGATGTCGAAGCCGGCGTCGATGAAATCCGGGATGATCGCCCGTACCGACCCGTCGGAATGGATGAAGGTTTTCCAGGCCGTGTGCCTATGGACCCAGTCATTCACGCGCTTGTGAAAGGGTTTGTACAGCTCCCGGTACGCCCGCGGCGAGATGAACGGGCTGTTCTGCGCGCCGAAATCCGTCCCTGTCACGTAGACGGCGGTGATTTTGTTGCCCACCATGTGGTAAATCTTTTCCAGATTTTCTACGCCGATCTCGCATTGGCGGTCGAAGACCTTGTAAATGTAATCGCGACGGATCGAGGTACTAATATACCATTCCTCCACGTCGCGAATCCCTTTGGGATGTTTCAACTGCGGAGCGGAAACATTGACAATATCTCCGAAGCTGGTCCCGCCGAAATTCGCCATGATGGCCTTATCCGTTTGAGTGTACAACCTCTCCGCTTCGGCCCGGAAAAACTCCAAATCGTCGCCGGCAACCGGGCCAAACTCCTCCAAGTTGTCCTCGACCTTCAGGCGCGACTCGTCGAGCGGAGGTTGGCGGATAATGGCGTCAAAGTAGAAGCCGCCTTTCGGCATGCGGCCACTGGGCGGGGCTGACTTGTCGCCTTCGGGATACATGAGGATGTCGCCATTCGGTTCCGGTTCGGTGTTGAACCCCTCCGGCACCAGGACCGGGGTGCCTTGGAAGGTGGTCCAGGGCTTCCAGCCCTGGCTCCTGAACCCGAATTTTGTTGCGGTGGACCTTAAACCCACCACATCGACCCCGAGCGCCGCGATCAGGTCTGGTTTGATCTCTCCGAGCATCAGATAGGGCTCGAGGACTTTGACCGGAGTACCGGGCGGATCGAGCTCGAGGGCCTGGCGCAGTAGATAGACGGTGTCCACATGCATTCCGGTGACGGTGGTGGCGCCGAGGTCCAACGGGATCCGGTCGGCTTCCTGATGTTGAAGGGCGAGGCTGACGCGCTCCCGTGAACTGAGCATGCCAGAATCACCTCCTGCGACATCCCGCTGCTGGCCGTGACGCGCCGGGAGTCCGTTGCTTCCGAACCAACCGTTCACGCTCTTGACCAGGTGTGCTCTCGACACGCATAACGTGACGGGCAAATCGCACCAGCTGGTCAGCGTGATCATTAATGACAGACGAAAGCCGAATCAGAAGATCTGCTAAGTGCTCCTCTCCCGATATGCACTAGTAATAAGAGGTGCCGCTACAACACCTGAGTGCTCGGCAAATAATCGATGACGAAACATCCCACACTTACGGTAGGATCGCGCAGCAATTACCGCCATCGGGCGAAGATCCGATTCTTGGGAAGAGCGCGGCTCGCAAACGCCGACACTGCTGGTTCCTGGATCGCACGAGCCGGCGGACCATGAGACGTCAGATGCTACGTCGAACCTTGGCCATGTGCCCCGCGTTGGTGCGGTGCCGCGTATTTGGATGGAGAGGAGCAACAGTGCCTTCCATCGAAGAACTCGTTTTGGTTAGGATGTCATCTGGCAATTGCCTCTCCGTCATGCGCTTATTACCGCCCAGACGCTCCGTCTGCACGCCAAACTTAGCGTCACAGAGGGACCTGTGTCGTCCTGGAGGTATGATACGTGGTTGCCCTGCCTGTGGAGCAAATGGCCAACGCGTCCATCGATAACCGCCTGGTGAGCGGGTACACGCAATACCTGGAGCTTCGCATACGATTTCTTCTCGATCGCTATCGCCGATTCCCTGATTTCCCAGGCGTACAGACCGGGTACAGTTCCATTTCCGGGCAGGAATTTTCGGCGGAAGACTGCTTTCCGTACTCGTGGATCAACGGCCGAGGCGCCTGCGTTTTTGCTCGATTTGCCGACTCTTTCCCGCAATATCGTCAGGACCTGTACGCTTTCGCCGAGCAAGCGCTAGAGGCGCTGGAACAGCACGCGCACAAGAATGATGGACATTTCCCCTTCGCAGCGAATTTGGATGGAACAGAGCGAGACCTCGGCTGCGTCTGTCCGCCCGGCTACCGGAGTTGCAGCGATTTGTACGCGGCCATGGGGTTCCTTGAATTGGGTTCACGACGCCCGGACGCCGCTCGACTCCGAATGGCCCGACAAATCTTCGCAGACGCGCTGGCCGCGTTAGAGGCACAGCGATTTGTCACCGAGCCCGAGCTCACGCCCCCCGACCGCGTGCTAGAGAATCCGTGGTCGATCGCCCTCGACGTGGCAAACGAGTACTTCAAACAGCTTCACGATGCCCAGTACCTGGCGCACGGCGCCAAGATCGTCGCGTACCTCCTCGACTGCTACTACCTCCAGGACCACGGCTACTATGTCGAATACGCGACCCCCGACGGCCAGCCATTCGGGGACGAGGAAGGACGTTACATCGTCGACCCCGGACACGCCATTGAGTTCTGCAGCTTCTCGCTGGAGTTCGCGCGGCTCGCGCGGGACCATCCGCGGTACGCGCCCCTGCGTCAGCGCATCGACCGGCACATCCCGAACCTGCTGCGGTGGAATCTGCACCACGGCTGGAACCCCCGGCATCCAGGCATCTACAAGACGATTGATGGAAAGACTGTGCAGCCCGTCAACGACACAATGCCCTGGTGGATCCTGCCGGAAACGCTGCTCGCGCTGATCCTGGCTTACGAACGGACGCGTGCCGACGACCTCCTCGAATGGTACCAGCGCGCACACAACGCGTACTTCTCGACCTACATGAATCCGAAAACGGACTACGGTCCGTTCCAGAACATCGCCGGTCCGACAGGGCAGCCGGTGGACATCGTGCCGGCGTGCAAGTTTCAGGATCCCGAGTTCCATTCCGGCAAGAATCTCTTGTCCGTTGTGCAGGTTGCGCAGCGCCTGGGACTTGCCTCGGCATGAAATGAGGATCCAGGGGACCAAGAGGACCTTCAAGCATCGTGCAATTCCTGTTTGATGATAAAGCGGCTGCGATTCCTATGATGCGTATGGAGGCGCTCATAGCGCCTTGGCCGGATCAGCGGCCCGTGTCTGCAGCATACAAGTTTCGTGGACACGAATGTGGATGCCTCGTGATTCCTGCAACGGGGCCTCCGTGGCGGTTGATCAGAAGGCCGTCCGGTGCGGGGCAAAGATGTCTCGCAACCCGTCCCCGAGCAAGTTGAACCCCCATCACGAAAATGAAGATTGCGATCGCTGGAATTGAAGGAATCCACCACTGTGTCGACATGTAGTTCCGCCCTTCAGACACCATCAACCCCAGTTCCGGAGTAGGTGGCTGAGCTCCAAAGCCGATGAAGCTCAGGCCGGCAGCGGCGAGAATGACTCCGCCCATGTCCAGCGATGCCTTGACCAGGATGAGGCTTCCAACTTGGGAAGAATGTGCCGCATAGTGACGCGGGACATCGTGCACCTTGCTGCTCACGCCGCTTCGGCGCTCGCTCTTGCGGGCGTGGCTCTACGTCGGTGCGCTCGTCGCGCTGGTACTCTTCGCCCCCAGCGCATACTGGCAGGCGGTGCACGGATGGCCGTTCGTCGCGATCATGCGGGTCGACCTCGGCGGCGAGAGCCTTGCACTCACCCCGCTCGCGTTCATCCGCCAGCAGGTCGCGTTCGTGGGGCCGCTTGCCGCCCCGATCTGGATTGCGGGTCTGTGGCGGCTGTCGGTGCGCCCGCCTCTTCCCGCGGTGCGCGTGTTCCCGATCGCCTACGCGGTGATGGCGCCGACGGTCTTCGCGATGCACGGCAAGGCCTATTATCTGACGTCGATCTACCCCATGCTGCTCGCCGGCGGCGCGCTCACCGTCGACGGCTGGGTGGCCGTGGCCGGATACCGGTGGGCCGCGGTCGGCGCGGTCGCCGTCGGGGGTGTCCTCACCGCGTCGCTAGTACTGCCGATCCTGCCCCCCGCGACTATGCAGCGTACGCCCGCGCGCTCCGAACGTCGCCCCAGCAGACAGCGACTGAGGCGGGCGCCCAGGGTGTGCTGCCTCAGTACCTGGCCGACATGTTCGGCTGGCGCGAGATGGCGGAACACGTGAGCGCCGTCTACCACGCGTTGCCGCACGACCAGCGCATCAAGGCCGTCTTCTTCGGCCGCAACTACGGCGAAGCGGCCGCGGTAGACGTGTACGGCCCCGCGTTGCACGGGCCGCCTGCGATCAGCGGCCACAATAACTACTACCTCTGGGGAACGCGGGGCTACGAAGGGTCGGTGATGATCGTCGTCGGCGGTGATCCGGCACGGTGGGCCAAGGTCTGGCGAAGTGTCGAGCGCGTCGGCGAGCTCAACAGCCCCTACGCCGTCCCGGTTGAGACCGACATCCCGATCTACATCCTGCGCGGTCCCCGCATCCCTCTCGCCAAGCTCTGGCCCAGGCTGAAGCACTACGATTAGGGCAGCAGCGACGCCCGCTGCGCCGAACGGGGCCGCGCAGCAGGCGCAGGCCCCGAGCGAATTCGTGAACAGAGCGGGGTCGCCCGTCCCACCTAAGCATATTAATGCGGAATTTCAAAATTAGATGCGACCGGCACGCGCCGCACATTCGGACGGCAGCCTCAACGCATCGACGACACGCGCCGCGGCGGCCGAACGAGCGAGGAACGAGAACACTACGGGAGGAGGTGATAACCTCAAATACTCAAGCGATTAACTCTCCACTAAACCGGGGCAACCCAAACCAGCATGGTCGCAACCTGTACAAAACGGGAGGGATGTTGTACACGTCTAGCCGATGCTGCGCCCCAACTCCTACAGGACCGTTGGGTCGCGTCCACCGAAAAGGAGAGCGACGCAAACATGTGCGCAGCGAACCGTCGGTACGCTACATGATTGCGCCGTGAGCGTTGCCGACCCCCGGAGATGAAGGAGCGTCACGTCGAACAAGGCTACGAAAAGGCACCGCAATCTGTCAAACTCGGAGGGGCTGCCTGACTGCGGATCATTCTCGACCATCCAAGGAGCGATGTAAGGGCGTTGGACGTTCCTACACCAAATTGGGGATTAAGCTACACGGTGCTGCGGTGGGTGTTCCGGGACATACTGAGGCTTGGCTTCGGGTTCACGGTAACGGGCCAGCAGCACGTCCCTGCCTCCGGTCCGGTTATT
>DASPUZ010000059.1:0-3062 GCA_035622635.1 bacterium | reverse complement strand
GTCTTCCGGCTTCCTTTACTGCGTTCGGATTCCGGCTCTCCCCGGGCCAAGAACCAACCTTGACTTGATCCGTAACCGTACGTCAATTAGGAACTAACGTTCGGAGGGCCGGCGAGCCTTCCTTCGCCGCACGATTATGCGAGTCTCGTCCTCGGAGCCGCCGGACAACCGGCACCGCGGAAACCACGATGGGATTTCGGGGATCAGTCCGGGCCCTCCCACTCAACGAAGTGCGGATCATGTTGAAGCGGACACCTCGGACGTCCCCCTTCACCAGACGCCCGCTGTCTAAGGGCGTCCCCGAGCAGGCGACCAGCCCCCGCACGAACGGGTCGGGCCCGCGTCAGGCCGCATGCTGCTTGGCCCAGGCGGCAACCTCCGCGTGCGTGGCAAACCAGACCTTCCCCTTGGCGCGCGCGTAGCGGATGAGTTCCTCGAGGATCCAGATTCGTGAGCGGTAACCGCTAAAGTGCGGGTGCATCGTCAGCTGGAAGATTCCACTGTCCTCATAGGCGCCGTCGAACTCGCGTCGGAAGATATCGAAGACATCCACAGGGGGCGTGTAGGGTCGCAGCGATTGGAAGCGATGCATCATGAAGTACACGGCATCGTCCCGCAGCCATTCGACCGGCAGCTCGACGATCCCGGTGGGGCTCCCGTCCAGCAGGAGCTCGTAGCAATCCTCGTCGGCCATGAGCGAGGAATCGTACGACAACCCCATCTCCATCTCGATGGAGAGCGTGTTCGGACTGAAGTCCCACGATGGCGTGCGGAGGCCCACCGGGCGCGTGCCGGTGACCTTCTCGAGCGCTTCGGCCGAGCGCAGCATGAGGTCGCGCTCGGCCTCGCGGGGTAGGATTGAATTCAGCTCGTGGATCCAGCCGTGGATACCGATTTCATGGCCTTCCGCGACGACTCGACGCTGTTCGTCCGGATAGGTGAGTGCGGCGACGGCCGGGACGTAGAAGGTCGCCTTGACATCGTACCGCCGCAGAATGTTGAGGATCCGCGGTACGCCGACGCGGTTGCCGTATTGTCCCCACGACAACCGGCCGATGGACTTCCCCCCGTCGCGCAGCTCGTTCGTCTCGTGGTCCGAGTCGAACGACAGGGCGACCGCGCACCGCGCGTCATCCTTCCACGCCTGCGGTCGGAACGGCCGCCCGGCACGCACGTGATTGATAACCTTGCGCCAGTACTCGTCGGACCATTGCCACGGTTCGAGTGCCGGTGATTGCGCATTCATGGCTGTCTCCTCACATCGAATTTGCTTCCCATGCCATTGGCCGGCCGTGCGTTGACGAGATTGCCGGTCGTCATCGATCCCTCCCCCGGATTCCATCGCGCCTCGGTTTCGCTGTCATGGCCTCCCCACTCCCGTTTGCCTTCGGTTTTGTCGGCAGGAGCTTCCTGCCGACCAACTACCGGGAGCAAGGCATCCTCGGCGAGTTCCTCCGGGAGTGAGATCGCTTCGGAAGTGTCAGTACCGAGATTGATCCGCGAGCGATCGCCGTCTGCGTTTGGAACGTGTGTTGCGCGATAACGGAAGTGAGGGAATCGCGATGAGAGTTCGTCGATCCACGACGACGATAGGTGCCGAAACCCTTTTCGCGCGACGCGACGGCACGTGCGTGATTCGACGGGCACCAAGCAATATGGACGATGGGACCGCCGTCCCGGATCAGCGAGAATCGAGCGGGTCGCGCACGTCGATCTCTCCCCTACACAAGACCTCAACCTGTGCCCGGTCCGGCAAGGCGGGGATCACTCCTTGCCGCGTGGCCGTGAGCGCGGCCGCCGCGTTCGCAAACCGCAGGGCCGCTCGCAGGTACGTGTCATCGACGTGCTCGAGAGGTTGGGGCGCATCGAGCACCTGGACTAGCAGGGCAGCCGTGAACGCGTCGCCGCATCCCGTGGTGTCGATGACGGACACCTCGAACGCTGGCACAAACCCGTGTGCCCGGGAGTTGGCGAAATACGCGCCGCTCCCGCCGCCCGTCACGACGACAAGCTTCGCCCCCCGGTCCAGAAGCTCGCCAGCGCCTTCAGGGGGATCTGGCGACCCCGTGAGGAGCGTGAGTTCTGCTTCGTTGACCTTGACCAGGTCGGCGCGCGCCAGCCCCTCCAGCATCCAGGCGTGTCCCTCTGATGCGCTCGACCAGACGTCGGGACGCCAGTTCGGATCATACGAGACCAGTCGCCCTGCCTCTCGAGCGGTGCCGATCGCCGCGAGCGTGGCGGAGCGGGCGGGCTCCGCACTCAGACTGAGGGAGCCGAAATGCACGATGGACGCGCCGAGCAAGTAGGCTGGGTCGAGTTCGTCCGCCCGAAGCAGCGCATCGGCACCCGGGTTCCGGTAGAACAGGAACTCAGGGGTATCGGCGGTGGGCCGCGCGACCCACGCGAGTGTGGTTCGTGCGTCAGATGTCACGCGCAGATGCGAGATATCGACTCCGGCGCGTTGCAGCGTGTCGTGAAGGAGCGAGCCGAAGGGATCATCTCCGACCTTTCCGGCGAAGGAAGCCCGGACGCCGAGCCTGGTCAGACCGACCGCAACGTTGGCGGGAGCCCCCCCTGGCGCCAGGGTGAACTCGCGCGCATCTTTCAGCGCGACTCCGACGGGCGCTAAGAGATCGACAAGCGCCTCGCCGATGCAGATGACGCCAGGGCCATCATCCGTCGATCGGCAATCTGCCATAGTACCGCTCCTCGAGGCCCTTCAGGAACGCAAGGCCATCAGATAGAAGCCGATCGCTGGACGGTGCCAGCGTTCGCCAGATACATGTTGCTGCGGCCATGGCTCCGGAGACCTCACAGAACGACTCCAATCCGACAAGGCCGGAGTACTTCACTTCGCTCAGGGCGCGGTAAATGCCGTTCCAATCCACGAGGCCCGTGCCCGGTGTGCCACGGTGGCTCTCGCTTAGAGCCTATCCCAAAACCCTTGGGACGGTGTATACTCGGCATGACCAGTGATCGCACCTTCATCGCAGCAGAGGTCGACGCCTATGACGACGCGGCATCGGTCGAAGCGACGATTGGGCACGATCTGGCGTATCCCC
>DASPUZ010000058.1:0-23865 GCA_035622635.1 bacterium | reverse complement strand
GCGGTTTGCGGTACGGGAGGGTGGTCGGACGGTGGGCGCGGGGGTCGTCGCCAAGATCATCGAGTAGCCCCGGCCGCACACCAGGAGGGATGTTCCCTCGGTGGGCGCGGAACGGGGGGGGACGCTCAGCGGGGGCAAAGGAGCGGGGGATGGCGCAGAAGATCCGGATCAAGCTGAAGGCGTACGACCATAAGGTGCTCGATCAGTCCGCGGAAAAAATCGTGGACACAGTCAGACGGACGGGGGCCCGTATTTCGGGGCCCGTTCCATTACCGACGGATCGGAACGTGTACTGTGTCATCCGTTCCCCGCACATCGACAAGGAATCCATGGAGCACTTCGAGCTCAGGACTCACAAGCGCCTGATCGATATTCTCGAGCCGACCCCGAAGACGGTGGACGCACTCATACATCTCGACCTGCCCGCAGGGGTCGACATCGAGATCAACACGTAGAGGAGCGAGTGATGCCGGCCATCCTAGGCAGGAAGCTCGGTATGACCCAGGTCTTCGACGAGGCGGGGAACGTGGTCCCGGTGACGGTGGTGGAGGCCGGCCCCTGCGTCGTGGTCGGCCTGCGCACGCCCGAGCGTGAGGGGTACGCGGCGGTGCAGCTTGGGTTCGGCACACGCAGGGAGGCGCGCGTGACCAAACCCTACAAGGGCGTGTTCGCCAAGCGCGGCTTGCAGCCCGCTCGCGTGATCCGGGAGGTCCGGACATCCGCGGGCGAGACGTTCGAGGTTGGACAGGCGCTCCACGCGGACGTGTTCAGCGGTGGGGACCGGGTTGATGTCGTTGGGGTGAGCAGGGGTAAGGGTTTCGCCGGTGCCATGAAGCGCCACAACTTCGGCGGCCAGCGGGACTCGCACGGCAACAGCTTGATGCATCGGGCCGTGGGGAGCATCGGATCCAGCAGCATCGCGAGGGTTTTCAAGGGCAAGCGGATGCCCGGGCGTCTGGGCGGAGCGCGAACGACCATCCGCGGGTTGCGCATCGTTTCGGTGGATCGAGAGCGCGATGTGTTGTTGATCCGGGGAGCGGTGCCCGGCCCACGTGGCTCGATCGTGCTGGTACGTAGGGCGGGGGAGGCGCGCGCATGAGCACGGATGTTCCGAGCCCGCAGGATTCCCCGCTCGGGGGTTCCGGAACGATCACACCGGGGACAACGACACGGACGGCGGCAGTGTACGACGCCGGCGGCAAGCGCGTCGGCGAGATCGAGCTCGCGGCCGGCATCTTCGACGTGACGCCGCACACGGCCGTTCTGCACGAAGCGGTAACGTGGCAACTCGCTGGACGCCGGAGTGGCACTCACTCCACGCTCACACGTGGCGAAGTGAACCGGAGCACCCGCAAGCTGTACCGGCAAAAGGGCACGGGCCGGGCGCGGCATGGGGGGCGTGGAGCGCCGGTGTTCGTGGGCGGTGGCATCGCATTCGGCCCCAAGCCGCGCACCTACGCGTACAGCGTCCCCAAGAAAGTTCGCCGGCTGGCGATCCGGTCGGCCCTGTCGGCGAAGGCAGGTGAGGGGCGGGTGGCCGTGTTGGAGAGCCTCGATCTGGACCGGCCGAAAACGAGCGCGCTTGTGAATCTGCTCCGCGCGGTCGGCGCCGGCAGAAGGGTGCTGCTCGTGACGGCCACGCCCAACGAGGCCGTCGTGCGGTCCGCGGCCAATGTGCCGGGCCTGTGCGTGATGCCGCCATCGTGTTTGAACGTCCATACGATCCTGGCGTCGGACCAGCTCCTGATCACCAGGGAGGCCCTGGCCCGACTCGAGGAGGTGCTGGCGTCATGATCGATCCCCGAGAGGTGATCCGGCGCCCGATCGTCACGGAGAAGAGCATGCGCGGGACGACCATTAACAAATACACGTTCGAGGTGGGCGGCGGGGCGTCCAAGCCGGTGATCCGTGACGCGGTGGAGCGGTTGTTTCAGGTCCACGTGACCAAGGTGAACGTGATCCGTATCCGCGGCCGCCAGCGGCGGCGCGGCCAGCATTACTATCACGAGGCCGGCTACCGCAAGGCCGTGGTGACGCTGGCGAGCGGGGACAAGATCGACCTCGAGAAGCTGACGTGACGGGACGGCGGAGCGTAGGCCACGTCTTTCGGATACAACGTCGGCGAGCGGAGGCCTAGAGTATGGGCATCAAAAAGTTCAAGCCGGTGACGCCCGGTCAGCGATTCAAGACCGGGTCGACCTTCGATGAGATCACGAAGACGACCCCCGAGCGTGCGCTCGTCGTTCCGCTGTCGTCGCGGGCCGGCCGCAACGGCCAGGGCAAGATCACGGTCCGTCATCGCGGCGGCGGACACAAGCGAGCCTACCGGATTGTCGACTTCAAGCGGGACAAGGACGGGGTCACGGGGCGGGTCGCGGAAATCGAGTACGATCCAAACCGGTCGGCGCGGATCGCGCTCGTTCACTACTCCGACGGGGAGAAGCGCTACATTCTGGCGCCGGTTGGGCTGAGCGTCGGCGACGTGATCGCCTCCGGGCCCGAGGCCGAGATCAAGCCGGGCAACGCCCTGCCGCTTCGGGTGATCCCGGTGGGGACCACCGTTCACAACGTGGAGCTCCAGATCGGGCGCGGAGGGCAGCTCGTGCGGAGTGCGGGAAGCGCCGCGCAGGTGATGGCCAAAGAGGGCGACTACGCTCAGGTCCGGTTGCCTTCGGGTGAAGTCCGTATGGTGCACGTCGACTGCCGGGCGACCGTGGGCCAGGTCGGCAACCTGGACCACGAGGCGATCAGTGTGGGCAAGGCCGGGAGGACGCGGTGGATGGGATGGCGTCCCGCCGTCCGCGGCGTCGTCATGGATCCCAGCAGCCACCCGCACGGTGGGGGAGAAGGCAAGTCCCCGATCGGGATGCCGGGGCCGGTGACGCCGTGGGGCAAGCCGACGCTCGGGTTCAAGACCCGCAAGACGAAGCCGAGCGACAAGTTTATCGTGAAGCGGAGGAAGTAGCCCGTGCGTCGGGGGCGGATGCGCGAGGCGGGGCGTACGGAGAGGCGGGGGTAGCACGATGGGTCGGTCGATCAAGAAGGGACCGTTCGTGGACACGCATCTGTTGACGAAAGTCCAGACGCTCAACAAGACCCGCGAGCGTCGAGTGATACGGACGTGGTCGAGGCGCTCGACCGTCGTGCCGGAGATGGTGGGGCATACCATCGCCGTGTACGATGGGCGGAAGCACGTGCCGATCTACGTGACGGAGAACATGGTGGGGCACAAGCTCGGCGAGTTCGCGGCGACCCGGACGTTCAAGAGCCACGGCGCGCGGGTTGAGAAGACGACGTCCGTGAAGCCGGCGGTCCCGGCGGCACCGGCCCCGCCGGCATCCTAGGAGGCGGAACTGATGGAAGCCAAGGCGATTGCGCGGCACGTGCGGATCTCGCCGACGAAGGTTCGGCCCGTGGTCGCGCTGATCAAGGGCAAGGGCGTCGACGACGCGCTTGCCGTTCTCCGGTTCACGCCGAACCGTGCGGCCCGCGCCGTAGCCAAGGTGGTGGCGTCGGCCACGGCCAACGCCGAGCACAATCTGGAACTCGATCGGGATTCCCTCCGTGTCGCCAGGGCGTACGTGGACGGAGGGCCGAGCACCCGGCGGATGCAGGCCCGGGCGCGAGGACGCGCAGACGTGTTCAAGAAGCGGAGCAGTCATATTACCGTGGTTGTGACGGACGGTGAGTAACCGTCGGCTCGGTGCCCGGGGTTCCCGGAGGACGGCGTGGGTTGGCCGTTCGGTGGGCCGGGCGGCGTAAGGGAGGCGCACCGTGGGGCAGAAGATCCATCCGATCGGACTGAGGCTCGGGATCATCAAGGATTGGGAGTCCAAATGGTACGCCGAGAAGAACTTTCCCGACCTCATCCAGGAAGACCAGACGCTGCGCCGGCACATCAAGCGGAAGCTCGGCCGGGCGGGAATCTCGCGTATCGAAGTCGAGCGCGCCGCGAACCGGGTGCGTATCACGATTCATTCGGCCCGTCCCGGGATCATTATCGGGCGCGGCGGCACGGGCATCGACGCGCTGAAGAAAGAGCTCGAGGCGTTGACCGGGAAGCAGATTCAGCTCAACGTGCAGGAAATCCGGCGTGCCGAGCTTGAGGCAGCGCTCGTGGCTCAGAACGTTGCCAGTCAGCTTGAGCGCCGCATCGCGTATAGACGGGCGATGAAGCAGGCCGTCGCCCGGAGCCTGCGGAGCGGGGCGAAGGGGATTCGGATCGCGTGCAGCGGCCGGCTCGCCGGCGCCGAGATTGCCCGATATGAATGGTATCGCGATGGCCGCGTACCGCTTCACACGCTGCGGGCCGACATCGATTTCGGCGTCGCGGAAGCCCTGACGACGTACGGGCGGATCGGGGTCAAGGTGTGGATCTACCGCGGGGACGTGCTGCCTGAGCGGCGCCGTCCAGGGGAATTGAGAGGCCGGCCCAGCGATACGACGGTATTGCCGTCGCGGCTCCCGCGGGTGACCGTTCAGAGGAGGCAAGACGCACATGTTGATGCCCAAGAGGGTCAAGTTTCGTAAGGCGCAACGCGGGAAGATGCGGGGTGAGGCCCACGCCGGCGCCTCGGTCGCGTTCGGGGAATTCGGGCTTCAGGCGCTGGATCGCGGGCACATCACCAGCCAGCAAATCGAAGCGTCGCGCCGGGCGATCACGCGGTTCATCAAGCGGGGCGGGAAGCTCTGGATCCGCGTGTTCCCTGACAAGCCGGTGACGAAGAAGCCGGCGGAGACCCGTATGGGCAGCGGCAAGGGCAACCCGGAGCTCTGGGTGGCGGTCGTCAGGCCCGGCCGGCTGCTGTTTGAGCTCGCAGGCGTGAACGAAAGCACGGCGCGGGAGGCTATGACCCTCGCGGGGCACAAATTGCCGATCCGCACGCGGTTCGTCCATCGTGAGGAGGCCGGGGAGGGTGTCATGCTCGGAGGAGGAGTCCAGGCATGAGCCGGACCGCGTTTCGTGACCTGACGGTGGCGGAGATCCAGAAGCAGCTGCAGGAAGCGCGGCAGGAGGTGTTCACCCTGCGCCTGCAGCGGGCCTCGGGGAAGCTGCAGAATCCGGCACGGGTCGTGCAGATCCGCCGCACCATTGCGCGCTTGCTCACCGCGCTGCGCCAGCGGACCGTGGCCGGAGGGGGGGCGTGATGGTGGAAGAGGCGGGGCAAACGAGCGTCGAGCAGGTCCGCCGGACCCGAGGCCTGAGGAAGACCCAGGTCGGGGTCGTGGTGAGCGATAAGATGCAGAAGACTGTAGTCGTCGAGGTCGCGCGGCGCGGCCGGCATCCACTGTACAAGAAGATCGTGCGGAGGAGCCGCCGCTTCAAGGCGCACGACGAGCAGGGCGAGGCGAAGGCCGGTGACACAGTGTTGATCTCGGAGACCCGCCCGCTGAGCAGGGACAAGCGGTGGCGGGTGGTGCAGGTGCTGGAGCGCGCACGATGATTCAGAACTACACGCGGCTCAGGGTCGCAGACAACACCGGGGCTCGCGAGATCATGTGTATCCGGGTCTACGGTGGTTCCAGGCGCCGGTACGCCGGCATCGGCGATGTGATCGTGGCGACGGTGAAGCAGGCGATTCCAAACAGTCCTGTCAAGAAGGGCGAAGTCGTGCGGGCCGTGGTCGTGCGGACGACCAGGCCCACCCGGCGGCCGGACGGCTCGGCGATCCGGTTCGACGACAACGCGGCGGTGCTGATTACCGACCAGAACAACCCCCGCGGCACACGGATCTTCGGGCCGGTCGCCAGGGAGCTTCGCGAGAAGCAGTTCATGAAGATCATTTCCCTGGCCCCGGAGGTGCTGTAATGAGCGGGGTGCGGTCTACGGTGCACGTGCGGCGGGGCGATACCGTCGAGGTGATCCACGGCAAGTATCGAGGCAAGCGCGGCAAAGTGTTGCGCGTCATGCCGCTCGAGGGGCGGATCATCGTCGAGGGTGTGATGGTCGCGAAGCGCCATACCAAGCCGACGGAGAAGATGCCGGCCGGCGGCATCGTGGAGAAAGAGATGCCGTTCCCGGCGGGCAAGGCGATGCTGGTGTGCACGCGCTGCGGGCGCGCGGTGCGGTTTGGTCACCAGCGGCTCGAGGACGGGACGACGGTGCGCGTCTGCCGCCACTGCAATGAGTTGATCGACAAGGCGTAGCCCTTGATTGAGGTGCACGATGGCGCGGTTGCGTGAGAAGTACAAAACGGAGGTCACCAGCGGGCTCCGGCAGCGGTTCGGCTACAAGAACCCGATGCAGGTGCCCAAGGTCGAGAAGGTCATTATCAACATGCGTGTCGCGGACGCCCTTCAGGACCAGCGGCACCTCGACAAGGCGGTGGAGGAGCTCACGCTCATCAGCGGCCAGCGGCCCGTGATCGCGCGTGCCCGCCGATCGATCGCCGCGTTCAAGGTGCGCGCAGGCAATCCGATCGGGTGCAAGGTGACGCTGCGAGGCGAACGTATGTACGAGTTTCTAGATAAGCTGTTCAATATCAGCCTGCCCCGCATCAAGGACTTCAAGGGCCTGTCGAGCCGGTCGCTCGACGGGCGGGGCGGCATGAACATCGGCGTCCGGGAGCAACTGATCTTCCCGGAGATCGAGTACGACAAGGTGGACAAGATCCGGGGCATGGATATCTCGATTGTGACGACCGCGAGGACCGACGAGGAGGCGGGGGAACTGCTGCGCCTCCTGGGACTACCGATGCGCGAGACCTCACAGGTCGGGGGAGTCTGATAGATGCCGAAGAAGGCCTTGCTTATCAAGTGGCAGAGGACGCCGAAGTTCAAGGTGCGTCGCTACAATCGATGCCGCAACTGCGGACGGCCGCGGGCGGTGTTTCGCAAGTTTGGGCTCTGCCGTATCTGTCTGCGCACGCTGGCCCATCGGGGCGAGATCCCCGGTGTGGTCAAAGCGAGTTGGTGAGGTGACCGGCGTGAAAGTCACTACCGATCCGATCGCGGACATGCTGACGCGGATCCGCAATGCGATGATCGCCAGGCACGACTCGGTCGTGGTTCCGACGTCACGGTTGAAGATGGAGATCGTGAAGATCCTCAAGACGGAGGGATTCATCACCGATTATCACGCCGAGAAGACGACGCCGGAGGCAATCCGGATCCAGCTCCGGTACGGGGAACGCAAGCAGGGGATCATCACGGGGCTCCGGCGGGTCAGCCGGCCTGGCCTCCGGATCTACGCGCGCTGCGAGAACGTGCCGCGCATTCGTGGAGGGCTGGGCGTGGCCATCTTGTCCACCTCCCTCGGCGTGATGACGGATCGCGATGCCCGGAAGGCCGGCGTCGGCGGCGAGGTGCTGTGCTATGTCTGGTAGGAGGATCGCGAGATGTCTCGCGTAGGCCGGATGCCGATTCCCATCCCTGCGGGGGTGGAGGTGCGGGTCGCGGACGGGACGGTCAATGTCATGGGGCCGAAGGGCAGTCTGGTGCGCACGGTCCATCCGGACATTCAGGTGACCGCCGAGCAGGGCCGCGTGCTGGTCTCGCGCCGCAGCGACGACAAGTTCCACCGCGCCCTGCACGGTCTAACCCGGGCTCTCGTCGCCAACATGGTCCGAGGAGTCACGCAGGGGTACCGGGTCGAGCTGGAGATTCAGGGGGTCGGGTACCGCGCGCAAAAGCAGGGCGCAGCGCTCGCGCTGCAGCTTGGCTTCTCGCATCCCGTCGAGCTCAAGCCGCCTGCGGGAGTGACGCTTGATGCGCCTCAGCCAAACCGGATCGTTGTCGGAGGAATCGACAAGGAGCTGGTGGGCCAGATGGCGGCAGGTATCCGTGCGCTCCGGGCACCCGATCCGTACAAAGGCAAGGGGATCCGGTACGTCGGGGAACACGTCCGCCGCAAGGCAGGCAAAGCGGGGAAGGCCGTCGGTGGAGCGAAGGCGTAGCGCCGTGCTGCCCGCGGCTGAGGCGGCCCATCGGAACGGTGGGGCCGCAGGCCATAATGGGAATAGAGAGGGATGCGCCTCGCGCCGGCCGAGCCGGTTCTCGAGGCCGCGCAACGGGGAACAGAGGGGTGGCCAATGATCAAGCGCCGTGATCGCAACGAGGCGCGGCAGCGCCGGCACCTGCGGATCCGCCGCGTCATTTCGGGGACAGCGGATCGCCCGCGACTGTCCGTCTTTCGCAGCCTCGCCCACATGCACGTGCAGCTTGTCGACGATAGCGCGGGGCGGACGGTCGCCGCTGCGTCGACACTGGACTCCGAGATCCGCTCGCAGGCGAAGGGCGGGAGCAAGTCGGACGCATCCAAGTTGGTTGGGCAACTGATCGCGAAGCGTGCGCGAGAGCGCGGGGTTCGTCAGGTCGTGTTCGACCGCGGTGGGTACCAGTATCATGGCCGTGTGCGCGCGGTGGCGGAGGGCGCCCGCGAGGGCGGATTAGAGTTCTAGATCGGTCCGGCAGGGTGCCGCGAAGCTGCGGGCGGGGAGGGCTTGAATGCCACGTACGAAAGGCAAGAATGCCAAGTACAAGAAGACGAAGGGCAAGGCCAGGAAGATCGAAGCGCCGCCGGCTCACAAGCCGGCCGATCTGGAATACCTGCACCGGCGCGTCAGCGCCGACGCCGTCAACCTGACGTCGGAGAAGGCGATTTGGATCAACCGGGTGGCGAAGGTCACGAAGGGCGCCAAGCGGTTCAACTTCAGCGCGCTGGTCGTCGTCGGGGATGAGCACGGTCACGTCGGCGTGGGGCTCGGCAAGGCCGGCGAGGTCCCCGACGCGATCCGCAAGGGCACCGAAGACGCGAAGAAGCATCTCATGCAGGTCGCGCTTGCCGGCACCACGATCCCGCACGAGATCGTATCGCAGTACGGGGCGGCGAGAGTGATGCTCCGCCCGGCCGCGAAGGGCACCGGCGTCATCGCGGGAGGCCCGGTGCGCGCCGTCCTGGAGGCGGCGGGGGTGCGCGACATTCTGACGAAGTCGCTCGGCAGCAACAATCCGATCAACCAGGCCCGAGCCACGCTGAAGGGATTGCTGGACGTGCGGCGCCCCGAAGAGGTCGCACAGCTGCGGCACAAGTCCGTGGTGGAGTTGATCGGACGGAGGGCGGCACAGTGGCAGACCGCGTAGCGACGAAGATCCGGGTGACCCTGCGCCGCAGCCTGATCGGCCGCGCGCAGACGCAGCGGCGGACCGCGTGGGCGCTTGGCCTGCGGCGGGTTGGAGCGGCGCGCGTGCACACGCTGACCGCCGCGTTGCAGGGCGCGCTGCGCAAGGTAAATCATTTGGTGGAGGTCGAAGAGGTGGAGGATGGCCAGCATCATCGGTAAGCTCAAGCCAGCGCGAGGAGCGCGCCGCCCCGCTCGCCGGATCGGCCGGGGGAACGCTTCCGGCAGCGGCAACACCGCGGGCCGTGGGCACAAGGGGCAGAAGGCGCGGTCGGGAGGGCAGACGCGGCCCGGGTTCGAGGGCGGGCAGCTTCCTCTGATCAAACGAGTCCCGTACCGCCGGGGCATCCGTGGCGCCGGGAGCAACCGAACCGGCGGGGGCCCTCGTGAGCGGATGGGCGAGGTGAACGTCGGGCGGCTGAGCACCTTCCCGGCCGGGAGCGAGGTGACGCCCGAGGCGCTACGCGGGGCGAAACTCCTTCGCGCGGAGCGCGTGAAGATTCTGGGTGAGGGTGCGCTCGGTCACGCCCTGGTCGTTCGGGCGCACGCATTCAGCGCGTCGGCACGCAGGCAGATCGAGGCCGCGGGCGGACGGGCCGAGGTACTCCAATGATTCCGGGGCTGGCCAACATCCTTCGGATTCCCGACCTCCGGCGGAAGTTCCTATTCACCGTCGGGATGCTCGCGCTGTTCCGGCTGGGATCGCATATCCCCGTGCCAGGCGTGGACGTGGGGCGGCTCCAGACCCTGTTCTCCCAGCAGGGCAACGTCTTCGGGTTCATCGACCTGTTCGTCGGCGGCGCGCTGTCGCGGTTTGCGCTGTTCGCGCTCGGCGTGTTTCCGTACATCACCGCGTCGATCATTTTCAGCCTGCTGGAGGTCGTGTTCCCCCGTCTGAAGGAGATCCACCGCGAGGAGGGCGAGGCGGGGCGGCGTCAGATCGGGCAGTGGACGCTTTACCTCTCGGTCGTGCTGGCGTTTATTCAGGCGTTCGGCCAGACCGTCCTGATCCACAACCTGGGCGCCATCACCAATCCGCGCCCGCTCATCTACGCGGAGATCGTCATGACCCTCATCGCCGGGACGATGGTCCTGACGTGGATGGGTGAGATCATGACCGAGTACGGCATCGGAAACGGGGTTTCCCTGATCATCTTCGCCGGCATATGCGCACGCCTGCCGAATCAGCTGTCGCAGACGATCGGCCTGGTCAATGTCGGAGAATCCTCGATCTTCCGGGCGCTGGCCGACATACTCGTGATCCTGGTGAGCATCGTTGCCGTGGTGCTCGTCACCCAGGCCGCCCGCAAGGTCCCGATCCAGTACGCGAAGCGCATCGTCGGCCGGCGGATGGTGGGGGGCCAGACCACCCACCTGCCGATCCGGATCGCTTCCTCCGGGGTCATCCCGATCATCTTTGCCATTTCCGTCATGCAGTTCCCGTCGACGATCGCCCAGTTTTCGCGCGTCCCGTGGGTCCAGGCAATCGGGAATCTGCTGAATCTGAACGGGGCCCTCGGGGGGCTCCTGTACTTTGCGCTGATCATTGCGTTCACATACTTCTACACGGCGGTCAGCTTCGACCCCGAAGACGTCTCGGACAACATCAAGAAGTATGGTGGGTTCATTCCGGGGATCCGTCCCGGGAAGCCGACGACCGACTACCTGACGCGGATTTTGGAACGCCTGACGCTGGTGGGGGCCGTGTTCCTCGGCCTGATCGCCGTCGGGCCGATCTTTCTGTCACGCTTCACCGGCCAGCTCACACTCTATCTGACGGGCACGTCCCTGCTGATCGTGGTCGGCGTCGCGCTGGAGACGATGAAACAGATCGAGGCCTACGTCTTGATGCGGCACTACGAAGGGTTCATGAAGTGACCGGGTGCGCATGGATCTGATCTTCATGGGTCCCCCGGGGGCCGGCAAAGGGACCCAGGCGGAGATTTTTCGCGAGCGTCACGGGTTGCCGCACATCTCGACAGGGGATATCCTCCGGCAGGCGGTTCGCGACGACACCGACGTCGGCCGCCGGGCGTCCGCCTACATGCATGAGGGCGATCTGGTCCCGGATCAGATCGTGGACGAGGTCGTCCAGATCCGGCTGGCAGAACCCGACAGCGCTGGCGGGTTTATTCTCGACGGGTACCCTCGTACGTTGGCGCAAGCCGATGCGCTGGACGCGTGGCTCGCGCGCGAGGGCCGCAGCCTCGACGCGGTCGTGTGGTTCGAGATCCGCGAAGAGGTGCTCCTGCGGCGGCTCACCGGCCGGCGCGTCTGCCCGGTCTGCGGGGCGGTCTATCATCTTGATTACAAACCGCCTCGGATCGCCCAACGGTGCGATCTGGACGGCGCGGACCTGATCCAGCGGCAAGACGATGCCCGGAATACTGTCCTGCGCCGGCTCCAAGTGTTCTACCGGTGGACGGCCCCGCTCGTCGAACACTACCGTAGGCGGGGGCTGTTCCTGACGGTCAATGCGGAACGTCCGGTCATGGATGTTTACCACGAAATCCGCGAGTTCGTGCAGTCACGGGCCGGGGAAGGCTCGCGACCGGGTTGACGTGGCACGGCATAGCGAATCTGGTGAGTGGATCGGGAGATGCCGTCGATGATTGCTTTGAAATCCCCGGGGGAGCTCGCGGTCATGCGGCGGGCCTGCCGGGTATCCGCGCAGGCGCTTCACGCCGTGGTGAGTGCCGTGGCGCCGGGTGTCACCACGCGCGAGCTCGACCGGATCGCCGAGGACCGAATCCGGGCCTTGGGCGGCGTCCCGTCGTTTCTCGGATATCGCGGGTACCCCGCGAGCCTCTGCACGTCCGTGAACGACGAGGTGGTCCACGGAATACCGGGACGGCGGAGGCTGCAAGAAGGGGAGATCGTGAGCCTCGATCTAGGCGCCCTGGTCGACGGATTTCACGGTGACTGCGCCGTAACTGTGCCGGTTGGGGCCGCCCCGGAGCCGGCCCTCCGGTTGCTCCAGGTCGCATCCGCAGCGCTCGGTGAGGGAATACGAGTGGTGCGGCCCGGGGCACGGCTCGGTGACGTAGGCGCGACGATTCAGCGCTACGCGGAGCGCCACGGGTTCTCCGTGGTGCGGGATTTCGCTGGACACGGCGTCGGGCGGCGCCTTCACGAGGATCCCCAGATTCCGAATTTCGGGAGACCGGGCACCGGGGTGGTGCTGCAGCCCGGCATGACGCTGGCCATCGAGCCGATGGTAAACGCCGGTACGTACGAGGTCACGACGGACCCGGACGGGTGGACCGTGCGCACGAAAGACGGCAAGCTATCGGCTCATTTCGAACACACGGTGGCTGTGACGGCCGAAGGGTACGAGATTCTGACTGGACTTCCGGAGGGCATCTCAGTATAATCGGTGATTGCGGGTGTCACAACCCGAGGGAGCGTGGATGGCGAAGAAGGACGTTATTGAAGTGGAAGGGACGGTCGTCGAAATTCTTCCGAACGCCATGTTTCGGGTGGAACTGGCGAGCGGGCACAAGGTGCTCGCTCACATCTCGGGCAAGATGCGTATCCACTTCATCCGTATTCTTCCCGGCGACCGCGTAAAAGTGGAACTGTCGCCGTACGACCCGACGCGTGGCCGGATCACGTACCGGTTCCGGTAGAGCCGAACAACGACGACAAGGGAGAGCTGTGATGAAGGTCAGGGCGTCTGTCAAGCGCATGTGTGAGAAATGCAAGATCGTCAAGCGGGGGAATCGCGTGATGGTGATCTGCGAGAATCCAAAGCACAAGCAGCGGCAGGGCTAGGGAGGCGACGGATGGCGCGTATCGCAGGCGTGGATCTGCCGAGAGACAAGCGCGTGGAAGTGGCGCTGACCTACATCTACGGCATCGGACGGAGCCGTGCGGGTGAGATTCTTCAGATCACCGGGATCAATTCCGACACGCGCGTGCGAAACCTCACCGAGGAAGAAGTGACTCGTCTGCGCGAGGTCATCGATCGCAACTACAAGGTCGAAGGCGACCTGCGCCGCGACGTGGCCATGGACATCCGGCGGCTCATTGAGATCGGTTGTTACCGGGGCCAGCGCCACCGCCGGGGACTGCCGGTCCGGGGTCAACGCACGCGAACGAATGCTCGGACGCGGAAGGGTCCAAGAAAGACGGTCGGGGCCCGCCGAACGAAGGCGCCTGCCGCGGCTGCGGCATCCTAGGCACACGCTTCACGATCGGGAGACGGGAGGACGACATGGCCACCGGGAAGCGCAGGGAACGCAAGCACGTTCCAGCAGGGATCGCCCATATCCAATCCACGTTCAATAACACCGTGGTGACGATCAGCGACCTCCAGGGTAACGTGCTTGCTTGGGCGAGCGCCGGAACCTCGGGGTTCAAGGGGTCGCGCAAGGGGACCCCGTTTGCCGCCGGCCTGGCTGCAGAGAATGCAGCCCGTAAGGCGATGGACCATGGCGTCCGGCAGGTTGAGGTGTACGTCAAAGGCCCCGGCTCCGGGCGGGAAGCGGCGATCAGGTCACTCCAGGCGGCCGGGCTCGAGGTCAATCTCATCAAGGACGTGACACCAATTCCGCACAACGGATGCCGGCCGCCGAAGCGGCGGCGGGTGTAGGGGGGAGTTATGGGACGCTATCACGAGGCGGTTTGCCGGCTGTGCCGCCGTGAGGGGATGAAACTGTATCTCAAGGGCGAGAAGTGCTACACGGACAAGTGCCCGGTTGCGAAGGATACGACCCCGCCGGGGATGCACCCGCCCAGCCGGCGCAAACCTTCGGATTTTGCGGTGCGCCTTCGTGAGAAGCAGCGGCTGCGCCGCTTCTACGGCGCGTACGAAGGGCAGTTCAAGCGGTATTTCCAGGTTGCGGCCCGGGCGACTGGCGTCACGGGCACGCGCCTCCTGCAGCTCCTGGAATGCCGGCTCGACAACCTCGTCTATCGCTTCGGCCTGGGCGCGAGCCGCAAGGAGGCCCGCCAGATCGTGGCACACGGGCACATCACGGTCGACGGGCGACGTCTGACGGTGCCGTCGGCGATCGTCCGCCCGGGAGCGACGGTCGCGGTGGCTGAGGGCAGCCGCAACCTGCCGCACTTCAAGGCGCTCGCCGGAAATCTGCAGGCGCGCACCGTGCCGGCGTGGCTCGAGTATCATCCGGAGACGTTGAGCGGCCGTGTCCTGACCCTGCCGGCGCGCGAAGATATCGACGCGCCGGTGCACGAGCAGTTGGTCGTCGAGTATTACTCGCGGTAGTCCTGACGGTAGGGGCGGTGACATGGAGTTAGACGGACAGATGCTGGCGGTGCGCACACCCCAGAGGGGGTCGACAGGCGTGTGGGAGATTACAAAACCGAAAATTGAGTACGCTGAGCTGTCCGACACCTACGGCAAGTTCATCGTTGAGCCGCTCGAGCGGGGCTTTGGGGTCACGCTGGGCAATGCCCTGCGCCGGGTGCTGCTCTCCTCGATCCCCGGGGCTGCCGTAACCTCGGTGAAGATCGAGAACGTGCTCCACGAGTTCTCGACGGTGCAGGGCGTCGTCGAGGACGTGACTCAGATCATCCTGAACCTCAAGGAGTTGTCGTTCAAGCTTCACAGCGACAAGCCGAAGCTATTGCGACTGGACGTGAAGGGCAAGAAGGACGTGACCGCGGGCGACCTGCAGCCGGACGCCGAGGTGGAGATCCTCAATCCCGACCTGCACATTGCGACGCTCGACGGCAAGAACGCGCATCTCGTGATGGAACTCGTCGTGGAGCGCGGCAAGGGATACGTTCCTGCGGAGCGACACCGGAAGAGTGAACATGTCATCGGGGTCATCCCGGTGGACTCCGTGTTCTCACCGATCCAGAAGGTCAACTATTCGATCGAAGATACGCGGGTCGGGCAGGCGACTGACTACGACCGGCTGGTTTTCGAGGTATGGACCGACGGCAGCATCCGTCCCGAGGAGGCCCTGCAGGAGTCGGCCCGCCTGGTGATCGATTACTTCCGCCTCTTCGTGGGAACCACGGCCGGCGCCGAGGTGGCGGTCGGCCCGCAGGCCGACGAGACGAGCAAACTGGCGACGATGCCGATCGAGGAGCTCGATCTTTCCGTGAGGCCGTACAACTGCCTGAAGCGTGCAGGGATCAACACCCTCGGGGACCTTCTGCAGCGGACCGAGGACGAGGTCGTGAACGTCAAGAACTTCGGCCGAAAGTCGCTTGATGAGGTGAAAGAGAAGCTGGCGGCGTTGGGGCTCGAGCTGCGTCGGAGGGGTGCTTGATGGGGCTGGGACAAAAAGGGCGGCGCCTTGGGCGGGACACTGGGGCGAGGGTGGCTCTTCTCCGGGGCTTGGTCTCAGCGTTGATTCTGCACGAGCGGATCCTGACCACCGAGCACAAGGCGAAGGAAACCAAGAAGATCGCCGATCGGATGATCGATCTCGCGCTCGCCAACGACTTGCACGCCCGCCGGCAGGTCTCTCGGGTCATTCTCGACCGGGCGGTTGTCAAGCGGTTGTTCTCGACAGTGGCACCACGATACCAGAAAGGACGGGGCGGATATACCCGGGTCGTCCGAACCGTGCCTCGGCGCGGCGACGCCGCGGCGATGGCCCTCATCGAGCTCGTCAAGTAGGGTTTGGCCACCGGACCGGGCGGCGAGGCCGGGCGGGCCTTTGGTCGTGACAGACGGCGCTCCCGTGCTCATCAAGGTGCGGGGGCTTTTTCACACCTACCGGACGGGCGCAGGTGAGCCGGTTCCCGCGCTCCGTGGCGTCGATCTCGACGTGCATCCCGGCGAGTGCGTGGCCATCGTCGGGGGGAACGGTTCCGGGAAGAGCACGCTCGCCAAGCACATGAACGCGCTACTGCTCCCCACCGCGGGTGAGGTGCTGGTGGACGGCCTCGACACACGGGACCACGACGCGGTGTGGGCCGTGCGCCAGCGCGTCGGCATGATCTTCGAGAATCCCGACGACCAGCTCGTGGCAGCCGTCGTCGAGGAGGACGTCGCGTTCGGCTGCGAGAACCTCGGACTCCCCCCGGCGGAGATCCGTGCGCGCGTGGACGCGGCGTTGCGTACTGTGGGCCTCGAGGCGCTTCGACGGCGTGCGCCGCACCTTCTTTCGGGTGGGCAGAAGCAGCGGGTTGCGATCGCGGGGGTGCTGGCGATGCATCCCCAGTGCCTCGTGCTGGACGAGGCGACGTCGATGCTGGACCCCTCCGGCCAACGCGAGGTCATGGAGACCGTCTTCCGCCTGCGGCGGGACGAGGGACTGACGCTCGTGCTGATCACGCATACCATGGAGGAGGCGGCGCTCGCCGATCGGATCGTCGTGCTCGCGGGGGGCGTGGTCGCACTCTCCGGGACACCCGCCGAAGTCTTTGCACGCGAACGTCTCCTGCGCAACTTGCGGCTGGAGCCGCCGCAGATTGCGATGCTCGGGCGTGGTCTCATCAGAGCCGGAGTGCCTCTGCCGCCGGATCTGCTGACGGCCGAGCAACTGGCAGACGCGGTGGCGGCCTTATACCGGCCGGACGGGGGGACGGCGTGATCCGCTGCGAACACTTGACCTACGTGTATCAGCGCGGGACGCCGTTCGCCGCAACTGCGCTCGACGACGTGTCCCTGGAGATCGGCGCCGGTCAGGTGGTGGGCATCATCGGGGCGACGGGTTCGGGCAAGTCGACCCTGGTCCAGCACTTCAATGGCCTTCTCCGTCCCACAGCGGGGCACGTCTACCTCGACGACGTGGACATCCATGCCAGGGAGGTGGACCGGCGGCGGGTACGGCAGCAGATCGGCCTGCTGTTCCAGTATCCGGAGCACCAGTTGTTCGAAGAGACCGTCAGCGCGGACGTCGGGTTCGGCCCGCGGAATCTCGGGCTCGGGACCGAGGAGGTTCAGGCCCGGACGCGCCGGGCGCTGGCTCAAGTCGGACTCGACCCCGACGCATTCGGACCGCGATCGCCGTTTGCGCTGAGCAACGGAGAGATGCGGCGCGTGGCGATTGCCGGGCTGCTCGCGATGGAGCCCCGCATGCTCATCCTGGACGAGCCCACGGCGGGGCTGGATCCACGCAGCCGCCGGGAGATTCTGGATCGCATCGTCCGACTGCACGACACGCGGGGGCTCACGATCGTACTGATCACGCACAGCATGGACGCCGTCGCGAGGCTCTGTACACGCCTGATCGTCCTGGATCGCGGTCGTCTCGTGGCCGACGGGTCCGTTCGCGAAGTATTCTCCGACCCTGCGTGGCTCGCCTCGCTCGGACTGGGGATTCCGCAGGTGGCGGTGTGCGCGCGCCTTCTGCGCGAGCGAGGGCTTCCGGTTCGGTCTGACGTGCTTACGGTCGACGAGGCGCGCGCTGCGATTCTCGACGCGCTGTCACGTCCGGCGGGCTCGCCGACCGTCTCCGAGAACTCATCGGGATGATGGGCATTCCCGAGGATCGCCGGACTTCGACGATGATGCACTAGGGCCGTCGCGATGGACCTTCTGCGCGGGCTCATGTTGGGTCAGTACGTGCCGGTGGAATCGCCCGTCCACCGGCTCGATCCGAGGACGAAGCTCCTCGGCACCCTGTGGCTCGTCGCCATCGTGTTCGGGATCCGCTCGCTCGCGGGGCTCGCGGTGCTCACCGTCTTCCTCGCGGGCGTGCTGCTCGCCGGCCGCATCCCGCCCGGATATGCGGTGCGCGGGCTCCGGCCCGTGTTCTGGCTGGTCGGCCTCGCCGTGCTCTTTCAGGTGTTGTTCGGCGACGGCGGGGGACATGTGCTGCTACGGCGCGGACCGCTGGTCATCACCCGGGAGAGCCTGGTCGCCGGCGTCTTCTACGGGTACAGGCTGATCCTGCTCGTGGTTGCCACGACCTTGATGACCTTCACGACGTCTTCGGTCGAACTGACAGACGGCCTGGAACGGTTGCTGAGGCCGTTCCGCCGCATCGGTCTTCCTGCGCATGAACTCGCGCTGATGATGACGATCGCGCTTCGATTCATCCCGACATTGCTCGAGGAGACCGACAAGATCATGAAAGCGCAGATGGCGCGGGGTGCCGAGTTCGCGAGCGGCAGCCTGGTGCGCCGTGCGCGGGCATTGGTGCCCCTGCTCGTCCCGTTGTTCGTCGGGGCGTTTCGCCGGGCGGACGCGCTCGCGCTGGCCATGGAGGCGCGCGGCTACCGCGGCGGCGAACATCGCACGCGCATGAAGGAGCTGCACCTTGCCGCCCGCGACTACGTCGCGGCGGGGATGCTGGCGCTTGTCTCCGCAGCGGTACTCCTGCCGCCCTCTTTGTGGCGCGTAGTCGTGCGCTGACGAACGTCGGGGGAAGGGCGTGCGGACGCTCAGGCTGGTCGTAGAGTACGACGGCACAGGGTACTGCGGGTGGCAGCGACAGCGGGGGAGCGCAGCCGTGGGCGCGGCGTCGGTGCAGGCGACGCTCGAAGCCGCTGTGGCCGCTGTCGCCGGGGAGCGGGTGGCGGTGATCGGTGCGGGCCGTACAGACGCGGGCGTGCATGCATGCGGTCAGGTCGCAAGCCTCGCGACGACGAGTCAGATCCCCGCGGGGCAGATCCCGGCGGCTCTCAACAGCCATCTACCCCCGGACGTCCGGGTGGTCGACGCCCGGGATGCTCCCGATGGGTTCCATGCCCGGCGTGACGCAATCGCGCGAACCTATCGTTATGTGATATTGAATCGGCCCGCGCCGTCCGCGCTCTTGCGCAACCGCGCGTACCACGTGCCCGACCCCCTCGATGTGGACGCCATGCGCCGCGCGCTCGCCCCGTTCATAGGCCCGCATGACTTCGCCGCCTATCACGGAGTCGGGAGCGATCCAAGGACCACGACGTGTTTGGTGCGCGAGGCGGTGTGGGAGTTGGAGCGGGACCGGCTCGCGCTGACGATTACGGCCGACCGGTTCCTCCGTCATATGGTTCGGATGCTGGTCGGGACCTTGCTGCGGGTGGGCCGCGGGCGTCTCGATCCCGCTGCGCCCGCGGTCTTTCTCGAGGATTCCGACAACCGACGCACCGGTCCTACCGCTCCTGCACACGGACTCTACCTCGTGCGGGTGGAGTACAAGGAGTCAGCGGGCTGACGGCGCTCCGGGTATCCGGCAGGGTGGACGGACGGGCACACCCGCGCCGCTAGCGATGACGTCTCCCGCTGCGTGACGACCGAAGGACCCGAACGGCACTCGGGACAGCCCCGGGCGGTCGCCTTTGAGGTCGGTGCCGCACGTCAGCGACGCTCGCACTCGACAGCGGCCTCGCCGGGCCCCGGAGCGGGAACCTCCACAGGAAGAGATCGTTAGGCGCCCGCAGTATCGCTTGGCGCCCGACCCACTAATCGGTCCAGGCGCCGAGTGCCCGCCTGAGGACGATCAACTGGCCTAGGTGGTACGCATTGTGGTCGGCGACCAGGAGCACCTCGTGAAGGATCGTGGGCCCCTTGGGATCGTAGAGGACTCTCGCCAGCAGATCCGTCTTGGAGTCCGCGACGAGGTCGAGAAGGGTTTGCCGGTCGGCCTTGAACCCGCGAACGGCCTCGTCCCACTCTCGCGGGGACGGGGGTGTTTCCGCGGGCCAGTAGTCGTCCGGCCAGTTGCCCTCCGTATAGCTTGGATTGCGAATGTAGTCGAGGATGTCTCGCTGGGCGCGCCTGAGGTGCTCGAGTTGCTGCCACGGCGTGTACGGCGCGCCGGCCGGCTTCTTGCCCTGCAGGTCGGCCGGCATCGCGGCCACCGCCCGCTCGAACGTGACATGAGCGCCTCGCCCCCGGAGAAGGTGGAGCACGTCTTCCCGGAGCTTCCTGTCCCAGAACGCCGCCCCGGCCGACGCGGCACCGCGCGTTGGGACGTGCCGAGTCCGTCCCCCCCGCCTCTGAGCCTCTGCGCCTGGGGCGTGAGCCGGTACGCGCGCGGGCGAGGACTGCGATGCCGCTGAGCGATCACGCCGGAGATCCCGGCGCGACCGGGCCTTCGGGCTGCTGGCTCGAGCTCCCGCGAGGCGCGTCCGTCGGCGCGCCATCCGTGGCGACGCGGTCCTGCGTGGTCTGCGCGATTTTCCGGTTGCGCGCTTTGCGGTCATGGGTCTCCTCCCAATCGCGATGGCCACTTGTCGTAAGACTGTCGAACGTCGTATGGTCACGTACCATGGTACCAGATATATCGAGCCAGTGCCCCTGCTTCCTGGTCTCAGCAGGGCCGGTGCTTGGGCATGAACTATGTGTCTGCTCCGAGCAGAAACATGCTTGCCTCACCTTCCTGACGAAGGAAGGTCCAGGACCGGCGTGGAGGGGGGATTATGGAACCGAAGCCCGCGGACTTGGAGTCCGGCTGGGGCACGACTCGCAGCCCCCGCACCGAGTCGGACAAGTTGCTGGCGTTCCTTGCGGGTCTGGCGACGGAACTGGCCACCGTGCTCGACCTGCCAGTCCTGCTGCAACACATCATCCGCGCAGTGCATGAAGCGATCGGTTTCGATTCCTGCGCCGTGTCGCTTCTCGAACGGCACGGTGCGGATGAACTGCTCGTCGTCAAGACGGGGTCGGGACTGCGGGCCGGAGTGTCGGGGTTGCGGTTCACACGAGGCCAGGGGTTGGCGTGGGAAGTCATGGAGAATCAAACGCCCGTGCTGGTGCCGGACCTTCATGCCGATCCACGAGTGATACGGAAGGATCCGGGCGTTCGGTCCGGCATCTACGCTCCGATGGTGTCGCGGAACCGGCCGATAGGGGTACTGAGCGCGTACAGGTCCGAGGTGAACGCGTTTGCCGAGGGCGATCTCCATCTGCTGACCGTGGTCGCTCACTATATTGCGAATGCGGTGGAAGTAAGCCAGCTTCATGATGCGCTGAAGGCGTTGGCGGCGACGGACGGTCTGACCGGTATCCCGAACCGGCGCACGTTCATGGAGCGGTTCGAGCACGAGATTGCGAGATCCGAGCGGACGTCGCGCCCGTTGTCTGTCATGTTGCTGGACCTCGATGGATTCAAGGTGGTCAACGACACGTACGGCCACCGTGCAGGCGACGCAGTGCTCGTCGCCGTTGCTAGCATTCTTGGCCGCGAACTGCGAACGGTAGATCTTGTGGCGCGGTATGGCGGCGACGAGTTTGCGGTGCTGCTGCCGGAAACGGAGGAGACCGAGGCCGGGGCGATCGCCGACCGCTTCCTCGGCGTTACGATCCCGCTTGCGGGATGGGCGGACCAGAGCATCGGACTGCAGTTCTCCTGGGGGATCGCGGCGTGGCCCGGAGATGGGTCGACGGCAGACCAACTGCTGCAGGCGGCCGACCTGCGTCTCTACCGCATGAAGGAGCACCACCATCAGCACAATACCACCCCCCCGAGGGAGGGCAGTTGAGAGGGCATGTTAGCACGACCAGGTGTGGCTAGTTCTGACAGTTAATTCGCGGGATTCTGGATCGTGTGGCTAACAATGTGTGGACAACTACGTTTCTCCGTTGTCCACCCTGGCCTTATACCGCCGGCCGACCTCCGTTGTTTCCCGTCGGGCGAGTGCTTCCGGTGGGACCGGCAAGGATACCGGTGTCATAAGTGTGACCGCATTGTTTCCTTGGGGCGACTGTCATCAAATCTTTACACGATCGTCATACACTGCAGCTCGATGTAAACCGCCGAACGGAGGCAGGCATGAATGAGTTGCAGGCAATGTCCGCGGGCATGCCGCCCGAACGGACGATGGTGCTGGTGGTGGATGACGATCGTAAGATCACCTCACTCGTCCGGATGTACTTGGAGCGCGAGGGATTCCAGGTGATCACCGCGTACGACGGCATCCAGGCGCTTGAGCTGTTCGAGCGCCATCACCCGGATTTCGTGATCCTCGACGTAATGCTCCCCCGCGCCGACGGGATCGCCGTGTGTCGACGGCTCCGAGACGCGTCGGCGGTGCCGATCCTCATGCTGACGGCGCGGGTCGACGAAGTCGACAAGCTCTTGGGGCTCTCGATCGGCGCAGACGACTATGTCACTAAGCCGTTCAGCCCACGCGAACTGGTCGCACGGGTGCAGGCGATTCTGCGCCGTGCCACGGGGCCCCGGCCGCGGCCGTCGCGTCTGATGCGAGGCGATCTCACGATGGACGTCGAGCGTCACGAGGTATTCGTGGGCGACCGCGAGGTCCATCTGACTCCGAACGAATACAAGGTGTTGCTAGCGCTGATGGAGTTTCCGGGGCGCGTGTTCACACGCGATCAACTCCTGGCCCATGTGTACGCATTCGACGAGGCCGTCGTGGTGGACCGCACGATCGACGTCAGGATCGGCAAGCTGCGGGAAAAGCTCGGGGACGATCCGGCGCGGCCGCGCTACATTGAGACGGTGCGCGGCGTCGGCTACAAGCTCGTTGAGCCGAAGCGTGCGAACTAGGCTCCTGTGGAGGCTCCTTGGCGCGCTGCTGCTGGTGATCGCCATCGGGATCGCGATCTCGGACATGCTCGTCACACACTTGGCTGCGCAGTCCTTCATGCAGATCATGGCTCGGTATCACATCGATCCGACGCCCGTGGAGAAAGGGTTTCTGGCCACGGTGCACCACGCGATGTTCATCAGCGGCGGCATCGCCGCCGCTGCGGCAACGCTGCTCGGCTGGACGCTCGTCCGGCCGCTGGTCGGCTCGATCGCCGACATGATGGTCCTATCCGAGCGCATCGCGGAGGGTGACTACGGCAGACGCATCGAGCCGCGCGGCCCCGATGAGCTGGTGCGTCTGGCCGAAGGGCTGAACCGCATGGCTGCGGCGTTGGAGCGCATCGAAGCGTTGCGGAGAGACCTCGTCGCGAACATCGCCCACGAGCTACGGACGCCGCTGAGCACGTTGCAGGGATATCTCGAGGCGCTCCGGGACGGCGTCGCGCCGCCCAGCCGGGCCACGCTTGCGTCGCTGCACGAAGAGGTGCTGCGCCTCGTCCGCTTGGTCGACGCGCTGCATCAGCTCAGCCAGTTCGACGCCCAGGTCTCCCGGATCGACCGCGCAGAGCTCGATGTCAGGGCGCTCGCGCGTCAGGCGATTGGTGCGTACCGCGAGCAGTTCGATCGCCGGCGCCTGGCCGTCCGGGAGGCGTGCGATCCGGCGTGTCCGCCGGTGGCAGCCGACGCGGACCTTCTCGGCCAGGCGCTGCGCAACCTCCTGGACAATGCACTCCGCTACGCGCCGCCGGGTGCGAACGTAACCGTTCGGACCACTCGCGTCGACGGGGCGGTGCGCATCGAGGTGCAGAACACCGGGAGCGAGATCTCGACGGACGATCTCCCCCACATCTTCGAGCGGTTTTACCGAGGAGAGAAATCCCGCTCGCGCGAGACCGGGGGCGCGGGTATCGGGCTGGCGCTCGTGCGCGAAATAGCGCGCGCCCACGGTGGTACCGTCGGAGCGATGAGTGCCCGCGGGATGACGTCCGTCTGGTTGACGCTGCCCTTGGGATAAACGCGCAACCGGGACGGTGTGCGCGAAGCGGAGGTCGCGAGGGCATGCCGCCCGGGCGGCATGCGCACGTAGCTCAGGATGCGCGCACGCTGTCGCTGAACGGCGGCTCGTTGGCGGGGCCGCCGGCCGTTGATCCGCGTGGCGGCGTCGACGTATCGGGGCGCGAGGCCGAGCGCGCGACCCGCGTGCCCTGAGATAGTGTAGCCGGCGCCCGCGCGTCGAAGGGAAGCGGCTGCCCGGCAACGAGGGCGTCGAGGTCGTCGCTCTCGAGCGATTCCCGCTCCAGCAAGGCCTTGGCGATGCGGTCCAGGAGGTCCTTGTGCTC
>DASPUZ010000057.1:0-2808 GCA_035622635.1 bacterium | reverse complement strand
CCCGTGGGGCAACAGGTTCTTAGCGGTGTACGACGGCTCCGAGACACACTTGGATCACGCCAACAACGTGGCCTCTACCACCATGAGGACGGACTACAGCGGGGCGGCGGCGAGAGACATCCTGTTCTACCCTTGGGGCGGTGTGTGGGAGGCGTGGGGGAACGACGGCTACAACTTTGCCGGGCTGCCCTGGCGCGATGTGACCACCAACACCGACCTGACGACCTTTCGCAACTTTTCACCCGGTCTGGGTCGCTGGCTGAGCCCCGACCCGGTGGCGGGCGACATCACCAACCCGCAGTCGCTCAACCTATATGCGTACGTCCTGAACAATCCCACCACCTCGGTCGACCCATCGGGCCTGTACCTTCTGCTCGGGTGGTGCGACCCCGGCGACGCGTCGTGCAGTGAAACCTGCGACCCGTGGTCCGACATCTTCTGCCCTGGGTCCCTGCCACCCGGCGGCGGGGGTGGCGGGGGAGGGGGAGGTGGTGGAGGGGGTGGCGGGAACGGCCAGTTCCCACCGGGGACCACGCCAACCCCACCGGGGCAGGGACCTGTCACGCCATGGCCCGAGGGGGGTTGCAACGGCGACCCCACGGGGTGCTACTCCCAGTGGTCCCCGCCTTGGTGGCTGGCATTGCTGCCGATCTTGGGTGCCGGCGCGGCGATCGACGAGCTGACACCCAGCGGGCAGCCGCAGCCCGTTTTACAGTCCCCGGCGCAGATGAGCCCTTGCGCACAGAAGGTGTTCGGACAGTTGCAAAACAACCTCTCCGGCAATTGGCAGTATGAAGGGCCGGAGCTAGAGCAAGGCGGGCACTTCAACTTCCTCTTCAGCTACTCCGCGTCCTCGCCCGAGTATGCTCAATTTGCGGCCGGCGAGATGAGTGCACCAAACCTCACTAATGGGGTTAGGTTTGGCACAGCCCCCTCCCTCCATATTCCCGCGGGTGGAGGGGTGTTCGCGGTAAACGCCGGCCTTTTCGTGGTGGCGCACTTGGACTATTTCAATCCTCTGGCGTTTTACTACCTTGGATTGATTCCTCATGAAGTCGTTGACGTTGGGCTGGGCCACATCATCCAGTGGCTGGGCGGGAGCTTTGGATGTTAAGGGTCGCTCGAACGAATGCCGCGGCATTTCTCGGGGCACTGATAGCAGCAGCGGGCGGACTACCGCCAACCGACGACGCGCATTCGCTCGCCGTCCGGAGCATCGAAGCCTACGATTCAATGGCGCGAGGCTATCTGCACGCGGCTGCCTTTTCACCTGATGGACGCCGGGTGGCGGCCTTAGCAACCCTCCCCCCGGCCAACTTCGGCCGGGGGCCGTACCCTCTGACTCTTCAGGTGTGGGACGCGGTTGCGCTTGGGATGGTTGCTAGCCGAGACCTCGGGGTCGTCGGCGGGCCTGCCAGGACTTGGCCGCCGGACGAGCAAGATTTTTCACCGTATCAGTGCCTCCTGAGCTATGCGCCAGACGGTAGTTTCCTGGTAATGGCTGACGTGAATGCCCGATTCCGCACGAGTGCTGTTTTTTCCCTCTACGACGTAACAGCGCATCTCCGCGTCATCTCTGCGGGGGACCTGAGGGACTTGAGGTCAATTGAGCTGGATCTGCCGAGGTACCCGCCAGCTTACGGACCGGCGCAGATTCAGCTTTCCCCCGCAGGCGACCGGCTTGCCGTAGCCATCTCTCCGCTGAGCGTAGTTTCAGTCGTGGGACTCGGAGCGAATTGCCAGGACTTCCAGGGAACCGAGCTCCGAGTTTACGACGTCAAAACGGGCGGTCTCGCGTGGAATGCGGCATTCAAGAATGCGAGGAGTGGAGGCGTGGCGTGGAGTCCTGACGGGCTGAAGCTGGCGCTGACGCTACCCTCGACCCGTGGAGACAAGTGGTTCAGTACCCTTTGCCCCCAACACAATGCGGATAACCTGCTCATACTCGAATCCAGCTCGGGCCGCGTGTTGACGAGCGTCAACACCGGCGACCTTCCCGGCCCGGTTTGCTTCGGTCCGCACGGTCAGGTTTTCACCGCGCCATTCCACTTCTACATAAGGAGCAGCAAAGGCGAGCAGGTAAAGGTCTGGAACGCTCAAACTGGGGCGCTGGAGCACACTATCGGATTGCGCGGCAGGGACGTGCACAACATGATCGCGCTTTCACGGGATGGGAGGCTGCTCGTCGGGTATGTGGGAAAAGAGAAGAGCGGCTTTTCCTTGCGCGTCTTGGAAGATGTGCAGGAAATCGTCGACCAACGCATTGCGGTTTGGGATGCTGGGACGGGCGGCCTGCTCGGCGTGTCTCAAGACCTGATCCCCATGTCGGGTCTGTGGCGCGGGAAGGAACTGAAGCTCCGTATGCACTTGGCGGCCGACGGGAGATCGCTGCTGGCCAACTGGGACGACGCGCATGCTCCGCTCCTGCTGTTCGACCTGCCGGACACGCGCATTGGCCCGGCGAGGTAGCGGGTAGCGCGGCTGGCGCGGACCGATAGCTCTGCGGTCGTTGCGCATTGGAGCCGGTAGCGCAGACTTGCTGCTGTTGCGAGTCTGCGGCTTTTGTTGTTGAATAAGTTCATCCCCTGTTAACATGGGCACGCGAACACCGCATACAGAAGAACCGCAGAGTCCCAACCCCAGGGGCTCTGCGCTACGGCTCCGTTCGATGGTGGCTCGGTATGAATAGGCCATCGATGCACCGTACGGCCTATCGCCTGGATGCCGAGGGCGAGGGGCTCCCCGAGGGCCTCTCGCTCCTCGAAATGATGATGGTGGTGACGCTGATCTTGATCATCGCTTCCATCG
>DASPUZ010000056.1:0-2952 GCA_035622635.1 bacterium | reverse complement strand
GAACCTGACGCCGTGTCGCGGGACGGCGCGGAGCCTCATGTCTCGCACCGGACGGCGGCGTGGACGAATGGTGCACCGTGTCGGTAACTGGCGGTCGTGCGATTCCCACAGCCGCGCCAATGACCGGTACGTCGCCCTCCTGCTCGGCGGTAGGTCCGGGGGCGTGGCTTACCGTACCGGGTGAAGAACCGGGCGCGGTCGAGACGAACGTGTGGCGCAAGACCGCGGTGCCCATTCCCGCGGCCAGCGCGCCGGCCAGGACGAGCGGAATCAGGCCGCGGGCGCTCATGAATTCTGATCCGCCGGGCTCATCTTTTTCAAAAGCTCTTTGTCGCGCGGATGAAGAAAGTCCTCCCCGGTTCCAGGTATCCAAGCGAGGCCTGGTATTGCACGTCGAACAAGTTCGCCACGCCTGCCTGGACCGTGAATCCGCCGCCCAGCGTCTGGCTGATCACGATCGCGGTCAACCAGTATCCGGGCACCAACTCGGTGTTGGCCGGATCGTTCCAACGGTCTCCAACGTAGCTCACGATCAGGTTGATGCGGGTTGCCGGTGTGGCGGCGTACGTCACCTCGAGGTTGGCCAGATTGCGCGGCGCGTAGACGACGTCCAGCCCTGTATTTGCGTCGCGGGCATACTGACTCGTGTAATTGGCGCGTACGAACCACTGGTCGCTGACCTGGCCGGCGAGCTCGATGGAGCCGCCCGAAACGAGTGCATGCCCCACGTTCATTGGGACGTAATTCGGCGGCGCGGACACGATCAGGTTCGTCGCGTCGGTATAGTATCCGGTCACGGTGAGCGTCAGACCCTGCGCGACCGCGTACTCGAGTCCGGCGTCGTACGACCAGGCGGTCTCCGGCTGGAGATTCGGGTTGCCGCTGAGCGACGGCGCTAGCTCATCGAAGCTCGGCGCCCGAAACGTCCGGCCGGCCGCGACGCGCAATGCCAGCCGGTCGTTCAGCAGAAACACGAGGCCGGCCCGCGGGTCGACTTGCGTGCCGTAGAGCTGAAACACGTCCTCCCGCACGCCCGCCGACAGCAGTACGCGGGGCCCGACCTGCCAGTCGTCCTGAAGGTACAACCCGAGGTCGGTGTCAGAGTTGCCAAACGCGGAGGGCGTGTTGTCGGTGTGCGAAATCGTCTGTCCCTGGTAATCCGCACCCAACGTCAGCAGATGCCCGGGAAGCGGCGCGAGCACGATCTGCGCCTGGCCGCCCCAGAGATGAGCCACGTCGTCGGACTGATACGGAAACGCCAGCGGGTTGGTGGTGCCTCCGAGGTGGGGCGAGAGAAACGAAACGTCGTCGTCCAGCGTATAGAATCTCACGAGCGTGCCGGGTCCGTCCACTTTGCCGCTGCGCCACGCGAGGTCGACGAGGGTGCGGCCCTCGAACGTGCGCGCGTCCAGGTCCTGCGTGTCCTGGGGGAGTGGCCCCGGAGTGCCGACCACGTGCCAGAACCGGTTCACGGTGAGCGTCCATCCGGCGTCGTCGCCGATCGCCCAGTGGAGCTTCGCCATCTCGGTCGAGTTGCTGTAGTCTGTGTCGGGGGCGAATCCCGTGCTGCCGCTGACGATACCCTGCACCAGGTACGTCAGATTGCCGAGCGTTCCGCCCGTGGAGACGACGTTGGCGCTCTCTCCGAACGATCCCACCCGTGACGACAGTGACGTCTGCGGCTCCGTACGCGTGACGATGTTGATCACCCCGCCGAGCGCGGAGCTCCCGTAGATGGCCGAGAACGGTCCCCGCAGCACCTCGATGCGCTCGACGTTTTGAATCGGCAGCGTGCTGAGGTCGACGGACGGCTGATCGGGACGGTTGAGCGGCACGCCATCCAGGAGCACCAGGACCCGTGTGGACGTTTCGCCCCGAATGCTCACCGTCGTGAGGGCGCCGGACCCGCCGGTGCCCTTCACGAGGACCTCGGGAAGCACGCGGAGCGCGTCGGCGACCGTGAGCGCCCCCATCGCGGCGATCTCGTCCGCCGTGATGACGCTTACGGACGCGGGCGTCGTGGACGCGAGTTGCGGCCGCTTCCCCGCGACCTCGATTTCAGGCAACTGGAACGTCGGCGGCCCCGATGGAACTTCCTGAGCGGGTGCGCGGACGGCCATGAGCGTTGGTATGGCGGCGGCGAGGAACGAACACAGAAGCAAGCGAGCATGGCGGACGAACATCCCCTGATCCCCCCCGTTCGCGGCGCATCCCGCAACAAAAAAGTCCCCTGAAGCACGGGGACCATAGCGGTGAAGCACCGCGGGCGTACTTACCTTTCGGCCGAAGGTCGCCGTACGCAGCCGGATGGGCAGGTTTCCTGGCTCCGGATCGTCACCGCTTCGCGCCTTCCCAGACAAACCAGTGGCTCAGGCGAAGCAGCTCCCCGTCACAGTGGCGGGACCGCGCCGGCATTGCGTTCCCCGGGCACACGTCGAACAGCCCGTCGGATCACGCACCGGACTTCCCTTTTACTCTCGACGAACGAGAGCACCCATCCAGTACGGTATGAAGTTTGGCTGCAGTATAAGCTGTCGGCGTGCGAGCCGTCAAGGCGCCCGCGGGATAGGAGACAGAGCCTCTCAAAACTATAGATTGCCGTAACGCGGTTGCCGTCAGGAATGGTGCAGGTAGGAGATAAGGTACCCTGAAACGCTAACGAAACGTCGCGCTGTGATGTCTGACTATCTCAGCATGAAACTAGTGTCGGTAAATACCTGAGTGCGCAGATTGACTTGCCGTACCGATCCCGGGGTCCCAAGGTTGGCGCCCCCGCCTGCGTCGAAATATCTCGCGCTATCGATTTCGGTACTAGCTACCTAACTTTTGCACGAAGCCATCGGTATCCCAGGGTCAGAGGCGGGCCAGGGCCGGCGCCAAAGGGTGCCGGGCCGGGAAGCTGAGGAGCACTTGGTTGTCGGCTCGGCTGCATTTGGCCGGGATGTCCATCAG
>DASPUZ010000055.1:0-6446 GCA_035622635.1 bacterium | reverse complement strand
CCCGCCGGAGGAGCAGGGGCAGGCGATGGGCATCTTCGGCATGATCGCCTTCCTGGGCCCGGCGGTGGGACCGACGCTGGGCGGCTGGCTGACCGACAACTACACGTGGCACTGGATCTTCTTTGTCAACCTGCCGATCGGCCCTCTGGGGCTGCTGCTCGGCGCCCGGTTTCTGCAGGACCCCCCATACATGCGCGCCCGTGGCTTGCAGCGGGTGGACGGGATCGGGATCACCCTGATGGCGATCGGGCTGACGGCGCTGCAGGTGGTGCTCGAGGAGGGGGAGCAGGACGACTGGTTCCACAGTTCCTTCATCAACCTGACGATCGCGATCGCCGTCCTGGCGCTGGTGGCGTTTGTGCTCTGGGAGCTGCACACCCCGTTCCCCGCGGTGAATCTGCGCATCCTACGGGACCTTACGTTTGCCGCGGGCACGTTCATCGGCGGCATGTTCGGGGTGGCGATGTTCGGCACGATCCTCGTGCTCCCGTTGTTTCTGCAGAACCTGCTCGGGTACGATGCGACGCAGTCCGGGCTCGCGCTGATGCCCCGAGCGCTGGCCATGGTCGTCATGATGTACGTGGCGGGGCAGCTCTATAACCGGCTTGGCGTGCACGTGATGGTGCCCTTTGGGCTGATCCTCACCGCCGTCGCGGGATTCATGATGGGACGCTTCACGCTGGACAGCACTCCGGTGCAGATCCTGATCCCGCAGCTCGTCCAGGGGATCGGATTCTCGTTCCTTTCCGTTCCGCTGGTGACGGCGACCCTGGCGATGATCCCGCGGCCGTTGATGCAGAGCGCCACCGGCCTTCTGAATCTTGTCCGGATGCTCGGCGGCAGCATCGGGACCGCGGCCGTCATCACCATCCTGGACCACAGGACGACTTCGGCGAGCACGCGGCTGATGCAGTACGCGTCGACGTGCAACCCGAATTTCCTTCACTGGTGGGGGGCGTACGAAGCGGCGCTCGTGGCCCGCGGGAGCGATCCGTGGAGCGCCCACCGGCGGGCGCTGGCGACGCTGCAGACCTTGATCAATCAACAGGCTGCGGTCGTGGCGTTTGACAGTGTCTTCGCGATCCTCGGGGTGCTCTTCCTGATCTGCGTCCCGCTCGTGGCCCTCATGCGTTCAGCGCGTCCGCGGCCGTCCGAGGACTGAGGCGCGGCGCAAACGTCCGTCACACGACGTCGATGTCGGAATGGATGCATTGACCTCATCGGAGCGCCCTCCGGGGCCCGTGCCTCCGGCCAATACTCTCCCGACCCGATGGTCAAGATCAGGGTTTCGCTGTAGTTTCGAGTTGGCGTCGTTACAATCTGCTCAAGAGACCTCGTACATTTCGGAGCTGTTCGTGATCCGGAACGCCGGTTGGATCCTGGCTAACGGCTCCTCCAGGTATCGCCCAAGACATTCCGAACGAGGGGGTTGGCGCAGGCTGACCGCGCGGGGTGTCACCTCGCGCTCGCCCACATTTTGGATGACCGGGGCCGAACCGCCGGATTGCATACGGCCGGCTGGGGCCACCTTCGGTCCGGAGGAAACGGGGTTTCGACGATGAGCGGCTTCGCTGGTATCGTCAGAGTGCTTACGACGGATGATCCGGCGCTGCTCGGTGCCCATGGTCGGTTGATCGAGGCCAGGTTCGGCGTGACCACTCGCACGCTGTGCATCCCGGACCAGCCGACGGGCATCTACGACGTGGAGTCCGAACGACTCGCCGTTCCGAAGATCATCCAGATCGGGAAGGTTCTGGCGGCCGACGGTGCCAGCGCGATCGTGATTAGTTGCGCCGCCGATCCTGCGGTGACCGAGTTGCGCCGGGAACTGACGATACCGGTGATCGGCCCCGGATCGTCGGCGGCCGCCTTGGCGGTGGGGCTGGCGGATCGGGTCGGCGTACTGAACCTGACGGAAGGAGCGCCCGGGCCGGTCCGCCGGATTCTCGGCGACCGTTGCATCGGAGAGGACAGCCCCGAGGGCGTGAGGAACAGCCTCGACCTGCTGACCGACTGGGGGCGGGAGGCGACCCTGCGCGCGGCCAAGCGACTGGCGGATGCCGGCGCGGGAGCATTGGTACTCGCCTGCACCGGTTATGCCACCATCGGGATGGCGGACGAGCTGCGCCGACGACTGGGCGTGCTCGCGGTGGACCCGGTCATCGCCGCCGGGCTTATGGTTTGGTTTGCGCTGTCCCAACCGTCACGCCTCACGAGTGAGCTGCGGGGGGTGAGCTGAGCATGTCCCGGATGCGACTGGACAAGGAGCTGGTTGAGGCCGCGGTCCTCGGCGGGGGCGTGCTGGGAGGCGGGGGTGGCGGCTCGGAAGTCGAAGGGCGGCGCAATGGTCTCTTGGCGGTAGAACTGGGTGCGCTCGAACTCGTAGACCTCGAAGACCTGCCCGGGGATGCGATGGTAGTTACCTCCGCGGCCGTGGGTGCGCCCGCCGCCAAGGACATCTACGTGCCTCCGGTGCACCATATCCGGGCGGTCGAGTTGTTGACAAAGGACGGCGACCTCCGACTCCAGGGAATGATCCCGAACGAGATCGGTGGGATCGGTGTGACCAACGGCTGGATCCAGGCGGCCGCCCTCGGGCTCGTCGTCGTGGACGCGCCTTGCAACGGCCGGGCCCACCCCATCAGTATCCAGGGCGCCATCGGGCTCCACAAGGTCGAGGGGTACGTGTCCCTCCAGGCGGCAGTCGGAGGCGATCCGGCGCGGGGCCGATATCTTGAGGTGCTGCTCCGCGGCAAGCTCGCGACCATTTCTCCGCTGATGCCGCTGCTCGCCACGCAGGCCGGCGGCATGATCGCCGTGGCGCGGAATCCGATCTCGGTGTCGTACCTGCGCGATCACGCCGCGGTCGGTGCCGTCAAGCAGGCGATCCGCGTCGGTCAAGCGATGCTCGAGAGGCAGGGCGGGGGTCCTGTCGAGATTGTCGAGGCGGCGTGCGGCGTGCTTGGGGGCAACGTCGTCGGTCGGGGACAGGTGACCGAGGTGACGCTGGAGACGAAGGCCGGGCTGGACGTCGGCACCGTCCGCATCCAGGTGGGACCGCGACAGTCACTGGAGCTCACCTTCTGGAACGAGTACATGACGCTGGATGCGGCGGACGGCGCCGGTCGCTCTCAACGGCTCGCCACGTTCCCGGACCTGATGGCGACCTTGGACCTTTCGACCGGCCGGGCGCTGTCGTCGGCGATGATCAAGATCGGGCACGAGGTCGCCGTGGTGACGGTCCCCAGGCAGCGGTTGATCCTGGGCGCGGGCGTCTGCGATCCGGAGCTCATCCGGCCGGTGGAGACGGTGGTCGGGAAGGCGGTCGTGGAGTACGTCTCGTGATGCGGAGCCGACATGGGCTGGAGAGAAGTGGTCGGCGCCTTCGAGTCGCCCGACAGCGCACGCGTGGGTGGCCGTGACGTGGCACTCGCGCGCAAGACGCATTGACGTTTCGATGTTCCCCCGCGCTCGACGGAGGCGGGGCAAGAAAGGGTGGGGCGGATGGGTGTTGCGGTGCGGAAGATCGGAACGATCACAATCGGGCAATCGCCACGAAGTGACATGATCCCCGAGATTCAAGCCATCCTCGGAAGCGGCGTCGAGATCATCGAGGGCGGTGCGCTGGACGGGCTCGACAGGGCGGAGATCGAGCGCCTGGCGCCGCGACGCGGGGAGCACGTCCTGGTGACGAGGCTGCGGGACGGGTCGTCTGTGCAGTTGGCGGAGCACCACATCCTGCCGCAGATGCAGGAGCAGATCGATCGGTTGACCGCTCAGGGCGCCGAGGCCATTGCCCTCGTGTGCACCGGGGAGTTCCCGCCATTCCGATCCCCGCGCCTTTTGATCGAGCCGCAGAAGGTGCTCCACCATTTCGTGGCGGGCGTGGTCCGGGGCAGGAGGCTCGGCGTTGTGGTTCCGCTGCCCGCGCAGGTCGAAGGGACGGTGAAGCGATGGGGGAGCCTCGGCTCGGAGCTCCGAGTTGAGGCGGGATCGCCATACGGGGACATCGCGGAGCTGGAAGGTGCGTGCCGGGCACTGCGTGGTTGGGGGGCCGAGATGATCGTCCTCGACTGCATGGGCTTCAGCGGGCCGATGAAACAGCGGGCCGCCGAGCTCGGGGGCGTCCCCGTGGTACTGCCCCGGACCGTGCTCGCGCGTACTCTGGCCGAGCTCATTTGAGGGGGCGGACGTCGTCGATGGCCGAGACCGTGAGCGGTATCGCGAGCCGCATGCTCACGGTCCGCATGCGGCTGCGATCGAAAGAAACGCCGCTAGTGGTTCGGCGGCGTGGCGAGGGCCGGTGTGCACACGGACGGGGAGGTCCTCAACCCGGACCTCTATCTGGACGACCGGCTGGTGATCTCGCAGGGCAAGGCGGTGATTGAAAACATCTCAGCGATGCGACTCCCGTGACAGGGTGACGCAGCGCTTGCGTCAGGGCAGCGGAGCGCCGCCGTTCGTTCCGTCGGCGGAGGGCATGCGGTGGAGGGCTCAATGACACTCCGGACGAGGAGCACATGGAGCGTGTCTTCGGGGTACCGATATCGTTTGTCTCGATCCTATCGACCGATCTAATGCCGCGGTGGTGAAGGGGGGGTGTATGATGGCACGACCTGAACGGCGTGTTCGCGGAACCTTGAGTCGCCGCGCGTTCCTGGCCGGCGGTCTCGCGCTCGGTGGAAGCATCGCAACCGTTGATCTCTTCGGCGCGCAGCGCAGTGCAGCCGCACCCGCGTCGGTGGGGACACCCAAGCGGGGCGGCACATTGGTGGCCGCTCAGGAAGTCGATCTCGTGAGCCTGGATCCGCACACAAACTCAAACTTCTCGGCCCTCCAGGGGTACGAACACATCTACGAGAGCCTGACGATGTACGACGAGAAGATGAACGTCGTGCCGGCGCTGGCGGAAAAATGGGAGATCAGCAACGGCGGCAAGACGTACACCTTCCACCTCAGGCCGAATGTGAAGTTCCACAACGGCCAACCACTCACTGCGGACGACGTCAAATACAGCATCGACCGCGTGCTGGACCCGAAGACCGCGTCTCCGTGGCTTTCCTGGCTGTCCTCTATCAAGGAGACCAGGATCGTGGACCCGCTCACGGTGCAGATGAACCTCGACACCCCGTATCCGGACCTGCTCGGGTCGTTCGCGGCGCTCCGGGCGTCCGGAATCATGCCCAAGGGATATGCCGAGCGGGAGAACTTGGCCATCAAAGCCATCGGGACCGGTCCGTTCAAGCTGGTCGAGTACGTGCCGCAAGACCACATCACGTACACGCGGAACGCGGACTACTGGGACCGGTCGCTGCCCTATCTCGATGGGATGCAGTTCAAGATCCTCACCGAGGAGAGCGCTCGGCTCGCGGCGCTGCGGGCGGGTCAGGTCCTGTACGCTACACTGAGCGCGCAGGGTGCCGTACAGCTCGGGACCCCGCCGGGGATCGCCGTTCTGCGGGCCCCCAATGCTTGGGTGTCCTTGCACTACATCAACGTGAGCAAGAAGCCGCTGGATGACGCGCGGGTGCGACGGGCACTGCGTATGGCGGTCGACACGAGCGAGGTGATCCAGAAGGCGGCCTTCGGCGCGGCGGTGCCGTCCGGCCCAATTCCCACAGGCTACGGCGATTGGTCGCTTGATCCCAAGACCCTGCCATTCAACAAGCCGGATGTCGAAGGGGCAAAGAAGCTGCTCGCCGAGGCGGGGTATCCGAACGGCGGGTTCACCATCGAGATCAAGTGCTCGCCGCAGTACCCGGAGTTCGTGGCAAGCACGCTCGTGGTGCAGAACGCCCTGCGACAACTCAACGTCACCACCCAGGTGGTACAGATGGAGTGGGGCGCATTCGTGCAGGCTCGCGCCCAGGAAGTTGCGACCGCCGGCCGGGAGGGTGGCGAGATCTTCGCGTCGGCCAACAGCTTCCGGCCCGGTCCGGACGGTTACATCTACCCGTACTTCTCGATCCATGGAGAGTACAATGACGGGAAGTACAGCAATCCCAGGTTGGAACCGCTGATCGTCCAGGCGCGGTCGATCTCGAACCACGACACCCGGCGCAGCCTGTACGTCCAGATCCAGCGGACCCTTCTCGACGAATCCCCGAACTGGTGGTGGTACGCGAAGTACAACGTCGAGGCGCTGTCGACGAAGCTGCAGGCCTACTCGCAGTCGTTCACCGCCCGCCGGATCTTCCTGAAGAAGACCTGGATGAGCGGCTGAGACACGGGAGATCGGGCGCCGGAGGGCGTGTGTCCAACCACATTCCCTCCGGCCTGCCGTGCAGGTGCGAGCGGGCGTGCTGGGACCTCGAGATGGTGGGAGGCCCGCACCTGAGATGGCCGCCGGGGCGGCAGGGGGTCCGGGCCGTGCTACACTGGCCACAGAGGGTAGGGCTGGCGGGGAGCGTGCCCCGTAGAGGAGGAGCGGATGCGCATCGCCCTGT
>DASPUZ010000054.1:0-39725 GCA_035622635.1 bacterium | reverse complement strand
CCCAGTATCCGTGGCGCTTCCCATTCTTCTTGCGGTAGCACCGCCGCACATACATCGCTCGACTTCATCATAGTGGCGGCATCGACAGTTGCAAAGAGGGTTAGTCTTCACTACATCGCAATATTGAACCGCCAAGACATGGCTGGGCCCAGCAACTCCCAATAAGATGGCCCTTTCCCGCGACACTGCTAACGACAAAGGGCCAGAAAATTCTTCCAGTGCGCACTTACTGCGGAAGTTGGGCTAGGGCGAAGACATAAGTGCAGCGAGCCAACCCACGGTCGGCCGGCTCATCGTTCGCTCCTCAGCGCGCGCGGCGACGAGCGCGAGTCAATCTCCCCCGCTGATCAACTGCAAACGGCTCAACTGAAAAGACGAGAAGACAATTGATGATTCCGGTAACCGCGATGCTGTTCTATCGGTCCATCGTGCGGGGCATCCGGCCGCGTCTCGCGGTCGTTGATCTGAAGCGGCGACGCCGCGGGTCCGCCGGAACCGGGCTGCATCGACGGTTGGGCCGCCACCCGTTCTTCACGTTGCGTGCGTATTGCCGTTAATCCGCCATCTTCATCATGTTCTTACACGACATTCACAAGATCGTCAAACGGCGCGCCTATCGTCTGAGAGTAGGAATTCAACAGCGGAGAGTCGATTGTGCCCATGGGATCCCCGTGGTCGCCGATCACGGAGCGAAATCCAAAGCAGGGGAGGGACGGGAGCGGGACGTATCGCGCATGCGTCGCGCTCGTCCTGTGTTGTCTCTCGGGAGTCCTGTTCTTGCGGGGGGCAACCGCTCCTGAGCGTCTGTCCTGCGTGTTGCCTCCGGCTCTTGGAGTCGCCGTCGGCCAGTCCCGTGACGTGTATTCGAACGCGCCGGCACACGAGGTCCAGGCACCCGACAGGATCGCGCCACGCCATACCCGGCTCGCCTTTCACGATTTGGCCAACGTTCGCCCTGTCTCATCTCGATCGCAACTCCTCGATATAGCGCTTCCTCCTCCGACCGTCAGCTGACCGCCGATCATCGACCGCGCCGCGTGGCCGACAAGCGTGTTGCTCACCCGGGCGCACGATTGGCACGACGCGTAACGACCCGCGCAGTCCTTGTGAGACACGAATATCACCAACATCCAGGAAGGGGGAATGACAATGCGTCGCATGTTCGCAATTCTTGCAGTCCTCGCCATCGGTGCCGTGGCGGCTTTCGTGCCGGCGGCGGCGATGGCGCAATCCGGGGATGACACTACCACCGTGGGGTCCACTCAGAGCAACGGCGCCGAGTTGGCACCCGCCAATACGCAAGTGCCGGCCTATTCCCAGGGGAACGCTCAGGGCGACGGGAACGGTCAGTAACGTCATCGTCACGACGTCGTCCGTGTGAGGCCGCGGCCGGCGGGGCACCTTGCCCGCCGGCCGCGGGTCAATCCGGCACGATCGGATGCAGCGATCAGTGCACTGCGCAAGCTGAGGTAGTGGAGCAACCGCCAGCACGCCGGCCAGGTGCCCCGCATGATCATCGAACATGTCGGAATCGACTAGCGAGTGGGCACGTGAACGCGCTGTCCCTCCTGCAACACGCGCCGACCGTCCACGACGTCGTCTCGATCGAACACAAGAAAAGTCGGGCGCGCCTCGGCGACATCGCTCGTCCTTGATGGTGCGGTAACCCGCCCCGCACCGTGAACGAGAACGGCAAGACCGGTGTGTCGGTCACGCGCACCGGGCGCCGACGCGATCCATGCCATGAGCGGGATCCGGTAGGCCCTTCCTCACCCAACCGCGGCTCCGAACAGCGCCTGACATCAGATCTTCGCAGCCGTCGGGGACGACGAGCGGTCGGCAGGACCGCGACCCACGGTGTCAAAGCAGCATTATGATTCGTGGGTTCCCGTGCGCGCGGGAACAGGTGCACCTCGGTTGCGTCCTACGAGGTGTGTGGGCAGTCCGAACCCAAAGCGGCACGGAGGTGTGGTGCGATGCACGCGACGCTCCGCTGTCGACCTCTCTTGGCCCTTGGCTGCGCCGCGGTGCTTTCCGCCGCGGTGAATCTGGTCGCGGGGCCCGCTCAGGCGGCACCGGCGGTCGTGACCCGGGTCGCTGCCGTTGAGACGTCTCAAAACGTCGAGTTGTCGGTGGTCGCATCAGCTCCGATACGCTACGAGCTCCGTGCGGTGCAGCCGAACTGGATCGTAATCGACGTGTCGCCGGCGACACTGGCTATCCCGGCCGGCGTCGTGCCGTTTGCCGGCCATATGGTGACGAAGATTCGCGTCGGGCAGTTTCAGTCCACCGTCGTGCGGGTGGTCGTCGAGATGGCCCGCCCTGCGCCGTTTCGGGTGACCCCGTCGACGGATGGGACGGCCTTGCTCGTGGGAATCGGTCCGGGCGCGCCTCTCACCTCGACGGCCGGGCCGGGATCGACGGACGTCGCTGCGTCCAAAGCCATCCCGCCCCAGCCCGCCACTATCCCGTTCAAGTCGACCGCCGCCGCTCCCCAGGGCTCTCAGCAGCCGACCGCTCAACCCACGGCCACTCAGCCGCAGGCTGCCCCGCCGCAGGCATCCCATCCGCCGGTCCCCCATTCGCAGGCCCCGCCCGCGGAGCGGTTCCAGAGCGTGGTACCCGGCAAGGCGGTCGGTCCGGTGCGGCTGGGCATGCGCGTGCAGGACATCGTGCCCATACTCGGACAACCCCTGCGAAAGCAAACGCTGCCTGACGGGAACATGGTGTACCAGTGGTTTGCCCCGCCGAGCAACAGCGGTCTCGGCGTCAGGGTTACGCCCGGCGGGGTGGTGTTCCGGGCGTGGGTCGTCAACGACCCGCAATACGCGATCCAAGACCGTGTGCATGTCGGAACCACCGAGGCCGGTGTGCGCGCGGCGCTCGGAAATCCGTCCCAGGTGGTGGATGACGCCCAACACGGGTTGAGGACGCTGACGTATCCGTCCCTCGGACTGTGGATCATCATTCAAACGGATCCTCGGTATGCCTTCTACGGGCAGGTCTTCGAGATCGGAGTGACGGCCGCGTCTCTCGCGGCACGATAGGTCGCCAACTGCCACCCGGTCCGGCGCATCGGGCGGCGCCCCCGCCATGGACGCCCACCATTGTCGACATGGTTCCCCCGTGCCGATGCTGCAGTGTGCTTGCGCAGCGCGGACCTGCGAGGATCATTGGACGGAGGATCAGGCCTCGCGCTGTTGACAGTCCCGAAGCCGGCGCGAATAATGTAGGTAGAGTGGTCCAACCACTAGGTCACTTGACGTTCTTACATAGGAGCGGCCGATCTCATCGGACCTTGTCCAGTCGCGTCGTCACCCCCGGCCGGGTCGTTTCGGGGCGTCGCACTCCCGGCCCGCGGCGGGTTCAGCCCACGCCATAGGCACAGAGCCTCAGAGGCACGCTGCAGGTCTGCGTCGCATCCGGTCGGTTCGGGTAGACTTCGAGCCGGTGCGGAAGACCAAGATCCACGCCGAGGTCGCCGCTCAGATCCAGCGACTGATCGCCGCGGGGCGTCTTGGGCCGGGCGACAGGCTGCCTCCGGAGCGAGAACTGGCGGAGGTGTTCGGAGTCAGCCGCACCTCGGTCCGCGACGCGATCCGCGTACTAGAGACACAAGGTCTCGTCGAGCCCCGTCACGGGCACGGCACGTTCGTACACCAGATTCCTATCGACGCCATCATCGGCCCGCTTGCGGACGCGCTCTCCGCCGGCAAGGACCTCACCGCCGAGCTCTTCGACATGCGGAAGATGCTGGAGCCGCCGCTCGCCCGTGCCGCCGCGCTCCGCGCCACCCCCGAGGACGTCCAGGCGATGGAGGAGATCCTCCGGCGCCACGCGCGACGCATCGAGGCGGGGAAGACCGCAATCGATGAAGACAACGCGTTTCACTATCGCATCGCCGCGGCGGCGAAGAACCGGGTCGTTCTGCGTACGGTCGACGCGCTCATGGGCCTCCTCCGGGAGAGCAGGGCCCGCTGGCTTCAGGGGCCGGGCCGGTCGGAGAGGTCCCTGGCCGGTCACCGCCGGATCCTCGATGCCATTCGCAAAGGGGATGCCGACAAGGCTGCCGACGCCATGCGCGTGCATATCGAGGAGATCGAGATGGTCCTGTTCTCAACACATCCCCGCCGGACCGCGGAGGACAGAAGGGGGGGAGCAGCGGCGGAGCGCCCGGCCAGGTCCGTGCGCCGGCGCTCACGTGAAGCCGTGGTGTGAACGCCGGGGATGCCCGGCGGGGGGAGGTGTGGAATGGCACGTACCATCTCGGTAGAGGTCGTCTACCGAGGGATCTTTCAGAAGACGCTGGCCAAGAACATCTGCCGCGGGATCGTGTTGGCGGCTCGCAGGGAGGGAAAGAGCGGGATCGCGTTCGGCAGGTACGGGGACTCGCCCGAGCGCAACGGCGTTCCCGCCAAGAATTTCGCGATCGTGGCGCCGAATGAGGAGGAACTGCAGCTCAGCATGGCGCAGTACGAGCCGGCCGAGACGGACATCACGATCACGGCGGACGACATGCTCTGCAAGGGCGTGGAGTCCTGGGCGTGGTACGGTCTGGAGCCGATCAACGAGAAGCTCCGCGAGAACGGCACCCTCGTCGTGACCAGCACACTCCCGGCGCAGGAGATCATCAAGTTCTGTCACACCAAGACCACGCCCTATCGGCTGGCGATGATCCCCGGTATTCCGAGCTTCTCGGGCCTGTGGGTCTACAAGGATGACCATACCGACGTGCGCATCCTCGGCGCACTGCCGAAAGTCTGCCCGGACCTGGTGACCCTGGACTCCATGCTCCGCGCGATCAAAGACGAGTGGAAGGACGATCTCAAGGTGACGTCGGCGCGCCGCTCCTACGAGCAGACAGTCGCGCATTCCGTCGGTCCGGGCGAAGGCAACCCGGAGGTGCCCTACACGTTCGACCTGCCCGGCTGGACCAAGATGCGCGAGGGCGTCACGATCGAGGGGATCCCGCTTGGCGAGCCGATCAAGTTCGGCGATCAGATTGGGGGTTACCGGCCGGCGCGCAATCCCTACTTCAAGAAGTTCAGCACGCGGACGATGCGTCCGGTGATCGACTTCGACAAGTGCGTGAAGTGCACGTTGTGCTGGCTGCAGTGTCCGGACGCCTGCTTCGACGTCACCCCGGAGCAGACGTATGACCTCAACGCGGAGGCATGCTGCGGCTGCGGCGTCTGTTCGGCCGTATGCCCGGTGAGCGGATGCATCACGATGGTCAACGAGGCGGCGTTCCACGACAACAAGAGCCAGTGGGAAGCCTACAAGACAGACCGGCAGGCGTATGCGTCGTGGGTGAAGCAACGGATCGCGAACCAGCCTGAGCGTTCCCACGGCTTCCGATACAGGGGCCAGTACGAGGAGCAGGTGGCCCGGGCGGGCGCCGGAGACGGAGGTGACGACTAGTGGACGCGGAGAGCACCACTGCCGTGAAGGTTGCCGCGGCGGAGCAAGAGGCGTTGATCAGTGGGAGCGAGGCCGTCGCCGTCGCCTCCAAACTAATGGACGTGGACGTCATCACAGCGTATCCGATCCGGCCCTACGACACGATGATGCAGTTCATCGCGAAGCAGATCGCGAACGGAGAGCAGGACGCGGAGTACGTCGTCGCGGAGAGCGAGCACAGCCAGTTCGAGATCGCGAAGCATGCGTCAGCAGTCGGGGCCCGCGCGCTGTGCGGCAGCAGCGGCGTCGGTTGGTGCTACGCGTTCGAGGCGATTGCCGTCACTCCGGCCTTGCGTCTGCCGCTGGTGGCCATGGTCGGGAACCGGGCGCTCGACGACCCCGGCGCATTCGGCACGGAGCACAACGACGCGCTTGCGGCCCGTGACCTCGGGTGGATGCATGTCTGGGTGGACACCGCGCAGGAAGCGCTCGACACGACGCTGATTGCCTATCGCGTGGCGGAGGACCGGCGCGTTCTTCTCCCGTGCGCCATCAGCACGGACGGCGCGTTCTTGACCCACTCGCAGTCGCTCGTCAAGATCCCGCCTAAGTCGTGGGTCGGTGAGTTTCTTCCGCCGTACTCGCGCGGGAACCTCGTGCTTCATCCCGATAATCCGATCACGATCGCCCCTCAGGTCAACGAGGACTGGCTGATGGAGATTCGCCGCCAGACCGACCAGGCGATGCGGAACGCCCGAGGCGTCCTTGAGGAGGCGTACCGCGACTTCCGCCGCATCTTCGGCCGGGACTACGGGACCCCGTTCTTCGAGGAATATCACACCGACGACGCCGAGATCGTGCTCGTGGGCATGGGGACGCTCTCCATGCCGGTCCGGGTCGCCGTTCGGAAGCTTCGGGAGGAGGGACAGAAAGTGGGGTTCGTCCGGATCCGTTGGTTCCGGCCGTTCGACCATGAGCGGCTCGGGGCGCTGCTCAGCCGCTTCCAGGCGGTGGGCGTGGCCGATCGGGACTTCTCGATGGGGTCGCCCTACAACAGCGGCGTGCTTGCCAACGAGGTTCGCGCGGCCGTGTACGGTCAGCCGAAGCACCCGCCTATCGTGAGCTTCATCACGGGCCTCGGTGGACGCGAAGTGACCATCCCCAGCGTCCGCGAGATGTTCGATCATACCCGCGAGGCGGCCGAGACGGGGACGTCCCCCACGGACACCCGATGGATCGGCGTGCGGGCCTAGGAGGGTGACACCTATGGACAGCTCCGAGCTCGCGGCGACTCCGCTTCCCGTTCTCGAGCCGATCAAGGGCGTGAAGAAGGCGCCCCTGGAGGAGTACTACACTTCCGGCCACCGTACGTGTCAAGGGTGCGAGTCGGCGCTGGTCATGAAGCTCATGGTCAAGGCCGCCGGTCCCCGGACAGTCGTGCTGGGGAGCACCGGGTGTATGTACGTCGCAAACACTACGTACTACAGCACGTCCTGGGTGGTACCGTGGATGCACACCCAGCTCGGGTCCTCCGGCTCCGCCGCGGTGGGCACGGCCGCCGGGTTCAAGGCCCTGATGCGCAAGGGGAAGGTCAAGCAGGAGCCGATCAACATCATCTCGGTCTGCGGCGACGGCGGCGGCGCGGACATGGGCCTCTCGGCCATCTCCGCCGCGCTGCAGCACATGGACTATAACCACCTGATCCTGCTGTACGACAACGAGTCGTACGCGAACACGGACATCCAGACATCGGGCAGCACACCGTACGGCGCGTTGACGACGTTCTCCCCGTCGGGAAAGGCCAAGCGCATCCTGCACCGGCGGTGGAAGAAGAACGTCGCCGCTATGCTCGCGGCCGGCCATCCGGAATGCCGGTACGTGGGGACCGTCTGCGCGAGCTACGCGGTCGACTTCATGAACCGTGTCCGGAAGGCCCTCAGCATCGGTGGCCCAACGTTCATCCACTCGCTGGATCCCTGCCCCAAGGGGTGGGACTATGATCCAATGCTTTCGCATGAACTCGGCGAGCTCGCTGTGCTCACCGGGATCTGGCCGTTGTTCGAGGTCGAGGAGCACAGGCTCAGGCTGTACGGCAAGTCGAAGGCCATCGCCGAAGGCCGCCAAAAGCGGCTGCCCGTTGGGGACTACCTGTTGAAGCAGGGCCGGTTCTCACACTTCACCGGGGACGACGTCGCCTACTTCCAGGCGAAGATCGACGAGATGTGGACGAAGTGGCTCATCCCCGGTGTACTGCCGTTCTCGACCGAGATCCTGGAGGATCAGCCGCCGGTCTGAGGGGACGGAGGCGCCCGCCGGCCCGGCCGTCCCCCTGCAGCGCGGCCGGTGCCCGGCGCGCGCCCCAGGAATAGACGTAGAAGAATCGGCCGCTGCTGACGGCAGACGACCGGACCGTGCCGGGTCGACGCAATCGGATGCGGTGCAACCTCGTGCCCGCGGTCGCGAGGCGACGGCGCCGCTTGGATTGCTCGCTGCCAGGCGGCTTGGTATACTGCGTGTTGGTTCTCGGTGTAGGCCCCATCGTCTAGAGGCCTAGGACGCGGCCCTCTCAAGGCCGAAACGGGGATTCGAATTCCCCTGGGGCCACCACGAGATTCCGCGGAGTTCCGCGTATGGTGCGTTTGTCCACTGGAGTAAGTCTGCGACGAGCGATGCAGCGACGAGGAGGCCGCGATGGCAAGCAAGCGGGAGTACAAGGTGATCTGGATGGAGGAGAAGGCGGGCGTCGAGGAGGCGCTCAATCACGCCGCGCAGAGTGGTTTCAAGATCGTTGGTACGACCGCACAGGCCGTTATCCTGGAAGGAAAGATCAAGCGCAAGGACGAGGACGACGGCGACGAGGAGTAGCGGGAACACCATCGGCAGGGCGCGGCAGGGGGTGCCGGTCCCGCGTCCCTGAGCGCATCGGGCGAGTCGACCAGCCGGGGGCTCGTGCGCCCGTGCGGTCTGGTACGGCCGGCGGAGTTTCGTTGACAGTAGGAAGCAGAGTGAGTTTGTCGCGAGCCTGGAGCGGTGTCGTGCCGCAAACCATCTTCGAGATCGATCGGCGTGGTCGCATCGTGGAGATCGGACCGCGCGACCTCATCATGATGAGCGACGAACGCACCGTGGAAGCGTACAAGCCCCAGAGCGGGGAACGCATCCCCCTGGCTCGCCAGGGGGATGCAGCCGAGCTGTTCCAGTACATTGTGGACTTGGAGAAGGACCGCGGCACGCTTCTGGAAAAACCGTGCCGCTATGTGAGCAACCCGGAAGAGTGGCCCGAGGACGGCGCGGCGCTCCTGGGAGTCGGAGCCCTTGAGGATCCCGATCCCACCAACGATACGGTTCTGGGCGTGCGCATTGTCTGCTACGTTCGCAGCAACGTCGGCGAAATCGTAGCCCTGGACGCCTCCGGCGTGGAGTAGCCGGAGGCGTCCAGGGCTACGCAGGCGGCGAGATCCGCGTGCCGATCTGCTACCGGTTAGATCTTCGCCCCTGGTTGGTACGTGCTCTGTTTCCGAGCACGAAGGTGCTCGGCATCACCGGTTGCCCGCTCCTCGTCACTCTCCTCCCTGGGCCGGTAGAACCACCGGCGAGGTCGTGGCGCGACCGGCCGCAAGATAGATCCCTCCTGCAACGATGAAGCTCACGATATAACTGAGGTCCGCCCCCCCCAGCGCCTTGCCGATCGGCCCCGTGTACCAATCCGTCGCCATGAACGGTATGGATACCGCGATGCCGCAGGCGAACGCCGCCAGCCCAGTCCAGCGCATGGTCCCGAATATGCCGTTCAGGCGGTAGAATTCCCGTGGATCCGGATACGCGAGGCCCTGGCGGTGGAAGACGTAGAAATCGATTGTGATGATGGCAATCCACGGCGTCACCCAGTAGACGAGCATGAAGAGGAACCCCTGGAAGAACTTGATGAACTGAGGTCCGCCGAACAAGACCGACAGGACGACGCCGATGACGCCCACCACGAGCGTGGCGCCGGTGCGCCGCAGCGGCAGCCCCCACGTGAGGCCCCCCATGCCGCCGCTGTACATGTTCAGCGTGTTGGAACTGATCGACCCCAGCACCAGGACGGCATAGATGACCATCGAGCCCACGCCCGCAACGGTCCGCATCGCCGGGATGACGCCCCCGGCCACGGCGAGCGTTCCGAGCAGGGCCCCCAGAGCGTTGGTCCAGGTCGTGGAGAGGAACATGCCCCAGAAAGAGTACCAGAACGTTCTCGCGAGCGGCGTGTTGCTCGGCAGGTACCGGGCGTAGTCCGCCGCATATGGGGCCCAACTAACCGTGTAGGAGAACATGATCGTGAACTCGAGCAAGAACGCCATCCAGAAGGCGGTCCCGGTCTTGACCACTGCGGCCGCAGGGCCAGCGCCGTGGAACAGCGCGAAGGCGGTGAGCGCCGCGAAGACTACGAGGCTGGCGCGCGTCAGCCAGCGTTCCCAGGCGTGCACGAGGTTGTACCCGAACACCGTGATGATGATGGTTGCGGCACCGAGGACGACGGCAGTCGGTATGTAGGGCGTGCCGAACAACTGTTGGCTGGTCTGGGAGCCGAGCGTGTTGTCTACGGTTACCCAGCCAATGTAGCCGAGCCACGCGAGAAACGCCGGAAGATAGTTGCCGCGGTATCCGAACGCGGACCGGCTCATCGGAAGTTGCGGCATGCCGAGCCTGGGCCCCATTGCGGCGCACGAGGAGTTGCCGAGCGCACCGAGGAAGTTGCCGAGCGCGCAACTCAGCACGGTCCCCCAGAGTCCCAGCCCGAGCGTGATACCGAGCGCGCCGAGCACCAGCGTCGTGAGGTGCATGTTCGAGGCGAACCAGACGTTGAACTGCCCAGTGAGCGTGCCATGCCGCTCCGCTTCCTTAATACGGTCGAGCCCGTGCGGCTCGACGACCAGTACTTCGTCACGATAGAACGAGTCTTGGGACACCGGTGCCGTCACCTCCAATGCACAATCCCACGGGCCTCAGAGGTGAAAGCCCTCTCGCCCGCGGATGGATACACGAGATCCGTGCGCCTTGGGACGAAATCGGGTACGGACTGCCTTTCCGGAGGCGACGCGCGGTCACGATCTCGACGCCTCAGTGCGCTGGCTGGCGTCGGGCCATGACGGGGATGGCGCGCGTCGAACTCCGAACCTTACGTTCCTACTATATCACTTTCGGCAACTTTTCGACGCGGTGACGACGGCGCCCTTCCAAGTCGACAGTCTCGGCGCCTGAGCGCCCCCCACGGACCCGGGCATGTATGGCGTACCGATCGGAGGGGAGGGAGCGCTAGATGCGGGGTCAAATCACCAGGTACGCGGGTGTGCGGCACGCAGAGTCCGCTGCGCAGACGGGAGGCGGGGACATGACGTGGCGGCAAGAACGGTTTGTTCGCACCGGGGTAGTGTTCGCGCTCTGTGTAGTGCTCGGGGCACTGGCGTGGGGCGGTCCAGCGGGAGCACAATCCACGGCCCAGAGCCGCGGGAGCTCGCTGGTCATCGTTCAGGCGCAGGATCCCCAGAACTGGGATCCAATCGCGACGTTTCTCTTGTCATGGGGCATGGTTGGCTGCAACATCTTCGACGGTCTCGTCGACCGAGGAACGGATCTTGTGCTCCGGCCCGGGCTGGCGACGAGCTGGAAGTGGATCAGCGCGAGCGTTTTGCAGTTCAAGCTCCGGCGGGGCGTCACGTTCCACGACGGCGAGCCGTTCAACGCCGACGCCGTCAAGTTCACGTTTGACCGGCTGCTCGGCCCGGAGGGGGCCAAGGGTCCGCAGCAGGGCAATTACAGCTCCATCGACCACGTTCAGGTCGTGGATCCGTACACCGTAAACCTGGTTATGAAAGAGCAGGATCCGGTGATCATAACCAAGCTCGCCGGCTACGGCGCGATGATCGTGCCGCCCAAGTATGTCCAAGAGCACGGCAGCGCGTACTTTGGAGCGAACCCGGTTGGGACCGGGCCATTCAAGTTCGTGGAGTACCGGAAGGACGATCATCTGACGCTCGCCGCCAACACGGCATACTGGGGCGGGGCGCCGAAGCTGTCCGCGGTGACGTACCGGTTCGTGCCCGAGGCGGCGACGCGTGTCGCCGAGATGCAGGCGGGGCGAGCCGACATCGCGCAGGCCGTGCCAATCGCGCAGGCCAGCGTCGTCAAGGACGACGCCAGCCTCACCCTGATGACGGTGGGGAGCCCCACCGTTCTTGAGATCCGGTTCGATCCGTCGAAGGCGCCCGCCGGGGACGTGCGGTTTCGTAAGGCGGTGATCAGCGCGGTCGACGTGCAGACGATCATTCAGACGATCCTCGGAGGCTACGGGCACCGCGTCTCGACGTTCCAGAGTCCGCTGTCGTTTGGGAACGACTCGTCGCTCAAACCGTACCCGTACGACCCTACGCAGGCCAAACAGCTCCTCGCCGAGGCCGGAGTGAAGGCCGGCACCGAGGTGACGCTGAGCTTCCCGAGCAACAACGCCGACTTCCGTGAGGCCGCGCAGGCGATCGTGAGCTACCTGCAGGTGGTTGGATTGAAGCTGACGCTGCAGCCGGTGGAGCAGGTGACGTACTTCAGCGACACGATTCCCCACGCCAAGACAGGACAGATGTACGAGTATGGCTGGGGTGGATGGACCCTCGATTTCGACAATACCGCCTACCTTCTCTATCACAAGGGCCAGTACTGGAATCCGGTCTTCAGCGATGCGGACGTGGAAACGTACCTGACCCAGGAGCGGACCACGAACGACCAGAAGGCGCGGCTTGCGGCATTCATCAAGCTCGACCGCAGGCTCTACGATCTCTCGATCGATTTCCCGATGTGGCAGCAGGTCAATCTGTGGGGAGTGAACAAGCGAGTCCAGGGATTCGTGGCTCCGCCAGACGACCGCGACCGGTTGCTGCCGGTATCGGTGAAGTAGCCCTGCGGTGATTCGCTATATCGCCGCCAGGACGGGCGGAGCACTCGCCGTCCTGGCGGCGATCACGCTCTTCGTCGCGTTCGGGATCCGCCTGACGGGGGATCCCGCCGTGGCGCTCTTCCAGGGCGCCGGTGCTCCAAGCACCCAGGACATTCAGCGGATGCATCAGGCGTTCGGCACCGACAGGCCGTTCCTGGTGCAGTACCTCAGATTCGCGACCGCGGCGCTTCGAGGTGACCTGGGAACCTCGTTCCGCAGCGGGGAGGCAGTGTCCAGCCTGATTGCCGAGCGAGCCGGCGCCACGCTGGCCCTGGCGGTCGGCGGCATGATCGTCGCCTTAGCCGTCGCGTTCCCGATGGGGACGTACGCCGCGATGCATCGTGACGCGCTGAGCGACTTCCTAATCCGTGTCGGGAGCCTGCTCGGCCTATCGTTCCCGAACTTCTGGCTTGGGATTATGCTGATCCTCATCCTTGCCGTTCGGTTCCGCTTGGTCCCCCCGTCGGGATACATCGGTCCGGTGTCTCTCGTGCTTCCGTGCCTGACCCTCGGCGTCATCCTGGCCAGCACCCTCGTGCGTCTCGTGCGCGCCAGCCTCCTCGACACCCTCGGGCAGCCGTACATTCGGACGGCGCGTGCGAAGGGGATGCCGGAGCGGATCGTCATCACGCGCCACGGCCTCAGGAACGCGCTGCTCCCGGTCGTGACATTCATCGGGTTGCAGTTCGGCGGTCTGCTCGGTGGGGTCGTCATTCTGGAGAACGTCTTTGCCTGGCCGGGGTTGGGGCAACTGGCGCTCGAAGCGGTGAGCTACCGGGACTATCCGGTCGTGCAGGGGGTGGTGGTGGTGCTGGCCCTCGGGGTAATTGCCGTCAACCTCGTCGTCGACCTGAGCTATGGTCTGTTGAACCCGCGGATCCGCGTCGGGTGATGGACTCGGCGCCGGCGGTTGCCACGGCTCCCGCGTCCGTCCGCCGGGCGGCACCGGTGGGGCTGCGCCTGACGCTGCTCGTCGGGTTAACGCTCGTCGGTCTGTCGCTTATGGCCGCCGCGGCAGCGCCGGTGCTTGCGCCGTACGACCCTCAGGCTGCCGACCTGCACGCCCGGCTGACGCCGCCGGCGTGGCTTGCTCCCGGTTCGCGGTATCTGCTTGGCACTGACGCGATCGGCCGGGACATCCTGACCCGGATCATCTATGGGGCGCGCATCTCCCTCACGGTGGGCCTCGTCTCGGTAGCGCTGAGCAGCTTCGCGGGCACCGCGCTCGGCCTCACGGCAGGCTACTACGGGGGATGGTGGGACGAGGCGATGATGCGGTTCGCAGACCTGCAACTGAGTTTTCCATTCATCTTGTTCGCGCTCATCATGATCGCCGTGCTGGGCCCAGGGCTCAGCCGTATCATCCTCGTGCTCGTGGTGACCCAGTGGGCGGCATATGCCCGGCTGGTTCGCAGCGAGACGCTGTCGGTCAAGGAGACGGAGTACATTCAGGCGGCGCGCGCGCTGGGGATCCGAGACGGGAGGGTCATTTGGCGGCACGTGCTGCCAAACGCACTCGGAGCCGTGATGGTGCTGGCCACGCTCAGCATCGCCAACAACATCCTGCTCGAGGCGGCGCTCACGTTTCTCGGACTGGGCGTCGATCCCGCGGTGCCGTCGTGGGGCGGGATGCTGGCCGACAGCCGGAACTACATTCAAACAGCATGGTGGGACTCGACGTTCCCGGGGCTGGCCATCATGCTCACCGTTATGGGCTTCAACCTGGTAGGGGATTGGCTCCGGGACAAGCTCAGTCCGGACCTGCGGTAGCCGCATCAGCCGGTTGGCCGGCGGCCAAGCTAGGTTTCATAACTTCCATTCCTGTCACGTTCCTTTCCGGTATTCTATGATCCTCGCCGCCGCCTTTCGTTGCCTTGACACAAGTATGACTATATTGATATTATTAATTTGTACATAATAGTCAAATATTTCGAGGCGCGTGCTTGAAAACGGCCTCCATCGCGTCGCTCAGAGCGCATCTCAGCCGGTACGTCGAGGCGGTTCGGTCCGGCGAAGAGGTCATCGTCACCGATCACAACAAGCCGGCCGCGCGACTCGTGCCGGTGGCGGCGCCACGTCGTCTCGAAGGCCGCCTCGCCGAGATGGCCCGCACGGGCCTCGTGCGTCTTCCCGTACGTAGACTTCCCGGCGATTTCTGGCGCCGGTCGCGTCCCCGGGACGCCACCGGTCGTTCCCTTGCGATCCTCATCGAGGTGCGGCGGGGCGGGCGATGAGATTTTGGGACGCGTCCGCGATCATCCCGTTGTGCGTGGCGCAGCCTTGGTCCGCGACGGCCCGGGCGTTGTGGCGCGAGGACCCTGGCATGGTCGTGTGGTGGGGCACCTCGGTTGAGTGTGGGTCCGTTCTGGCGCGCCTCGGGCGCGCAGGTGCGCTCGCGGGCGGCAAGGAGGACATCGCGCGCGGCCTGCTGCGCGACCTGGAACGGGCATGGATTGAGATTCTCCCAAACGAAGAGGTGCGAGCGTACGCCGGCCGGCTCGTCAGATCGCATGCGCTCCGCACGCTCGACGCGTTGCAGCTTGCCGCGGCGTTGAGCTGGATGAAGCTTCCGGAGGGCGGGGAGATCGTCGTTCTGGACCCACGCCTTGCACAGGCCGCCCGTATTGAAGGATTGACGGCGCGGCCATAGAGAACAGAGGCCCGGGATGGAAACGTCATTGTGTCATTCGGGTGTCCCGAAAGCTCCCGGACGTACGCTGGCGCAGACAGTGGGAGCGATAGTGTGTCTGTGCGCGCTCGTCGGTGCCCCGGCGATCGGGGCGGGGCCGTCGTTCGGCGCTCCGGCCGACGAAAGCGGCGCGGCCGCAACGTCGACCGGGAGTCTCGTGCGGGTCTTCCCGACCGCTCCGATGCAGGGCGACACCTTGACCGTGTTGGTCGCCGCGCTGTCCGGCTCAGACGCGACGGTGACGTTTGACGGGAACCCGGTGGCGACCTATCCGGCGCAGGGAGGAGGGCGTCGGGCGCTCATCGGTACCGATCCCGACGTGGCCTCCGGGGCCCATCGGATCGGCGTCGTCGTTCACGGGCCCGATGGAGCCGTGCGGCGGTCGACGCGCGAGGTTCGTCTCGGCGCCACGCGGTTTGGGGTGCGGCACTTGAGCCTGCCGCCGTCGACGTTCGGATTGATTACCAGCGCGAACCTCGCGACCGAAAGGCGGGCGCTCGTCCCCGTGCTCAGTCGGCGTACGCCGGTGGCTTGGTGGCATGGAACCTTCTCCACCCCGTCCGGCGGGCCGATCGACTCGCCCTACGGCGAACAAGGCTGGTATAACGGCCACCGCGAGTGGTGGCACGCGGGGGTGGACTTCGCAGCGCCGCAGGGAGCACCGGTCGTGGCCGCCAACACGGGCGTCGTCGCCCTGGCGCGGGCCCTTCCCCTCGGCGGAAACACCGTCGTGCTCGATCACGGCCAGGGTGTGCTGACCGAGTATCTGCACCTGTCCGCATTCGCGGTCAGGGAGGGCGAGCGGGTAGTGCACGGCGCCATGGTCGGGCGCATCGGGTCGACGGGGCTCGTGACCGGGCCTGGATTGCACTGGGGACTCTACGTCAACGGTATCCCAGTCAACCCTCTCTTCTGGACCGCGCCTCAACCGGGGCTCACGGCGCCGTAGGAACCGCGTCCATCGGGGTCCGGCACCGGAGCGAACAGATGTTCGTAATCCGTGGAATGACCGTCTGGGCCCGTGTGCGCGGCGTGCACCAACACGCGGGTGGACCCGAAGCGCCGTGGACCAGGACTGTGCCGCCCCGAAGTGATTGCGCCGGGAGCACGACGCGTCGGACGTCCTCCTACCCGACCTCCGGCCGATGCTTTGGATGCCGCCGGATCACCGCACGAGAACGTCGATGAGACGAGGCTCCGCGGCCTGCTGAGTCAACGTCTCGCGCAGGTCCCCGGGGTCCGTGACGACTCGGGCCTCGACACCAAAGCCTCTCGCGACCGCCGGCAGGTCCACCGCCGGCGCGTCGAGGTCCATTCCGATGAGCCGCTCGCGTGGAACGGGGCCGCCTTTGTACTCCGCCATGGCGTCTTTTAGGACTTGATACGCGCGGTTGTCCAAGACCATGATCGTCGCGGGGATGTGGTAGCGAGCTGCGGTCCACAGCGCCTGGATCGTATACATGATCGAGCCGTCGCCGATAGTGCAGAGGATCCGGCGATCCGTCCAGGCCATCTGCGCGCCGAGCGCCGCCGGCAGGCCGAGTCCAAGCGCGCCGGCGCCGATGCCGAAGTACGACTGCTCCGTGTGGAACGGCACGTAGCGGTCGATCAGCCGCGCGGCGGTAGGAGCCTCGTCCACGATCGTCACTTGCTCGTCCATGACTTCGCCGAGAATCCGGAACGCTGCGGCGATCGTCATGCGCTCGGACGGCTTGGGCAGCTCGGCGGCCTGTTTCCGCGCTTCCTCACGCCGTCCGCGTTCGCGCCTCACGTCGGCGGCGCGCGCCGCAGCCGCCTGCCGCTCGGCGGCGTCCATCTTGCTCGAGAGCCTGTCGGCGATCTCGGAGAACACTGCGGAGGCCTCGCCGAGGACACCGAGGGTCGTCGGAACGTTCTTGCCTATCTCCCACGGATCGTTGTCGACGTGAACGACCGTGGCTTTCGGGAGCGTCACGGGAGGGCTGTAAAGCAGGGATGCGAATCTGCGCGCGCCGGCAAGGATGACCACGTCGGCGTCCGCCAGTTCTCTCCGCACTTGGCTGAGCGACAGACCGACCATGCCGAGGTACTGCGGATGAGTGGTCGGGAACACCGAGCGCACCGGCAGACGCTCGCCGTATACCCTGGCGCCCGTGAGTTCGGCGATGCGCACGAGCGCCCGTCGCGCCGAGGCCGTCGCAGCTCCCGCGCCGACGACCAAGACCGGCGCATGCGCGCCCGCAAGCATGCCGGCGGTGCGGTCGAGTACCGCAGGGTCGGGACGACTCCCCTCCGCAAGCGTGGTCCACGGCGCGGGCCCCGATACCTCCTCGTCCAGGCAGTCCATGGGGAGGGAGAGGAACACGGGCCCCGAGGGCGGTGCGGCGGCCATCTTGAACGCCCGTTCGATCGCGATCGGCACGTCGGCGCCGGTGCGGACCTCATAGGACCATTTCGTGAACGGTGACGCGACGCGCGCCAGGTCGCTCCAGAGGGTCGGCTCCTGGAGGATCATCCGGCGGTCCACCTGTCCGGCGGTGACGACGATCGGTGTCTTCGCCCGGTACGCGTTGAACATATTCGCCAGGCCGTTTGCCAGGCCGGGGGTGATGTGCAGGTTGACGAAGGCCGGCTCCCCCGTGGCCATCGCATACCCGTACGCCATGCCGACGGGGATCGCGTCCTGGAGCGCGAGCACGTAGCGAATGTCAGGATAGTCCGCGAACATCTCCATGAACCCGAGCTCCGTGGTGCCGGGGTTGCCGAACACATATCGGACTCCCCGTTGCCGGAGCATCTCGAACAGCGCGGTCTTGGCGAGCATTAGCGCCGGTCTCCTCCGGACGCGTCTCGTTGGCCGCGGAACAGCGACTCGAGGCCGTCCCGCGTGAAGTTCGAGGATTGGCAGTAACTGATGATTTCCCGCTCCCGACGCTCGACCCGTGCCACGCCGTCCACAACCTCGGGCGCGATTTCCAGGGGAATCGCGAGCACGCCGTGTTGGTCCGCGTGGAGGAGATCGCCCGGGCGTACGGTGAGTCCTCCGACCTCGACCGGCATCCCGAAGTCAACGAGGTGAACGTACGCGTGGGAGACTGACACGCTTCCGGCGAAGAAGTGAAACCCAAGGGTGTGTACTTCGTTGAGATCCCGCACGCTTCCGTCCGTGACAGTGCCGACGCAGCCGAGCGCGCGGTGGATGTTGCTTTGGACCTCGCCCCAGTAGGCGCCCACTCCCGGGGGATCATCCAGGTCGTGGACTACTACGATTCGCGGCGCCGGGATGCGCTCCAGTGCGCGCCACATGTTGAAGCGGCGCTCGTCAGCGTCCTTGGGAGGAGGCTCCGTGGCGCGGCACGTCGCCGTGAATGCGTATCCGACCATCGCCCCGAGATCGGGGAACATACATCGGACCTGGCTGGACATGAACCCGGCGGTTCGCGGCCGGACGTTGAACACTTCCACACCGTTCGCGACCGCGGGGGTAGGAATGGTGCGAAGCCGTGCGAGCACGTCAGGAGACAGCGGGGCGGACATGCGACCCTCCGGTGATCGTGTCGTGCGATCCTCGCCAGTCATTCTCGTGGCGATGAGGGGACCCCTCCCGTGCCCTCGTGGCCGAGGGCCGGGTTGATGGAGCGCTGGCAGCGCAATCTCTACACCTTGTGGGCGGCCCAGTTTCTCGCCCAGGTCGGGCTGTCGCTGATCGTGCCGTTCATGCCGCTCTACATCGGTGCCCTCGGCGTCGCACCGCTGGCGGCCGTGGAGCGGTGGAGCGGCATCCTGTTTGCTGCACCGTTTCTCATGCAGGCCGTGGCCGCGCCGCTCTGGGGCGTGGTGGGCGACCGATACGGCCGCAAGCTGATGGTGATGCGCGCGCTGGGCGGCATCGGCCTCACCAACGTTCTTGCGGCGTTCGTCCTGAACGTGTGGCAGCTGCTTGTGCTCCGGGCGCTGCAGGGAGGCGTCAGCGGCTTCGTCGCCGCGACAAACGCGCTGGTGTCCTCGGGGGTGCCTCGCGATCGCCTGGGAGTCGCGATGGGGACGCTGCAGACTTCGCTTACGGCGGGCAGCGTGATCGGTCCCCTGATGGGTGGCGCGCTCGCCGACCTGGTTGGCTATCGCCACGTGTTCCTCGTGAACGGATTGCTCTGCTGGATCGCCGCGGTCGTCGTACTCCGCGGCGTGCGGGAGCCGGCCGTGGAACACGTTCGCGTCGAACGCCCGGGCGTGCGCGAGAACCTCGCGTACTTCCTCCGCTCGCCGGCGCTCCGGACGACCGGCCTCCTGCTGTGCGCCAGCCAGATGGCGGTGATGATCATCGAGCCGATCTTTCCGGTCTACGTGCAGACGTTGGGCGTGCCCACGTCGCGGGTGGCGACGTGGGCCGGGGTGCTGTTCTCTGTGACCGGGATTACCGCCATCCTGGGCGCGCCCGTCTGGGGCAAGGCCTTCGACCGGTCCGGGGAAGCGCGCATGCTCGTGATCGTGCTCTTGGGCGCGTGCTTCGCGTACGCCCTGCAGGCCGGCGTGCATTCTCCGTACGCCCTGCTGGTCTTTCGAGCGCTGCTGGGATTCTTCGTGGCCGGTGTGCTGCCGCCGTTGTACGCGATCGTCGCGAGGCTGGCGCCGCCCGAGCGCCTCGGCGCGATCATGGGCCTCACCAGCAGCGCGATCATGGTGGGGAACTTGATCGGGCCGATCGCAGGAGGACTCGCCGCCGCCGCGGTTGGGATCCGCCCGGTTTTTGGCGCGGCGGCCGCGATCCTGGCGATGTGCGCGCTTGGGGCGCGCGGGCTGGCGGGCCTCCGGCAGGAGCCGGACGCCCCGTAGGCATATTGACAGTCCAAAAGGGGGCGCCGCGTGAGCGGGGGCTTTGCCGGCTTTGCGATTCGCAGGATCCTTGCGGCGATCCCGACGCTGTTCGGGGTCACGTTGATCGTGTTTTTCATGGTGCGCATGCTGCCGGGCGACCCCGCGCGTCTCTTGGCCGGGCTGAACGCTACCGATGAAGAGGTCAATCACATCCGCGTCCAACTCGGGCTGACGCGGCCCGTGCCGGTGCAGTACGAGATCTTCATCGAGAACCTGATGCGCGGCGATCTCGGGCAGTCCGTGGTGACGCAGGCACCGGTGTCGTACGAGATAGGCACGCGGTTCCCGGCGACGGCCCTCCTCGCGGCGACGGCGACCGTCATGTCCGTGATCCTGGGCATCGCCTCGGGCATCATGGTGAGCACGCGACAGTATACGGCCGCGGATTACCTCGTGACCGTGCTGGCGCTCGCGGGCATCAGCATTCCAGTGTTCTGGGGCGGGTTAATGCTCATGGTCCTGTTCTCGGTCGCCCTGCACCTGCTGCCTGCCGGCGGGGACGCCGGGCCCACCAGCCTCATCCTCCCGTCGATCGCGTTGTCCGCGTTCGCGCTGGCGACGATCGAGCGGCAGACACGTAGCAGCATGCTCGAGACCCTCCATCAAGATTATGTCCGCACGGCGCGAGCCAAGGGGCTGGGTCAGGGCGTCGTCGTCTACCGGCACGCGCTCCGCAACGCCCTGATCCCCGTCATCACGGTGGCCGGGCTCCAGTTCGCCACCCTGCTCGGCGGCGCGATCCTGACCGAGCGCACCTTTTCCTGGCCCGGGATCGGCACGCTGCTCGTAAACGCGATCCAGGCCAGGGACTACCCGATCATCCAGGGCGTCGTCCTGTTGTTCGCGATTACCTTCCTGGTTGTGAATCTGGTTGTCGACATCCTCTATGGCTACATCGACCCGCGCATTCGATACGGTTGACGCGCGCCCGGAGCGGGAGTTTCACCACCCGCTGGCGGTCCTCCGCCGCTTCTGGCGAAACAAGACCGCTGTGGCGGGGCTCACCGTAGTGTTCGTCCTCGCTGTGTCGGCCGCGCTCGCCAGCGCGATTCTGCCCTACAACCCGGACACGGCTGACTTCAACGCCGTGCTCCAGGGCCCGACGCCCGCGCACCTGTTCGGCACGGACCAGCTCGGGCGCGATCTGCTTACGCGCGTCGTCTACGGCGGCCGCTTCTCGCTCGCGATCGGCGTGATCGCGGTCGCGGGCGCGCTGGCAATCGGCGTCCCGCTCGGGCTGGTGTCCGGTTACTACGGCGGTGTCGTCGATCTCGTGATCCAGCGTGTGATGGACGTCGTGCTCGCGTTTCCCGGGTTTCTGCTCGCACTGACCCTGATCAGCCTGCTCGGCGTCGGCCTGCCGAACGTCATCATCAGCGTGGCCGTATCGACCATGCCCGTGTACGTACGGCTCATCCGCGGCGTGACGCTCTCGGCGCGCGAACTCACCTACGTGGAGTCCGCGCGCTCGATCGGGATGCAGGACTGGCGCATCATGCTCCGGCATGTACTGCCCAACACCACCGCGCCGCTCATCGTCCAGTCCACGATCCAGATCGGGGTCGCGATCCTCACCGCCGCCGGGCTCGGTTTCCTCGGCCTCGGCGTAAAGCCGCCCACGCCGGAGTGGGGGACCATGCTCGGCGACGCGGTCAACTATCTGCTGTCGTCCTGGTTCATCGCCGCGTTCCCCGGCCTCGCGATCTTCCTCTCGGTCATGGCGTTCAACCTGCTCGGCGACGGCCTCCGCGACGCCCTCGATCCACGGATGAAGGTCCTGTAGCGCCGCTCCTCTCGGTCGGCCGCTTGACCGCCCGTGGGTGGCGCGCTACCCTATATACGAACGTACGTTCCCGTCATCTCTGGATAACGCGCCGGGAGACGCGATGCGCGGCGATCGGATCATTGCTCACGTCGATATGGATGCGTTCTACGCATCTATCGAAACTCGGGACAATCCGCGCTACCGCGGGCAGCCCGTCATCGTCGGTGCGGCGCCGAATGCTCGTGGCGTGGTGGCGGCCGCATCGTACGAAGCCCGCAGGTACGGAGTCCGGTCGGCCATGCCTTCGCGGGAGGCGGCGGCGCGTTGTCCCCACGCGGTGTTTCTGCCCGTGGACATGGAGAAGTACCGGGCGGTGTCCGAGACGTTGTTCGAGCTGCTCGAGACCTTCACGCCTGAGATCGAGCCTCTCTCAATCGACGAAGCATTCCTGGATCTCACGGGTTGTCCAGCGCCCGCCCATCTGCCGCGGATCGTCGAGGGCGCCGGCGATCCAGCAGCGGGCGCCGTTGGGACGAGCACGGATGCGGGGCCTCGGGACGACCCCGGTCTTGCGATCGCCTGGGCAATCAAGGCGCGCGTCCGGGAAACGCTCGGACTGCCCGTTTCGCTTGGCGTTGCGCCGAACAAGTTTCTGGCCAAGCTCGCCAGCGAGCTCGCGAAACCCGACGGCCTGCGGCGCGTGTACCCCGGCCAAATACAGGCCATGCTCGACCCGCTGCCGGTGACTGCGTTGTGGGGGGTCGGTCAGGAGACTCACCATCGGCTGGCCGCGCTCGGCATCTCGACCGTTGGCGCGCTGCGGCGCACGTCGGCGTCGACCCTGCGAGTGGCGATCGGATCTGCGGCAGAGCACCTGTCGCGGCTGAGCCGCGGCCTCGACGACCGTCCAGTCGTCACGTCACAGGACGCGAAGTCCATCGGGCGCGAGACCACCTTCGATCGCGATACGGCGGCGCCGGACATGCTTGAGCGCGTGCTGGTGGAGCTGGCCGAGGACGTCGCACGACGGGTACGGGCCGACGGCGCGCTTGCGGCGACGGTGACGCTCAAGGTCCGCTACGCCGACTTTCGCACTATTACCCGCGCCACGACGCTCGCGTGGCCGACCGACGCCGGCAGCGATCTGCACGAGGCCGTAGTGCGGATGTGGCGACGCCTGCTCCCGTTGGCCCGACCGGTAAGGCTGCTGGGCGTCACGGCGTCGAGACTCAGTCGCTCGGCTTCGAAGCAGATGCTGTTGTTCGGGAGTGGCGAGCGGCGTGAGCGCGTGGACCGTCTGGTGGACGCTATCAACACGCGGTTTGGTGGAGGTACGGTGCGACAGGCTCGGCTGGTCGATCCCGAACAGGATCCTGACTAGCCCGGGGATCACGATGCCCCGAGCGCGGAAGGCGAAGGCCTCGGTTCAGAACGTGTCGAGGGGCGCCACTTCTGCCGGTGCGCCGCGCACTGCACCCGCGAGCGTCGAAGGCGCGGATCGGGCGAGCGTCCGATGGCGACACCGGACCCGGGCGTCTAGACTGTAAACCGGGAGCCGGCCGCCCGCGCCGGCGGCGAAGGGTCGCGCCCGAGAGAACCAGCGACGGGCGGCAGGGGGCATCCCGCGGACGTTACCGGCCGCCCACCGGCCAGGTGACGGAGGGATGTTGCCGGCACTGCGGTCTTTGCGCGGAGCCGTGCCCGGCCGGTGTCTGGGACATGCAGCCGGTGCTCTTCCAGATGGAGGGCGCCGAGCGCGCGGGAGGTCGCGCCGTGACCGCCGTCAACGATTTTGTCGTCCAGTTCGCCAGCATCAACGGGTCCGGCTCGGCGAGCGCGCACTGGCTGTTCGCGCGCGCCGTACTGCGCATGGGCGTGCCGGTGGGGGCGCGCAACATCTTCCCATCGAACATCGAGGGCAGCCCCACGTGGTTCGAGGTGCGCGTGTCCGCCGCCGGGCATCTCGGCCGGCGCGGCGGCGGGCCGGACTTTCTGGTGGCCATGAACCCGCAGAGCTGGGATGCGGACGTCGCAGGGCTCCGGCCCGGGGGCTATCTGCTGTACGATTCGACGAAGCCCCTTCCGCGGACGATGTCCCGCCGGGACATCACGGTGCTGGGGGTCCCGGTCGCCGAACTGTGCCGCCGCGAATTCGACGATCCGCGCGACCGCCTGCTGCTCCGGAACATCGTCTGCATCGGCGTGCTGTCGGCTCTGCTCGGCGTCGATGCGCCGGAGGTCGAACGGCTCCTCGCCGAGCAATACGGCGGCACGCCCCGGCTGGTCGTGCCAAACGTGCGCGCGTTTCGGCTCGGCCGTGACTTCGCGCTCGCACACCTGCCGTGTCCCATCGGCCTCCGTGTCGAGCGCGGGACGGCCATTGGAGACCGGATCTTCATCGACGGCAACACCGCGGCGGCGCTGGGGTGCCTCTACGGGGGCGCGACGGTCGCCGCATGGTACCCGATTACGCCGTCGACCGGGCTGGTCGACGCATTCGCGCGGCTGTGCGGCCGGTATCGCGTCGACCCGGCGACCGGTAAGCACCGCTTTGCGATCTTGCAAACAGAGGACGAGCTGGCATCGATCGCCGTCGTGATCGGCGCGGCCTGGAACGGGGCGCGCTCCTTCACGGCGACATCGGGCCCGGGCATCTCGCTCATGCAGGAGTTTCTCGGCTACGCGTACTTCGCGGAGGTCCCCGCGGTCGTCTTCGACGTGCAGCGGGTCGGCCCGTCCACCGGCATGCCGACGCGCACGCAGCAGTCCGACCTCCTCGCCTGCGCCTACGCCTCCCACGGAGACACGAAGCACGTTCTCCTGCTGCCGGGCGACCCGCGCGAGGCGTTCGAGTTCGCGGCGCTAGCCTTCGACTTGGCGGACCGCCTCCAGACCCCGGTGTTCGTGATGCTCGACCTCGACATCGGGATGAACAACTGGCTGTGCGAGCCGCTGGTATGGGACGACGCCCGTCGCATGGACCGCGGCAAGGTGATGACCGCCGAACAGTTGGAACACACCACCGCGTTCGGCCGCTACCTCGACGTCGACGGTGATGGAATCCCGTACCGGACGTACCCGGGCGCGCACCCGTCGCGCGGCGCCTTCATGACCCGCGGAACGACGCACGACCGCTTCGCCCGGTACACCGAGGACGGGCCGCCGTACGTGGACAACATGGAGCGGTTGCTGCGGAAGTTCGACACCGCCAAAACGATCGTCCCGGCGCCGATCGCCCGGCGGGCGGCCAGGCCCGCGGCAGGCGTGATCTACTACGGCTCCACGGCCGCGGTGATGACGGAGGCGCTTGTGCTCTTGGAGCACGGGTCGATCGCGCTCGACGCCCTCCGCGTCCGCGCGTTCCCGTTCTCGGACGACGTCGCGGCGTTCGTGCGTGCGCACGACCTCGTCTTCGTCGTGGAGCAGAACCGGGACGCTCAGCTGCGCACGCTGCTCGTGGCGGAGTGCGGCCTCGATGCGTCGCGGCTCGTTCCCGTCCTGCACTACATCGGGACGCCGATCACGGCGCGCGTCATCGCCGATGCGATCACGGCGCGGCTCGCGGCCACTGCCGGAAAGGTGGTGCGCTCATGACGTATCTGCAGAAGCCGAAGCTGCGCCATCCCGCCGCCGCCCGGAACGCGCTGGGCTACACGCGCCGGGACTACGAGGCTGCGGTATCGACGCTCTGTGCGGGCTGCGGCCACGATGCCCTGAGCGCCGCCATCATCCAGGCGTGCTTCGAGCTCGACCTGGCGCCGCACCGGATCGCCAAGCTGTCCGGGATCGGCTGTTCCTCGAAGATGCCGCAGTACTTTCTCGGTGCCGCGCACGGGTTGAACACGGTGCATGGCCGCATGCCGGCGGCGCTGACGGGTGCGAACCTGGCGAACCGCGACCTGCTCTACCTGGGGATCTCCGGCGACGGCGACTCGGCCTCGATCGGCCTCGGCCAGTTTGTGCACAGCATCCGCCGGGGCGTCGACATGACGTACGTCGTGGCGAACAACGGCGTCTACGGGCTCACACGGGGCCAGTTCTCCGCCACGGCCGATGCGGGATCCGTCGCCAAGCGCGGCGCGGTCAACGCCGAGGAGCCGATCGACCTCGTGGTTCTTGCGATCCAGCTGGGCGCGACGTTCGTGGGGCGGAGCTTCTCGGGTCACCGCGAGCAGCTGGTGCCGCTTCTCAAGGCCGCGCTGCTGCACCGCGGAGCGGCGTTCATCGACTGCATCTCACCGTGCGTCGCGTTCAACAACCAGTCGGGATCGACGAAGAGCTTCGCCTACGTCCGCGCCCACGAGGAGCCGGTCCACCCGTTCGACTTAGTGGTCGGTGCGCACGGGCAGCGCGAGGCCGCCGGGACGACCGAGGAGATGGTGCGGGACGAGGACGTGCTCGTGCGGATGCGCGAGCGCGCCCCCGAGTACGACCTGGGCGACCGTGTCGCGGCGGTGGCGTACGTCGAGCGCCAGCGGGCCGCCGGCGCGATCGTCACGGGCCTGCTGTATCTCGATCCCGAGCCGCGCGACCTTCACGCGCGCCTGCAGACCGTCGATGAGCCGCTCGCACACCTCGACGACGCGGCGCTCTGCCCGGGCGCGGCAGCCCTGGCCGAGTTCACCCGGGCGTTTCGCTAGCCGGTCCCGGCTCCGTGGGCCGTGGGGGCGTGTCCATGGATGTCAGCCGGGCATAGCGTTGGACAGAGACGGTGAGCAGCGGATCCCGAGTCGATTCCGCCGCTCGCTACGATGCGCGGGCGCCGGTTGCTTGCAGCACTTCGTCCTTGAGCACCCCGATGAACGGGAGATGCCGGTATCGCTCATGGTAGTCGAGGCCGTACCCGACGACGAACCGGTCCGGGATCTCGAATCCCCGGTACGCGATCTCGAGCGTGTCGAGGATGCGCCGGTACGGGCGGTCGAGGAGGGTGCAAATACGAAGCGTCGCCGGGGAGCGGGCGTGAAGCAGGCGGACCAGATACCCCGCGGTGAGACCGGTGTCGATCACGTCTTCGACCAGCAACACGTCCCGCCCGGTGATCTCGACATCGAGATCCTTGATCAACCTCACGACGCCACTTTGCGCCCGCGCCGCGCCGTACGAGGTGATCGCCATGAAGTCGACTTCGGCTTGGCCCTGAATGGCTCGGCTCAGATCGGTCAGGAAGTATACGGCGCCCTTCAGTACCGACACGAGAAGCGGGACCCGTCCAGCGTAGTCGCGGGAGATCTCGAGGCCGAGGTCCCGTACCCGCGCCGCGATCTCGTCGCGGGTGAGCAGGATCTCGTGGACGTCTTCGGCTGCGTCCTTCATCGGCCGGCCGTCACGGGTTCCAGCCCATATTTCAGCGCCAACTGCCGAAAGTCACGGCCGTAGAAGATCTTGATGTTAATCCCTGGATAAAGCTCTCGAAGACGCCTGATCTTGCGGTTTTTCTTTGTCACCAGGCTCTGTTTGAGCGTCGTGAGCTCGATGAAGAGGTCCTGGTCCGGCAGGTAGAAGTCGGGGCTGAAACTCTCAAGAACCCGCCCCTGGTCATCCCATCGGAGGGGGAACGTCCGGGGCTCGTATTCCCATCGGATCCCATAGAAGTCGAGGATCCTGGCGAGCTCGGCCTCGCTCTTGTGTGCGAACGTCACGAGGCCCGCCGGGGATGTTTCGGAGCCTTTCACTATGCGATTGGTTCCTCCGCAGTGTTATTCTGGAGCTAAGTATAGGCGGGAAGATACGAAGAATCAAGTAACCGGGGGCGAGTGGGACGAGCACGTCCACCGTCGTTATCATCGGAATCAAGGAGAGGTTCTGCCGAGCGGCGAACGTCTGGGTGGTGCAAGGAGGCGTGTATCCATGACCACCACACCGACCCCGGCCCGGCCGGAGACACCCGGGTCTGAGCACGAACTTGATCGGTTTGTGCAGCAGCTGCGGAGTACCGATGTGACGCTGCGGAGCGATGCGGCACACGCGCTGGGAAAGTTGGGAGACGAGCGCGCGGTGCCTGCCTTGGCCGAGGCGTTGCACGACCAGGACGAGTACGTGCGAAAGAGCGCCGTGATGGCGCTGCGGCGGATCGGCGGGCACCGGGCGATGGAAGCGATGCGCGCTGCTCTTGCCGACCGCTCCGAGCAGGTGTGCGTGCAGGCGGTCAAGGGGCTCGGTGAGCTTCGCGACGCGGGCGCCGTGGAGGCCTTGGTCAAGGTGCTCGCTCGGCGTGAGCGGTCACTGGTATCCGCTGCGACGGAGGCGCTGTCGCGGATCGGTCCCGAGGCCGTGCCCGCGCTGATGGAGGCGTTCAAGGACCGTTACCTGCGGCGGCGCATCGGGCCCCAGGTGTGGAGGATTCTCACCGAGATGGGGCCGCGCATCGTTGAGCCGCTGCTCTCCGTGCTCGGCGACGAGAATTACTACGTGAAGCTGACCGCCCTCACGATCCTCGGCCGCGTCGGTGACCGGCGCGTCGTCACTCCGATGGTGCAGACGTTTCTGGAGGACCCTCGGCTGCAGGAGACCGTCGTTGGGACCATCGGGCGGCTCGAGGAGCGCGGCGTGCTGGCGATGCCGGCGGGCGACCGAGACGCGTTGTTGCCGACCGAAGTGGTGCAGGCGTTTGCGCAAGGCGATCGCGAGACCGTCGTGTCGGCCCTCCGCGGGGCCATGGAGAACCCGAGCGGCAAGGTCCGCAGATTCGCGCTCAAGGCGATGTACGGGCTGCTCGGCGACGCGGCGTTCGAACCCCTATTGCGCTACTTTGCGGACGACGATCCAGACGTCAAGCGCCTCTCGATCCGCCTGCTCAGCAAGCTACGGGACAAACGTGTCATCGAACCGCTGGTCGATCTGCTGCTTCGAGACGGGGGACAAGTCGAGGAGGCGATCTGGGACGCGCTCAAGATGCTCACCAGCCTCCATGAATACGAAGAATTGCGGAAGCGGGTTGCGCGCGAAAAGGCCGGGACGCGGCCGGTCGTGAAGACATACAAGAAGAAGGACGTATCACCGGACTGGTGGCGGGATCAGGACTGAACGCGGCGGCTGCACGCTCGTGGCCTCCGCCGTCGGAGCCTGCGGCACCACAGTGACGGCCGTGTCTATACGTGGCGAGCGACAGATCGGGTCTGCGCGCGTCAGGATCGTTCAGGAGGACCTCACACTTCTGGCGGTCGACGCGATCGTCAACGCGGCAAATGATCGGCTCTGGATGGGCGGGGGTGTCGCGGGCGCCATCAAGCGACGCGGCGGCGCCGAGATCGAGCGGGAGGCGGTCGCGCTCGGGCCCATCCCTCTTGGTGATGCGGTGGCCACGATGGCGGGCCGGCTCGCCGCGCGGTATGTCATTCACGCGGTGACAATGGGACAAGACCTGGTGACGGGCGAGGATCTCATCCGGAGAGCCACCAGGAGCGCGCTCCGGGTGGCCGACTCGCTCGGCGCAAGGTCCGTTGCGCTTCCGGCGCTCGGGACCGGCGTCGGAGGGTTCTCGCCCGTTCGGGCCGCCGCGGTGATGCTGGAGGAAACGGCGGCGTACCTGCGTGCCGGGAGCTCTCTCGACGAGGTGGTGTTTGCGCTCTACGATGCCAGCACCCGCGATGCCTTCGCGGCTGCGCTCGAAGCCCTCGCGTGATGTCACGGTGACTCCGGGTACGGGATGCCGATGCGCGCGCTGCTGACCAACGACGACGGCATAAGCTCCCCGGGTCTCGTCGCGCTGGCGCACGCGATGAGCCAGGTGGCGGAGACGTTTGTCGTGGCTCCCGAGCACGAGCGTAGCGCGGCCAGCCACGCCATCACGCTGCACAAACCGCTGCGGGCCACACGGGTCAGGGTAGCCGGCGCAGACGTGCCCGCGTGGGCGACGAACGGCACGCCGGCCGACTGCGTCGTGCTCGCGGTATTGGACCTTCTGGATGGGCCTCCCGACGTCGTGGTATCCGGCATCAACGTGGGCGCCAACCTCGGCATGGACCTCATCTACTCTGGGACCGTGTCGGGCGCGGTGGAGGCCGCGCTGTTCGGGATCCCTGCCGTCGCGATCTCGGTCGCGGCGTTTCGGGACATCCACTGGAGTCCGGCCGCGGCCTTTGCCGCATCGCTCGCGCAGGAGCTCGCTCGACGTGGATTGCCCCGCGACACGTTCCTGAACGTCAACGTGCCCAATGCCGCCGCGCGCGAGCTTCGAGGAGTGGAAATTACGCGGCAGGGTACGCGCCGCTACGTCAACAGGCTGGAGAAGCGTTCCGACCCCCGTGGCCGCGACTACTACTGGCTCACGGGCTCGGCAGGCGAAGACGAGAGCGAGACGGGCACGGACGAGCGCGCGGTCGCGGACGGTAGGATCTCCGTGACGCCGCTTCGATTGGACATGACCGATGTTGAGTTCGATGCGGTCCTTCGTTCGTGGAACCTGACCATCCCAGCGATGTGAGCTCGCCCGGGATACCCCGGTCGAGGGACGACGGGCCGGCGACTCGGGAGCGAGCCCCCGCCGCACTCGAGGAGAAGACGGGTGTCGCGGCCGGAGATCGGGGTGAGGCGGCCGCCGGAGAACGAGCGTCCTCATCCCGATTGCCCGCGGGCACCGGCGGTGACGGCATCGTGGTGGGTGCGGCGTCCACCGACGGCGCACCGTTGCGTGAGGCCGGCCAAAGTCCCTCGCCGCACCGGACGCCGATGCCCTTCCCCGGGGTCGCTGCCGTCGAGTTCGACCGCGTGACGAAGACATACCCCGGCGGCGTGACGGCCATCCGCGACGTCTCCCTGCGCATCGCGCCCGAGGAGTTCGTGTTCGTCGTCGGTGCGACGGGCACCGGCAAGTCCACGTTGATGAAGATGATCTACCGCGAGGTGCTGCCTACATCCGGCCGCGTACTCGTGGACGGCAGGGACGTCACACGCATGCCGGCGCGCCAGGTGCCGTTTTTGCGGCGCCGCGTGGGCATCGTGTTTCAGGACTTCAAGCTGTTGCCGCGGAAGACCGCACACGAAAACGTCGCGTTTGCGCTGGAAGTGACCGGCGTCCCCTCCCGGGAGGTGACCCGCCGCGTCATGGAGGTGCTCGAGGTCGTCGGGCTCGCCGCCCGCGCCCACGCGCTTCCCGGTCAGATGTCCGCGGGGGAACAGCAGCGCATCAGTATCGCCCGAGCGCTTGTGCATCGCCCACCGTTGTTGCTCGCAGACGAGCCGACGGGGAATCTCGATCCCGACACCTCCTGGGAGATCATGCAGCTCCTGTCCCAGATCAACCTCCGCGCCACCACGGTCGTGGTCACCACTCACGACAAGATGATCGTGGACGTGTTGCGCCGCCGGGTCATCGCACTCGACGGTGGCGCCGTGGTGCGAGACGAGGCACGCGGGCGATACGGCGGATGACGCGCCCGGTTCGTGCGTCGCCGCGCGGCGTGCGATATTTCCTCTCGGAAGGGGCCCAGGCGTTTCGTCGCAACGGCCTGATGAGCCTCGCCGCGGTTACGGTCACCGTCGTGACGCTTGTCGCGCTTGGTGCGGCGCTGGTCGTGGCGGGCGCGCTGGACTACGTTGCGCACCGGCTCGAATCGCAGGTGCAAGCCGTCGTGTACGTGAAGGACGGCCTCCCAGACGCCGCACTCACGGAGTTGCACGCGCAGCTCGAGTCCCTGCCCGGGGTGACGGGCGTCACCTACGTGTCCAAGGGGGAGGCGCTCAACCGGCTTCGCAAGGCGATCGGCAGCCGCGCGCAGTTTCAGGACCTGCTGGCGCGAAACCCGCTGCCGGCGTCCTTCGTCGTGGAAGCGGACCATCCGGATCGGCTCGACGCGATTGCCGCGGCCGCTCGGCGCCTGCCAGGCGTGGAGACCGCGAGCTACGGCGAGGACACCGTGGGGCGCCTGCTCGCGCTGACCCGGGTTGTGCGGTTATCCGGCGCGGTGGTGGGCGGCGCGCTCGCGCTGGTCGCCTTGGTCATCATCGCCAGTACGATCCGGCTGACCGTGTTCGCCCGGCGGGCCGAGATCGAGGTGATGCGGCTCGTTGGGGCGACGGCGTGGTTCATCCGGTGGCCGTTCGTCGTCGAAGGCGCCATCACCGGCGCGTGCGGGGCGGTCCTGGCGTTTGCTGCCGTCGCCGGGTTGTATGTGATCGTCGCCCACGGCGCGCGGGACTCGCTCCCCTTTCTGCCGCTGCCGGCTCCCGAGGAGGTCGTGCTCGGTCTATTCTGGAAACTCTTGACGTGGGGTGTCGTGATCGGCGTCGTGGGGAGCCTCCTTGCGGTAAGGAGGTACCTGCGGGTTTGATCGCGTGACGCCGAGGACCAGGAGGGCTCTGGGCAGTACACTGAAGCGGTCGAGCCGGCGGGGTTGTCGGGAGCGGTAGGATCGCGTCACCTGGAGGGAGATGCGAATGGTGCTCAACGCGGCAAACACGACGTTGCGGGACGCCCCCTGGCAGGCGGTTCTCCAGCGATTCGCTTTGGCGGCGGACTTGCTGTCTCTCAAGCGCGGCGTGCGCGAGGTCCTCGTGCACCCGAAGCGCGAGTTGACGGTGCACTTCCCGGTGCAGCGCGAGGATGGATCGGTCCAGGTGTTCACCGGGTATCGGGTGCACCACAGCACCGTATTGGGCCCGACGAAAGGCGGGATCCGCTATCATCCCAGCGTGACCCTCGAAGAGACTCGTGCATTCGCCATGCTGATGACCTGGAAGTGCGCGCTCGTGGGGTTGCCATACGGCGGCGCCAAGGGCGGGGTCGTCTGTAATCCGAAAGTGCTGTCCCAAACGGAACTCGAGCGCCTGACCCGCCGCTACGCCACCGAGATCGGGATCTTGCTCGGGCCGGAGAGCGACGTCCCCGCGCCCGACATGGGAACGACGCCCCAGGTTATGGCCTGGATCATGGACACGTACAGCATGCACCACGGATATTCCGTACCGGCCGTCGTGACGGGGAAGCCGATCTCGATCGGCGGATCCGCCGGACGCATGGAGGCCACCGGGCGCGGCGTGGCGATCGTCGCGCGGGAGACGGCCCGGCACCTCGGGATGCAACTCGCTGGCGCCCGCGTGGCGGTGCAGGGGTTTGGTAACGTCGGCGCCAACGCAGCGAAAACGCTGCGGGCCGAGGGGTGTCGGATCGTCGGGGTGAGCGACAGCCGCGGCGGCGTGCACCAAGAGAAGGGCCTCGACCCGGACGATGTGTTCCGCCACAAGCAGCAGACGGGCAGCGTCGCCGGCTACCGCGGCGGCGACGCCGTCACCAACGAGGAGTTGCTGGAACTTCCGTGCGACATCCTGGTGCCGGCCGCCATCGAGGGGCAGCTTACCGCGGACAATGCGCCGCGCATCAAGGCGCGAATCGTCGTCGAAGGAGCAAACGGCCCCACGACGCCCGCGGCCGATCTGATCCTGCGGGACCGCAAGGTGTTCGTCGTGCCGGACATCCTGGCGAACGCCGGCGGCGTGATCGTGTCGTACTTCGAGTGGGTGCAAGACCTTCAGTCCTTCTTCTGGTCCGAGGAAGAGATCAACGAGCGACTCGAGCGGATCATGGTGCGGAGCTTCCGCGACGTGCTCGCGCTGTCTCAGGAGAAACAGGTCGACCTGCGGTCGGGCGCGCTCGTCCGCGCGATCGGCCGCGTCGCCGAGGCGCTCCTAACGCACGGGATTTACCCCTAGCGCCCTCCGTGGGATCGACCGTCCGCCTTCCGCACGGACCGGTCGACCGCAAGGAGCGGACGTCCTTTCGTACCGCTCCTTCCTTCGATCCGGCCTCCACCCGAACTCTTGCTCGGATAGAGCGCTGCTCGACCGGATCTATTGCGTCCGCCCCCGCCTCCTTGGGTAGGCCGGCGGATTCCGGCCCGGGCAGGAAAATATCGCCGGCCGGAGGGAACTTTCCCCCCGAGCGCGAACGTAAGGTTCCCTAAACCGGGCGGGCTTGCGAACTGCAGGGGTTCAACGGCCCGCTGTGGCTATAGGGACGAGGATCTATCTTAGGGGGAGAGGGAGGGACAATATGGGGGATCGTGAGGCAAGGGAGCTTCTGCAAGCGTTCGAGGCGGGCAAGATCTCGCGCCGTGACCTGCTCGCACGGGCAGCGGCGCTTGGACTGTCTCTTGGGGTGCTCGGCGGCCTAGGACTCCGGCCGGCGGCCGCCGCGGGGATGACGGAAGTGAAAATCGGTGTTGATCTTCCGATGTCCGGCGGCGAGGCGCCGAACGGCGTGCCGACCAACAACGGCGTGACCATGGCGATCGAGGAGACCAACAAGCTCGGCGGGTCGTACCACTTCTCCGAGTCCTTGAAGGACGACGCGGTGAACGGTGTCCACGATCCGGCGCAGGGCGCCAAGAACATGCAGGAGCTGATCTCCGATACCGCCGTCGTCGGAATCGTCGGAAACTTCAACAGCAACGTCGCCCAGGCGTGCATCCCGCTCACATCCGCAGCAGGCATCGTCCAGATCAGCCCGGCCCAGACGAACCCCGGCCTCACGAAACCAGCTTTTGGCGCGCTCAAGCTGTACCCGAACGGCCAGCGGCCGAAGATCACGTACTTCCGCGTGTGCGCGACGGACGACCTGCAGGGACCGGTCGCCGCGGACTATGCGTACCGGAAGCTCAACGCCCACAAGCTCGCGATCCTGGATGACCAGGAGACGTATGGCAAGGGCATCGCCGATCAGGTTGAGATGGAGTTCAAGAAGATCGGCGGGCAGGTGTTGAGCCACGACGGCATCCCCAAGGGGACCCAAGATTTCCACGCGATCCTCACCAAGATCAAGGCGGAGGGGCCCGACGCGGTCTTCTTCGGCGGCGTGACGACGACGGGCGGCGGCCTGATCCGGAAGCAGATGCCCGATGTCGGCCTGTCGATTCCGCTCGTGGGCGGCGACGGCATCGTCGAGGACGAGTTCCTCAAGGTCGCCGGAGACGCGGCGAATGGCGCGTACGGCACGGTGGCCGCGATCGATGCGACAAAGGTCCCCACGGCGCAGGCATTCATCACGGCCTACAAGGCGCGGTTCAACGACGATCCGGGCGCGTACAGTGCCAACGGGTACGTGTGCGCCAAGATCATCCTCGATGCGGTCAGGGCGGTTGGCGCCGATCGGGAGAAGGTCCGTGCGCATATCGCCGCCCTCAGGAACTACCCCAGCATTCTGGGGACGTTCTCGTTCGATCAGAACGGGGATACAACGAACCGGATCATTACCGTCTACGCGGTCAAGGACAACAAGTGGACCTGGGCCGACCAGGTCAACTTTAGCGCGTAGCCGGCGCGATCACGCGCGAGGGGAGGGACAGGGGCGGCCGCGGCGCCGCCCCTTGTCCCGCCAGCCGTGAACGGGATCCTGTTCGTCCAGCAGCTCATCAACGGCCTGTCCCTCGGGGCCATCTACGCAGTTATCGCCCTCGGCTACACGATGGTCTATGGGATCGTCGAACTGATCAACTTCGCCCACGGCGATGTCTACACGGCCGGCTCGTTCGTCGCACTCGCGCTTCTGACCGTGCTCGGTGCAACCGGCCACAGCCTCGCCGCCGGCGTCGTCTTCGCGCTGATCCTCGCGCTCGTGGTGACGATGTTCGTCATGGGGACGACTGGCATCGTCATCGAGCGGTTCGCGTACCGCCCGCTGCGAGGGAAACCGCGCCTCGCACCGTTGCTCACCGCGATTGGCGTGTCCTTCAGCATCGAGAACCTCCTTCAACTATGGTATGGGCCATCTCCGGTGCCGTTCCCGCAGCTCGTGCCGAACCCGTTCTTCTCAATCGGCCCGGTGAGCATCGGACAGATGCAGCTCGTCGTGATCCTCTCGTCGCTTATCATGATGGTCGCGCTGCATTTCTTCGTGCAGACAACGAGGCTGGGGAGGGCGATGCGCGCGACCGCCCAGGACTGGATGGCCGCGGAGATCATGGGCATCGACATCAACAAGACGATCGCGCTCACGTTCTTCGTCGGATCGCTCCTGGCTGGCGCGGCCGGTGTCATCACGGGGCTGTACTACGGGAACGTCTGGTTCATCAATGGGTTCCGGGCCGGGTTGATCGCCTTTACCGCGGCCGTGCTTGGCGGGATCGGCAACACCACTGGAGCGGCGCTCGGAGGCTTCGTGATCGGGTTCGTCGAGGTGATGACCGCGCAGTACGTCGGGTTCCAGTGGGCGGAAGTGACGATCTTCTCCGTGCTGATCCTCGTGCTGGTCTTCCGGCCGACGGGGATCCTGGGGCAGCAGCTCTCGGAGCGGGCGTAGCAGCCGATGGCAGGGGGCGGCGGTGCGACGTGGCTCGGCGGGGTTTTGCGGTACCGGTATGCGTTCGCGATCCTGAGCGTGTTCTTGATCTATCCGTTCGTCGATCGCAACGCCGGGCACGTGAACTCGCTGGCCGATGCGGCGGTGTTCGTTCTCCTCGCGCTCGGCCTCAACATCGTCGTCGGATTTGCGGGGCTTCTCGACCTCGGGTACGCGGCGTTCTTCGCGATCGGCTCCTATACGTACGCGCTGGCAGCGTCACCGTTCTACGGCCTGCACCTGCCGTTTTGGCCGATGCTGCCCACCGCGGCGATCATCGCCGCCATTTTCGGCGCCTTGCTCGGCTTTCCGACTCTCCGGCTCCGGGGTGATTATCTGGCTATCGTGACGCTTGGCTTTGGCGAGATCGTACCCACCGTGTTCTTGAACCTGCCGAAGTACACCGGCGGCACGAACGGCGTCGTCGGCATCTACCAGCCGACGCTGTTGGGGTACCACTTCGGATTCAACCCGAAGCCGTACTACTATACGCTCATCCTGGTCATCGTGCTCTCGGTGATCGCGATCCTCCGCCTCAGAGACTCCCGGCTTGGGCGCGCGTGGCTGGCGATTCGGGAAGACGAGGTTGCAGCGGCCTCGATGGGGATCAACCTCACGACGACGAAGCTCCTTGCGTTTTCGTTTGGCGCGTTCTTCTCGGGATTTGCCGGCGCCCTGTACGTCTCCAAGCTCGGAATCGTCAGCCCCGAGCAGTTCAACTTCACGGTGTCGTTCACGGTGCTCGCGATGGTCGTCCTCGGGGGAATGGGTAACGTCTTCGGCGTGATTGCCGGGGCGGGCATCCTGTACGAATTCCAGACGTTGTTTCTCACGGACCTGACGCAATGGTCGCACAGTCTCGGGGAGGCGTGGCGGATCCCGCTTCTCACGACGCTGGACTTCGTCAACTTGAAGTTCCTGCTGTACGGCCTCGGGCTCATCCTCCTCATGCTCCTGCGTCCCGAGGGGCTCTTCCCCGCAGGCCGGATCCGGGCGATCATCAAGGAGCCCGCGCACGAGGAGCTCGCCGTCGGCGAGCTCGTGAGTGCGCCGGTGGCGGCGCCTCCGGCCGAGGACGCGCCATGAGCACCGAGCGCGTCCTGCGTGCGGTGATGGTCCATGATGTCGGCACGGAACCCGACCGTCCTCTCCTCGACGCTAGGGACGTGTCGAAGACGTTCGGGGGACTCGTTGCCGTGAACCGGGTGACGTTCACCGTGCCCGAGCAGAGCATCGTCAGCCTGATCGGGCCAAACGGCGCAGGCAAGACGACATTCTTCAACGTCGTCGCCGGGCTGTACCGGCCGAGCGGTGGGACGATCACGTTCATGGGGCACGATATCACGGGACGGAGGCCGCACGAGATCGCGCGCCTGGGGGTCGCCCGGACGTTCCAGAACATCCGGACCTTTGCCAACATGACCACGCTGGAGAACGTGCTCATCGGGATGCACAGCCGTCTTACGGCGGATCCCCTTCGCATCGTGTTCGGGACCGCCGGGGTCGCCCGTGAGGAGGAAGGGGCCCACCGGCTCGCGCACGACTTGCTGGGGTTTGTGGGGTTGGGGGGACGCGACGACGAGCTGGCAAAGAACCTGCCGTACGGCGATCAGCGGCGTTTGGAGATCGCGCGGGCGCTGGCCTTGCGTCCGCGGCTTCTCCTGCTCGACGAGCCGGCGGCCGGCATGAACCCGCAGGAGGCGGGACATCTGATGGACTTCATCCGCCGCCTGCGGTCGGAGCTGCACCTGAGCGTGCTGCTCATCGAGCACCAGATGCGGGTGGTGATGGGTGTGGCCGACCGCGTGACCGTGCTCGACCACGGGGAGAAGATCGCCGAGGGGACCCCGGACGAGATCCGGCGCGACACGCGGGTCATCGAGGCGTACCTGGGCAAGGCGGCGGTCTTGTAGCGATGGCCACGCTTGCCGCGGAGGGAATCCACGCATACTACGGGCACATCCACGCGCTCCACGGGGTGTCCGTGACCGTGGACGACGGGGAGATCGTCACGCTCATCGGCGCGAACGGTGCCGGCAAGAGCACGACGCTCAAGACGATCGCCGGATTCCTGCACCCGCGCCCCGGGTCGGTGCGGCTCGACGGGACGGTCATCCACGGCCTTCCGCCGCACGAGATCACGCGCCGGGGCGTCTGTCTCGTCCCGGAGGGGCGCCGGATCTTCCCACGGATGACCGTACTCGACAACCTGAAGATGGGCGCGTTCACGCGGTCGGATGGCCGGGCGATCCAGGAGGATCTGGACCGGGTCTGCGTGCTGTTCCCGCGGCTTCAGGAGCGACTCGCCCAAATCGCCGGCACCCTGTCCGGCGGTGAGCAGCAGATGCTCGCGATCGGCCGGGGGCTGATGGCCAAGCCCAAGATCATGCTGCTGGACGAGCCCTCGATGGGGCTGGCTCCGGTGCTCGTCGAGCTGATCTTTCAGACGATTCAGGAGATTAACGCGCAGGGCGTGACCATCCTTCTCGTGGAGCAGAACGCCCTCATGGCGCTGCAAATTGCAAGGCGCGGCTACGTCCTCGAAACTGGCCGTGTGGTGCTCGCCGACACCGCCGACAAGTTGCGAGAGAACGATCTCGTCCGGAAGAGCTACCTCGGCGAGCTCTAGGCGCCGGAGCCGGCTGGACCGGGCCGCGTGCTGGCCCCGCTATTCGCGTCGTCACCCCCGGCGTGAGCGACGAGGGGCGTCCGCGAGGCAGGTGGTTCGTCTGCGTCACATCTGGCCGCATCGTGTGACCCCGTGAACGTGTCTTCCAAGGTTGTGTCGCCGGCTGCGAAGGCGGGGGCACTTGGGTCGCGGGCCACAGTTGGGTCGATCGGCATGCTCGTGCTCCTCTCGGTGATCTGGGGTGGCAGCGTGCCGTTGACCAAGCTCGGGCTACGAGATTTCCCGCCGCTCACTCTGACGGCCCTCCGGTACGTGGTCGCCGCTCCGTTTTTCGTGCTGTTTCTCAGGGGGCGGCAGGTTCCTCCTCCGCGGGTCCTCACCGCGGCCGTCGGTCTCGGCCTGCTCGGCATCGTGTGCGGACAGGTGTCCCAGACGCTCGGCGTCCGACAGACGTCCGCCTCCGTTGCCACGGTGATTTCCGCCCTCATCCCGGTGTTCGTCGTGATCCTGGCGGCCGCACGCCTCCATCAGCCGGTAAGGTTTCGGCAGGCGGTTGGGCTGGTGCTGGCGTTCGTGGGGGTGGCGCTGGTGGCGACCGGGGACCCGCGCCATTTGGCCGCGGTCGTGAGAACGGGAAGCGCGGGTGGGGACGGGCTCATGGTCGTGTCCGCGATCGCCGTCGCGCTCTACTATGTGCTCAGCGTGCCGCTAGTTCGCGAGTACTCGGTGCTCACTGTGGCCGCGTTGACATCGCTCGCCGGGGCCTGCGGGCTCGTGCCGATATCGGCGTGGGAACTACGCCACGCGCCGATGCATCCCACGGCTCAGGGCATCGCTGTGGTGGCCTATCTGGCGCTGCTCGTGACCGTGTTCGGGTTATGGGTCTGGTTCGGGGCGCTTCATCGCCTGCCGGCTCGGATCGCCGCAACGCTACAGTACCTGCAACCTCTCGTTGGCGTTGCCGCGTCCGCGGCGCTGTTCGGTGACCGGCTGGGGGCATGGTTCTGGGCCGGCACGGTGCTGGTTCTAGCGGGGATCGCCGGCAGCACCGCCGACGCGTCGACGACCGGTCCGATGACAGCGGTGCCGGCTCCGGCGGGTCTGCCTCGCGGACGCCCCTCGTCGCTCACGCCGGGGGTGACGACGCGA
>DASPUZ010000053.1:0-2969 GCA_035622635.1 bacterium | reverse complement strand
ATGTCCGCTGGGGCCGTGGATCGTTCCGGCGTCCGACATTCCCGACCCGCAGAAGCTCGGGCTCAAGCTGTGGGTCAATGGCGTGCTGAAGCAGGATTCCAACACCAGCCAGATGATCTTCACGCTGGCCGAACAGATCGAGCATCTCTCCTCGCGCATCACGCTCCAGCCGGGCGATGTGATCCTGACCGGAACGCCCGCCGGCGTCGGCGCCGCGCGGCCGGAATTCCTCAAGGCCGGCGACGAAGTGAAACTGTGGATCGAAGAGACAGGCACGCTGACCAACCGCATGGCGTGACGGGGTGCAGGTATTCGCGGGAACGCCCGGTCGAGCGCGGACTTGTCCGCGCGTGCCCACCGTCGCGCTGTCCGCGTGGGCACGGCGCGCGAAGTAAACGTAGCCCGGATGGAAGCGGTGCATCCACGACGGACATTTCCTGCGGCACGGCATGCGCCGCGACCTCCGGTAGCGTCAGGAGAGCAGGAGAGGAGGATGATCGTCAACACGAGCTGAAACCTCTCATCGTGATCCAGAGGGTTCGACTCCCTCGCGGCAAAGGCCGAGCCGGCCAGCCGGAAGCGAGCCTTGCGCGTGAGCAGCAATGCGAAGCGCGAAGCGTAGGACAGCAGGTGCCGAAGCTGCGCCAGTCAGCCCCGAAATCAGCCAATGCCGAGGCCTTCGCCGTCCGGATAGCGGGGGCAGCATCGGTGTGGCCGCCACGGCGAGGACACACCGACTCGACCGGGGTCCAGGAACGCAGCAGAGGCACGGGATGGATTGCCTGAAGACCTGAGAGATCCCATTCGCGTCCACGGACGAGCGCCGGGAATGTGGGCAACCGGTACAGCAAGGCCCTGGCTCGGCAGGCACCTCCGGCTTGCCGGGAGCGCGGCAGCCAAGGCTGCGGCGGACACGAAACGGGAGGAAGCCGTGGACGGCGGGAGCGAACCAAATAAGCGACCGCCGATGCGCGTGTGGGAAGTCGTAGCGCCCTCATAGTACTGACGAGAGCGGGGAACCGGGCTCACCGGGACCCGAAGGAGGGAAGGGGGGCGCCGCGCGGAGAGAACCGGTGATGGGACACACGGGAAGGGACGATGGACCCTGCAAACCTGTTAACGAAACGGCACTGGATAGTCGAACTGGCGAGGCGGAAGCCGGGAAGGGTGCTGTACTCGCTCAACCACGTTATCGACTTCGAATGGATGCGGGAGGCCTATCTGCAAATCCGCAAGGATGGCGCGACGGGCATCGACGGCGTGTCGGCGGCGGACTACGAGGCGAACCTTGAGGCCAATCTTATGAACCTTCGGGAGCGCATCATGTCCGGCCGCTATCATGCGCCGCCGGTGCGCCGCACCTACATCCCCAAGGCGGATGGCTCGCAGCGGCCGCTCGGCATTCCGACTTTCGAAGACAAGATAGCGCAGCGCGCGATCGTGATGGTGCTGGAGGCGGTTTACGAGGAGGACTTTCTGCCCTGCTCGTACGGCTTCCGGCCGGGACGCTCGGCGCATCAGGCGCTGCGTGAATTGTTTAGCGTCATCACGCGGCAGGGCCAGTACTGGGTAATCGAAGTCGATATACGCAAGTACTTCGATTCGATTCCGCACTCTGAGTTACGTGCGATCCTCGACCAGCGAGTGACCGACGGCGTTATCCGGCGGATGATCGGCAAGTGGCTCAACGCGGGGGTGCTGGAAGACGGCTCCCTGCGGCTGGCAAGCGAAGGAACCCCGCAAGGCGGCGTTATCTCGCCGATGCTCTCGAACATCTTCCTGCACCATGTGCTGGACGAATGGTTCGAGAAAGAGGTGAGACCCCGCATGGTGGGACCTTGTACCCTGGTTCGGTTTGCCGATGACTTTGTGATGACGTTCAAGAACCACCACGACGCCAAACGGGTCATGGAGGTGTTGGGCAAGCGCCTTGGACGGTTTGGGCTTTCGCTTCATCCCGACAAGACGCGCTTCATCGACTTCCGCCCGCAGCGCCAAGGTGGCACGCATCCGGACTGCGAGGAACCGCCGTTCGACTTTCTCGGCTTTACCCATACCTGGGCGAAGACGGCGAAAGGCAAGAACGTCGTGCGCCAGCGAACGGCGAAAAGCCGGCTCGCCCGCGCGCTGGTCGCGGTCAATGACTGGTGTCGGAAAAACCGCCATCAGCCGATCGCCGATCAGCACGACAAGCTGTCCGCGAAACTGATAGGCCACTACGCCTATTACGGCATCACCGGGAACAGCGAGCACATTGGCCGGTTCTTCCAGCAGGTCTACCGGTCCTGGAAAAAGTGGCTGGAACGACGCACGCGCGGGCAGCCCCTCACTTGGGTCGCCTTCAGTGCGCTCCTCGCACGCCACCCGCTTCCTCGGCCCCGCATCGTCCACAGTTACGTCACCGTTTAGCGAAGCTCTCCCGTGAAGAACCGGATGCGGTAATCCTGCACGTCCGGGTCTGTGGGGGGTGAGGGTGGCAACATCCTCACCTACCCGGCGACGGCGCGTGCAACGTCTCGAGGCCGTCCCGGATGTCGCGGTGCATGCTGTGCCGAAGGAAACGTCCATCGTGGATGCGCCGCTTCCATCCGGGCTACGTTTACTATACCAGCGACAGGACCATGCCGGCTTCTGGTTCCGGCGCCTGAATTCGATCGGCGAGGCCCACATGACGACACTGCTCGTAACCCATCCGGCCTGCCTCGAGCATCTCAATCCGCCCGGCCATCCGGAACGGCCCGACCGGTTGCGCGCCATCGACCAGGCGCTCAATGACGAGAAATTCCAGCTGCTGGCGCGTGAACAAGCGCCGGCCGCGACCATCGACCTGATCACGCTGTGTCATCCACCGGACTACGTCGCGGAAATCCGCAACGAGGTGCCGACGCAGGGTCTGGTTCGGATTGACGCCGACACATCGATGTCGCCCGGCACGTTCGAGGCGGTGCTGCGGGCGATCGGCGGTGCCG
>DASPUZ010000052.1:0-2299 GCA_035622635.1 bacterium | reverse complement strand
TCCGGCCCGGCAGGTCCGGGGGGCGGCGAGCCCCCCCGGGGGGTTGCGGGGGGCGGGGAGCCCCCCGTGGAGCCGGGGGTTGCGGGGGGCGGGGAGCCCCCCGTGGAACGAGGGGGTGCGGGGGGCGAGTAGCCACCCGCTGAAGAAGATGAAGACTCCGTGATCGTCGACACAGGTTTTCAGTGTGTCATCCGTTGGGGGATGCTCGAAGGCATGATTTCGTATAGACATGACATCGGAGCGTGGTTGAATGCCGCAGAGGGTCACGCCCGGGCGCCGGCTAGGCCGGCCCGTGCGCCGGGGGCGGGACGTGGAGATGACGCCGTGATGGCGCTGGAGGATTTGTGGATCTGAAGCTGGGTCACTACAACAAGGACGGCATCGAGGTCGTCGACGTCGAAGGCGAGATCGATGTCTACACGGCGCCGCGGCTCCGTGAGCTGCTTATCGATCTGGTCAACAAGAACAACTACCAGCTCGTCGTGAACATGGAGAAGGTCGAGTTCCTCGACTCCACCGGTCTCGGGGTCCTGGTCGGAGGGCTGAAGCGGGTCCGCGCCCACGACGGCTCGCTGGATCTCGTCTGCACGCAGGAGCGGATACTCAAGATCTTCCGGATCACCGGGCTGACGAAGGTCTTCGGCATCCACGACACCGTGGACGAGGCCATCGCGGCCAAGAAGGCCGAGAAGTAACGGCGGACGGACTCAAGAGCCTGGAGATGGCCACCGTCGAAGTCACGTTCACGCCGCTGCCCGCGCACGTCCGCACCGCGCGGCTGGTCGCTACCGCGGTGGCGCGGCGCAGCGGCGTCGACGAAGCGTTGCTTGATGAGGTGCGCCTCGCCGTGGGCGAGGCCTGCTCGCGTGCGGTCGAGGCACATCAGCGGCACTGCCCGGCGGAACCGGTCCGGATCGAGATGACCGACACCGACGAACGGTTCGTCGTGGTGGTGAGCGATCACGCGCCGTCGGCTCCCGCGAGCCCGCCGGAACCGGTAGGCCGTGAGGGCGAAGACGAGTCGGCGGCTCCGGGACAGGACGGCGGAATCGCGATCCCGGCCGGGTTCGGTCTGGCCGTGATCTCCGGCCTGGCCGATGACGTGCGCGTCTCGTCGAGTAGTTCCGGCGTGAGCGTCCGGATGAGCTGGCCGTCGGCGGCCGCCACCACAGCCTGAACTGGGGACTTGCCAGCCCTTGCACCGACCGTGCCCTAGCCTTCGTCGTTGCCGTTTGCATCGCGGTCTTTTATCGTGAAAGTTACGGCGAGGTAACGTATTTGTTAGGAACGGCCCGGTGTTCGTGGTTCGGCCTGTGCGTGCGTAGACTCCCGGCCACTCGTTTGTTCCCGATCGGCACCTCTTCCGTTCGGAGTTCCAGGAGGTCGAATGTTCAAGCGCGTCTCCGTGCTGGCGGCCAACTCCGTCAGTGTGAGCGGCTCTAACTTGACCTGGGTTGTCATTGTCGCGGTCGTGGCGCTGCTCGCGCTCGGCGTGGCCGGCGCGCTGGTACGGGAAGTGCTCGCGGCCAGCCAGGGAACCGAGCGGATGCAGGAGATCGCGCGCTCGGTGCAGGAAGGCGCGGCCGCGTACCTGCGCCGCCAGTTCCGGACCCTCAGCGTGTTCGTGGTCATCATCTTCTTCGTCCTGGCCGTGCTGCCCGCCGACGGCAACGGTGTGCGCTGGGGCCGGAGCATCTTCTTCCTGGTCGGCGCGGTATTCTCGGCGCTGACCGGGTTCGTGGGGATGACGCTGTGTACCCGCGGCAACGTCCGGGTCGCGGCCGCCGCCCGCGAGGGCGGGGAACGGCCCGCGATGCGGATCGCGTTCCGGACCGGCGGCGTGGCCGGGATGTTCACCGTTGGCCTCGGCCTGTTCGGCGCCGCGGTCGTGGTGTTGATCTACCGGGAGAACGCGCCGAACGTGCTGGAGGGCTTTGGCTTCGGCGCGGCGCTGCTGGCGCTGTTCATGCGGGTCGGCGGCGGCATCTACACCAAGGCGGCCGACGTCGGGGCGGACCTGGTGGGCAAGGTCGAGCAGGGCATCCCCGAGGACGACCCGCGGAACGCGGCCACGATCGCCGACAACGTGGGCGACAACGTGGGCGACTGCGCCGGCATGGCCGCGGACCTGTTCGAGTCCTACGCGGTCATGCTGGTGGCCTCGCTGATCCTGGGCAAGAGCGCGTTCGGCGACAAGGGCCTGGTCTTCCCGCTGATCGTGCCGATGATCGGCGTGATCACCGCGGTGATCGGGATCTTCTCGGTCTCGCCGCGCCGGGGCGACCGCAGCGGCATGACC
>DASPUZ010000051.1:0-7417 GCA_035622635.1 bacterium | reverse complement strand
AGCGGGAGTTCAGCAAGTTGCCGTCGTCGGTCAGATAGCGTTGTAACGTTGGATACAGGTCCTGGAACTCCGCGGGCACTATGGATCGAGGATTGACCCCTGGGGTTGCGCCCGCCGAGAAGGCACCGTTGCCTGACGGCGGCCCGAGGAGCGGAACCAACAGGGCCAGGACGATGGCTACTTTCGGCACGCGCGGCACCAAAGAAGTATCCTCCGTTCTGAATTCTTCGTTTCTGCTCTTCTCGCCCAGTCAATAGATCGACCGTGCGCCGCTGCTGGGTTCCCCGCGACCCGGCGGTGGCCGAAGTCTGCCTGAGATGTTTTCGTTCCACGAGGCTCCATAGAATATCATCGAATCTCCATGGTATAATTTCTTGATACAATCCCCGAGTTGCGGTGGGTAGCGACCTATGGCCCAGTTCAAGATGGTCACTGACCAGCAGCCTGCCGGCGATCAGCCGAGCGCGATCGCCGGGCTCGTCGAGAGTATCCGGAGCGGCAACCGCTTCCAGACGCTCCTCGGAGTCACGGGATCGGGCAAAACTCACAGCATGGCCGCCGTCATCGAGCAGATCCAGCGTCCAACGCTGGTGCTCGCCCACAATAAAACGCTGGCCGCTCAGCTGTACGGCGAGTTCAGGCAGTACTTCCCCGACAACGCGGTGCGGTATTTCGTCTCGTACTATGACTACTATCAGCCCGAGGCCTACGTGCCGCAGACCGATTTGTACATCGCGAAGGACGCCTCCATCAACGACGAGATCGACCGGCTGCGCCACGCGTCCACCAAGGCGCTCATGGAACGACGTGACGTCCTCGTCGTGGCCTCGGTCTCATGCATCTACGGCTTGGGGTCGCCGCAGGACTACGAGGACGTTATGCTCTTCCTCCGCACCGGCGAGCAGCGGTCGCGCGACGAGATCCTCCGTCGGCTGGTGGACGTGCAGTACGAGCGCAACGACATCGACTTTGCGCGCGGGCGGTTCCGCGTGCGGGGCGACGTCATCGAGATTTTTCCTTCCTACGAGGATCGGGCGGTCAGGGTCGAGCTGTTCGGCGACGAAGTCGAGCGCATTCATGAGGTCGCCCCGCTGACGGGCGAGCTTCTCGCGGACAAGCCCGCCGTCGCCATCTGGCCCGCGAAGCACTGGGTCACGACTGCGGCAAAACTGGGTAGCGCGCTCGAGCGAATCGAGGAGGAGCTGCGCCAGCGCGTCGCGTGGTTCCAGGGGCAGGGGAAGCTTCTGGAGGCGCAGCGGCTCGAGTTCCGGACCAAGTACGATCTCGAGATGCTGCGGGAGGTTGGGTACTGCCCCGGCATCGAGAACTACTCGCGCCACCTCTCGGGACGCGCGGAAGGCGAGCGGCCCGGATGCCTGCTCGATTATTTCCCCAAGGACTACCTCGTGATGATCGACGAGTCGCACGTGACCGTACCCCAGGTCCGCGGGATGCACGAAGGCGACCGCGCGCGCAAGAAGAACCTGGTCGACTTCGGGTTCCGCCTGCCGTCGGCCTATGACAACCGGCCGCTGACGTTCGAAGAGTTCGACTCGCTTGTGCCCCAGAATGTGTTTGTCTCCGCCACCCCCGGTCCGTACGAGCTCTCCGTGAGCAGTCGGGTCGCCGAGCAGATCGTCCGCCCGACCGGCCTCGTAGATCCCCAGGTCGACGTACGCCCGGCGAAGGGGCAGGTCGACGATTTGATCGGCGAGATCAAGGCGCAGGTCGACCGCGGCGAGCGGACGCTGGTGACGACCCTGACCAAGCGTATGGCCGAGGATCTCTCCGATTACCTGCAGGAGCTCGGCATGAAGGTGCACTACCTCCACGCGGAGGTCGAGACTCTGCAGCGGGTCCAGATCCTGAAGGATCTGCGTCAGGGCACCTACGACGTGCTGGTCGGCATCAACCTGCTGCGGGAGGGGCTCGATCTTCCGGAGGTATCGCTCGTCGCGATCCTCGATGCCGACAGGGAGGGGTATCTCCGTTCGGAGACGAGCCTGATTCAGACGATGGGACGGGCAGCGCGGCACCTCGGCGGCCGGGTCATTCTCTACGCCGATGAAGCCACCGACTCGATGCGCCGGGCGATCGCCGAGACGAACCGGCGCCGGGAGATTCAACTGCGGTACAATGAGGAGCACGGCATCACGCCGACGACGGTCGTGAAGCCGATCCTCGACATGATCGAGCTCGAGGAGGCGGTGGAGGAGGAGCCAGGCGTCTACAACACTCAGGACGGGCGCGACGGCACGGTGCTCACGGCCAACGAGCTCGTCGGTCTGGCCGAGCAGGGCAAGCGAGTGTCCTGGGACATCGCACGCCTGTTGATGCTGAGCCCGGGCGAGCTCGAAGGCACGATCGAGGTGCTGGAGCGCGAGATGCGGAAAGCCGCCGCGGAGTTGCAGTTCGAGAAGGCCGCGGCGCTGCGCGATCAACTCCAGGAGCTCCGGAGAGGGTTGGGGGAGCCGTTTTTCGGTGGTACCAGGTCGCGCCGGGGGCGCCGGCCATCTGCCGCCGCGGGCGGGGGAGCGCGTTCGAGGGGCCGCAGGAGCGGGTACGGCCGTCCGCGCTAGACCGGAAGGAGACTACGCTTGGCCCGTGGCGGTGCTGACGGGGGGAGATCGTTCCGGACCGGCGCAGCGTTTTGCGTAGTGGCGACAGCAAAGGAATTCGGGTGGCATTGACGAACACACGTTCGGTTATCTTCCCGTACCTGCCGCCGGCTGGCGGCGTACAGAGGGGTTATCATGCCGCTTGATTGCATCGTCGTGCGGGGCGCGCGCGAGCACAATCTCAAGAACATCGACGTCGAGCTGCCGCGAGACCGGTTGGTGGTGCTGACCGGCCTCTCCGGGTCCGGCAAGTCCTCGCTCGCGTTCGACACCATTTACGCCGAGGGCCAGCGCAAGTACGTGGAGTCGCTCTCTGCCTACGCGCGGCAGTTCCTTGGCTTGATGGAGAAGCCGGACGTGGACCACATCGACGGGCTGAGCCCGGCCGTGTCGATCGATCAGAAAGGCGCGCCTAGAAATCCCCGCTCCACGGTCGGCACGGTCACGGAGGTCTACGACTACTTACGCCTGTTATTCGCGCGCATCGGGACGCCGCACTGTCCCAAATGCGGCAAGCCGATCAGCCGGCAGACGCCGGAGCAGATCGTCGATCGGGTGTTGGAAATGCCGCAGGGCCGCCGGATCCTCGTGCTCGGGCCGATCATCCGTGGCCGCAAGGGCGAGTACCGGCAGCTGTTCCTGGATCTCAGAAGGCAGGGGTTTGCCCGCGTGCGCGTCGACGGGAACCTGTACGAGCTCGGCGAGGAGATCCCCCTCGACAAGAACCGCAAGCATCAGATCGACGTCGTGGTGGACCGTCTGGTGGTGCGGCCAGACATCCGGAGTCGGCTCAACGACTCGGTGGAGACTGCGCTCAAGCTTGGCCAGGGGCTCGTGGGCATCTCGGTCGTCGACGGCGAGGAGTTTGTATTCAGCCGGAACTTCGCGTGTCCCGACGACGGCGTGAGCCTGCCTGAGATCGAGCCGCGGATCTTTTCGTTCAACGCGCCGTACGGTGCGTGCCCAACCTGCACCGGCTTGGGCTTCAAGCAGGAGGTCGATCCAGCGCTGGTTCTGGATCCCGCGCTGTGCCTCCTCGACGGCGGTGTAGTGCCGTGGGCGAACTCCACGAGCGAGTACTATCAGGAGGTCCTCCACTCGCTGGCGGACCACTTCGGCGTGGACATGCACACTCCGGTTCGGAAGCTGCCGCGCGAGTTTGTGCGGGCGCTGCTCAACGGGACCGACGAGCCGATCCGCCTCCGGTATCACAACCGCTGGGGAACCCTCCGCCAGTACGACGCCCCGTTCGAAGGCATCGTGCCGCAGCTCGAGCGCCGGTACCAGGAGAGCGACTCCGAGTACATCAAGGAAGAGATCGAGCAGTTCATGAGCAGCGCGCCGTGTCCGGACTGCCGCGGGACGCGGCTGAAGAAGGAGAGTCTCGCGGTGACGGTCGGCGGGCGCTCGATCGCCGAGGTGTGCGCGCTGACCGTGAGGGGGGCGATGCAGTTCTTCTCGACGCTCGCCGTGAGCGATCGCGAGCAGATGATCGCGCAGCAGATTCTCAAGGAGATCCGCGCGCGCCTGCGGTTCCTGGTGGACGTCGGGCTGGACTATCTCACGCTGGATCGGACGGCAAACACCCTGTCCGGCGGGGAGGCACAGCGGATCAGGCTGGCGACCCAAATCGGCTCGGGCCTGATGGGGGTCCTCTACGTCCTCGACGAGCCGAGCGTGGGACTACACCAGCGGGACAATCATCGCCTGATCGAGACGCTGGAGCGGCTGCGCGACCTGGGCAACACGATTCTCGTGGTGGAGCACGACGAGGACACGATCCGCGCGGCCGACTGGATCGTGGACATCGGGCCGGGGGCAGGCGCACACGGCGGGCACGTCGTCGCCTCGGGGCCGCTAGAGACGATCATGCGCACGCCCCTCTCGGTGACCGGGCAGTACCTCTCGGGTGTGCGCCGGATCGCAGTCCCGCCCCGCCGCCGGCGAGGGCGGGGCGAGGTGCTGGTGATCCGTGGCGCGCGCGAGCACAATCTCAAGGACATCGACGTGGCCATCCCGCTTGGAGAGTTCGTGTGCGTGACCGGTGTCTCCGGATCGGGCAAGTCGACGTTGATCGGCGACATCCTCTACCGGGCGCTGTCCTACCATCTCCACGGGACCCGCGCCAGACCCGGCGCGCACGAGCGCATCGATGGGCTGCGGCTGCTCGACAAGGTGATCAACATCGACCAGTCACCGATCGGCCGCACGCCGCGCAGCAACCCGGCGACGTACACGAAAACGTTCGACTTGATCCGCGAACTCTTCGCGCAGACGCCCGACGCGCGGGTGCGGGGGTTCAAGCAGGGACGGTTCTCGTTCAACGTGCGTGGCGGCCGGTGCGACGCGTGCGAGGGGGACGGGATCGTTCGCATCGAGATGCACTTCCTTCCGGACGTGTACGTGCCGTGCGAGGTCTGCAAGGGCAAGCGGTACAATCGAGAAACGCTCGAGATCAAGTATAAGGGCAGGTCCATCGCCGACGTGCTCGACATGACGGTCGACGAGGCGCTCGGGTTCTTCGATGCGATCCCGCGGATCAAGCGCAAGCTCCGCACGCTTGCGGACGTCGGGCTGGGCTACATCGCGCTCGGCCAGCCGGCGACGACACTGTCGGGTGGAGAGGCGCAGCGGGTCAAGCTCAGCACCGAACTGAGCCGCCGCGACACGGGCCGGACGCTGTACATTCTCGACGAGCCGACCGTCGGCCTCCACTTCGCCGACGTCCAGCGGCTGCTGGACGTCCTGCACCGCCTCGTGGACGCCGGCAACACGGTCCTCGTGATCGAGCACAACCTGGACGTGATCAAGACCGCGGACTGGATCGTCGACCTCGGGCCGGAGGGCGGCGACTTCGGGGGGCAGGTGATCGCCGAGGGCACCCCGGAGTCGGTGGCACAGGTCGCCGCATCCTACACCGGCCAGTTTCTCCGCAAGATCCTCCCTCCCGGTGTGGGGCGCGAGGCCGGTGCTGCGGGCCCGCACCTGGACGGGGAGCGGGCCGGGGCGGCGAACGGAGACCGAGGGCGCGATGCCGAGGCGCCGGGCCTGCAGGAGGCGTCGCCGGCGAGACCTCGCCTGCCGGTTGGGAGGCGTCGGGGGGTCTAGTCCAAGCGTGTACGATGAGCCCGGCGGCGCAAGGCTTCTGTGGAACCGCAGGGCGTGCCCGAGTAGGCCTGGCCTCGCGCCGCTCCGCACTTCCGCCAACAGAGGGGACCGCCGAGTGCGCACCGCAATCCCTGGGGGGAGGGATCCGATCCGTCGGCAGGGAGGGCGCAATGGCCGAAACGCGGCTCGTGTTGTGGACGGAAGGTGAGAGCGGCCCCAGGTTTCGCCTCGATACGAAGGAGATCGAGGCGGCCGGGGGTGTGTTCCGCTCGGTGTCGTGTCGCAGCGAGGCGGACCTGGTTGCGGCGGCGCGCGAGGCGCGCGTACTCGTGGTGAGCGCCGCGCGGATCACGGACACCGTGTTGGCTGGGGCACCGCGCCTGGTCGGCATCGTCCGCACCGGGGTCGGCCTCGACACCATCGACATCCCGGCGGCGACGCGGCACGGTGTGTGCGTGGCCTACGTGCCGGACTTCTGCTACGACGAGGTGGCCGACGCCACGTGGGCACTTATTCTCGCGGTCAGCCGCAAGGTCGTGCTCGCCGATCGCCATGTCCGGAGCGGGGGGTGGGCGCCCAGCACGCTACAGCCGATGCACACGCTGCGCGGCCAGACCCTCGGTCTGGTCGCCTTTGGCAACATCGCACGGAAGGTCGCCGAGCGCGCTCGAGGGTTCGGCCTCAGGGTTGTTGCCGTAGACCCCCATGTGGACGCTGCGACGATGGAGGCCATGGGAGTGGAAAAGGTCGAGCCGGACGAGCTCCTGGCTCGGGCGGACATTGTCTCCCTGCATCCTCCGCTCACGTCCGAGACACGCGGGATGATCGGGGCGGCGGCGTTCGCGCGAATGAAGCCGGGCGCGATACTCATCAACGCGTCCCGCGGCGGGGTCGTCGATCAGGAGGCGCTCATCGCGGCGCTCCGCTCCGGGCGGTTGGGTGGGGCCGGGCTCGACGTTCAGACTCCGGAGCCGCCGGCCAAGGATAACCCGCTGCACCAGATGGACAACGTCGTGCTGACGCCGCACTATGCGTCGACGACCGTTGAGGCCATGCAGGAACTGGCGGAGAAGGTCGGCCGTCAGGCCGCTCAGCTCCTCCGGGGAGAGTGGCCGACCTATCTGGCCAACCCGGCGGTCCGCGAACAACCCGGCTGCCGTCTGCTCGTCGGAGAGGGGGTGGCGCAATGACTCCCAACGCGGCGAAGGCCAAGCTCCTTCAGGGTGGCACCGCGATCGGGACGATGGTGTCCGAGATGCGGACCGAGGAGATCGCCTACGTGCTGGCGGCGGCCGGCTTCGACTTCTTCGTCGTCGACACCGAGCACGGCTCGGCCGACATGGAGACGATCCAGAGGGTCTGCCGGGCCGCGCGCAGTGCGGGGATCGCACCGCTCGTGCGGGTCACGGAGATCGGCTACGCGCTGATCGCCCGGACGCTCGACGCCGGCGCCCTGGGCCTCATGGTCCCACACGTCGAGACCGTGGACGATGCGCGCACGATCGTGCGGTGCGCGAAGTACCCGCCGGTCGGGGAGCGGGGATTCGGGCTCCGCAGCGCCGTGACCGACTACTCGGGCGCGTCGGTCCCGGACGCGATCGCGTGGTCCAACGCGGAGACGATGTTGATGGCGCAGGTCGAGAGTCCGCGTTGTCTCGACAACCTGGACGAGATCGCCGCCGTGCCTGGCA